>JAGWHA010000006.1 GCA_028867095.1 Microcaldota archaeon | reverse complement strand
AGGGATAAGACCACATGGCCCTTGTAATCGCTTCGGGAGCACCGACTTGGTATATAGAAAGGAGTTTTCTTAGGTTTGCATCTGTTCTAAAAGATATTTTCATCCAATTTCACTCCCTATTCGTCGCCAAGCCCAATTACCTGCAGCCCGAACTTCGCGATCTCTGCAGGCTTGTAGAATTTCATCCCCTTTGTCTTTGCAACGTACTTTACGTACTTCTCCATGCTCCTTCCGGTGTACCTCTTCTTCTTTGGGTCCCATTCCTTGAGGACCAAAACGTCTCCCGCCTTGCATTTGAAGTCAGCCAGCCTCACCTCAAAGTTCTTCTCCCCGCTTGCCACCTTGTCGAAGTACTGCGGCCAAATCTTCTTCTCGATCCTCATAGCACCATCAATACCATTAATCATAAACGATATAATAGGTTGCTCTCCAAGCTTTAATCATGCAAAAGAAGGACCCGATAGTAAAGGAGGTCGCCACCTGGAGGATACAGAGGCTTTTTGAGCTTGCAAGCATCGGCACAAAGAGGGGCGAGAAGGAGTCGCTTAGGCTTGCAAGGAGGTATGTGAGAATCGCAAAGGCGATAAGCTCCCACTACAAGGCGAAGATGCCGGACAAGGTGAAAAACTCGATATGCAAGAAGTGCGGAAGCATACTTATCCCTGGCCTAAACTGCAGAGTCAGGCTGGCAAGCTCAAAGAGGTACATAATCTATCTGTGCCGCTGCGGGGAGGAGAAGCACATATTCTACAAGTAGTCACTTTACGCCCATGTTCTCAAGCATCGTGTTGAGCACCAGCTCGATGCTCTGGTTGCTCTTGGCGGTAAGAAGGTGCTTGTCGTACTCCATCTCGTTTGCCGACTCCTTTCCACGGTATATCCTAATCAGCCTTGAGACCTCCTCGTCCTTTGGCGCGGAAACCTTCCTGTCCGTGATAACATTTGCCCTTGCAACTACCTTCACCGAGTTGCCCATGGCAACCACGATCTTGTTGTTGTTTATGAAGTCCTTTACCAGATTGGATAGCGGCATGAAATCGTAGAGCTTGTAGGTTTCCACTCCCGGCCCGTCTGCGATGATAAGCGAATCGTATCCCTCAGAAGTGAGCTTTGTCGCGTTGACCTCCGGCTTGTATGTAGCTCCGTGCGCACCTACGCATTCCCTTCCATCCTTGGTATAGCTTCCAATGACTGGAGCGACGCCCCATTTCCCGAGAATCAGTATTGACATGGAGACCGTCTCGTCCCTGAAGTCCTTTGGTGGTATTATTATCAGGGTCTTCATCCAAACAGTACCTATTCCACTGCCACAAATTATAAATTTATCTAAGGAGCGCTTGGCGGCGTTTTCTCCTTAAAGTAGCGCCGAGACGCGAAGAACGCGACGAGTATCACCAATCCGACACCCGCGAATACCTCTATGTTGAACACAGAGACAAAGAGCGCCCCTGTTCCGCTTCCCTGCCTGGCGGCAAGCTGCTGCCTTATCCCAAGGTATGTCACATTCCCCTCCACGAATCCATACGGCACATTCTCAATGGCTATCCTTCCCGTCGACCCCGTGTATGAGTCGATTACCGTCCCATTTGAGAACTGCAGCGATGCAAGCGAATTCACGGGCATCCCAAAGAGGTCCCTTGTCGCTATGTTCACGTTGTATACGGGCAGCATGGCGCTTACCGTTCCTGCGCCGTTTACGCTGAAGTTGGAATTGACGGTCATCTTGACCCCTTTGTAGTAAGCGTAAGAGATTGTGTACTGCTGGTTGCCAAACAGATACGTCCCGTCTGTCGCATTCAGCTTTCCTATGAAGAGCGCAACGCCCTGCAGCGGCCCTCCGGCAGCATTCTGGGGCGTGAATCTGGTCAGATATAAGTTCCTGAACTGCGTTGTGAGTACCATTGGGCCGTTTATCCTGGCCGAAAAGCTCGAATTCCTGTTTCCGTTGCTCCACCCGAAGAATCCGAGCTCGGTGTCTGCATCAATTGCCATTGGGGAGGATTTTATGGAGATGTTGGCAACGCTGTTGTTGTAATACCATCCCCCGCCAGAGACATTGCCGTACTGCGAGATTATGTTGACAAGGTATTGCGTGTTCCAAGTTGCTCTAATCTGGGAAGGCCCATCTACAACAACCGTCCCGTTGATTGCCTTATTTCCGTTGCTCCATTCTGCGAAAGCCTGCCTTTGGGCTGCGCTGTTTTGCACAAACCCGCTCTCGATCCCGTAGTTGACCGTGCTGCCGTTGAAATACCATCCCCCTCCAAATGGACTTTCGTACTGTGAGGATATGTTGAGCAGATACTGCCTTTGCCACAGGGCAGTTTCGGTTATGTTGCCGTTGAGCGTCACGGTCGTGCTGTTTGCTGGCCCGCTATAAGACCCCAGCCCTGTGCCGTGCCATCCGACAAACTTCTCCCTGACCGTAGAGCTTATCTGCACCACCGAAGGGCTTGAGATTTCGATGTTCGAATACGCTATGTACTTTGTGTTGCCGCTGATGTTTGCGTAGCTCGAGTTTATCACAAGGTTGTACCCAAGGCTCCACAGCTGGGTGTTGTTGTGGGGCTGCCCAAGTCCTGAGCCGACGGCAAAGTAGTTTATCCTATTGCCTATCTCCTCGACCCCGTATGGATTCCTCAGGCCAGTCTGGCTCCCAACCCCATAGCCAATGTACGCCAACCCCTGCTGCACAGGGGTGAAGGATCCTGACCTATAAACCGAGAGATTGGAGAAGATTACCTGCGGGAGCGCCGAGTAGGCTCCTGAGGTGTTTGCCACCTCGCCGAATGCTACAGGCACGCTGACCCCTGAAAATGATGCCCCAAGGCCGACGTCGCCCACCTCGTTTCCATCGATCTTGAAGTGCCAGACATTTCCGGAATAGTAAAACGCATAGTTGTGGAATGTGCCGTTGGTCCCTGCAGAGTTGTCAGGGCCTATTGCTCCAAGGAACGCCCCGTCAAAACCTGAGGGGAAGTACTCGTAGAACCACTGTGCGTCCCCTGCCTTTATCTGCTCGTACGCTCCGCATCCTGAGGCGTCGCACTTTGAGGGATACATTCCGCTCTGGTTTTCGATCACGTACCCCACCTGCAGGAATGCTCCGTTCTCGAGCGTCTCGCCCACCCAGTATCCCAAGGATCCAGAGTTGCTCATCTGCGGGGATATCGTTTGTATCGTTACCGCCGCGCCGCTGTTCTGGTTTGCCAGACTACTTGCCCTGGCCCCAAACTGGAACCAGTAGTAGGCGTTTAGCGTTCCGGATAGCAAGACGATGAGCATGAATGCGCTCAATAAACCTCCAAATCTAAGCCCTTTCATGGTCCAAACCGATTTCGCCAAGTTTATTTAGAACTCTCTCTTTTATAACTGCGCTCAGGCTCCTCCACTCCACCACCGCAGCCTCTGGTTCGGCGCTCGACCTCTCAAGCACTAGTTCCAGAACGGACAGGTTGTCGCTCCCGTCAGGATTGAGTATTGCGTATCTTGGCATTATGTGGGAGAAGGCGTATCCCTTCCCAATGGCCAGCATTGTAAACTTCCTCGGGTAATGGGTTCCTCCTATCCCCATGACAACCTTCGAGCAATCAGCCTCCTCTTCGAAAATTGCGGCGTCCACCTTATCGGCAAGGCGCTGCGCCATCATTTTGCTGTTTATCGATCTCTCATCGCCCCCAAGCTCTACGAAAAGCGATGGCGTCTTCATCAGCGGCCCATGGTGGGTCGCCTCGTACGTCTTCTCGAACCCGACCGAATCCATCCCCTCTATCCCCTTGATGATGCCGAGCATCTCCATAGGGGCGGCAAAGGAGAGCTGCCCGGGCTTTCCGCCAAGCTTAGCCTCCCTCCCCCAATTCCCGAGGGAGTGTGTCGTCAGTGCAGGCACCCCCTCAGCGCTCTTGTGCCTGCTTAGGAAATAAACGCAATCAAACCCCAAGTCGTCAATCTCCTCGGCGCTTATGAGCGGCGAGATTGAGCGCCACAGTATCGCGTGTTCCTTTCTCCAGCACCTCTCGCCGCGCATTTCCCATTCCTCAAATCCGTGCTCTTTGATGAGGTGCTCTGCCATGTTCCTCGACGCGGGGTCAGATTCGGAGTATGCGATGCCGATCATCGTCTTACCCTTAATTAATAATCTTTATATCCCTTAGCTGCCAATGAACCTATCGAGCAAAGTGTCTTGATGAGGCCCCAATCTTCCGTAGAGTTCCTCCTTACCTACGCCTGGGCGTTTCTCAGCATAGCCGTGTTCCTCGCATTCATACTTGTCGTGGTCACAACTAGCAATCCCACCAGCTACAACCCCGCAACCTGCTACATCTCCCCCGGCCTAAACTGCATAACCGCTGTGCTGACGACAAACTCAGTCGGCTCAAAGTTCGTGCTCCTATTCACAAACAACCTGGGCCAGCCTATAACCTTCCCCCCGAATGCACTTACCTTCTACCCAAGTGTCAGCACCACAAACTACACAGGCAACTGCCTTCCTTCAAATGCGCCAAAGGGGGCGACAGTGATCTGCAACGCCACAATCCCGGTAAGAATAAGCCATGTGGGCTCGCAGGTCAACCCAAAGTTCACCATAAACTATGAGCTCTGCTCCCCTAGCTGCGCCTATCCCGTGGTCGGCTCCAACACCATAAACACCACCGGATTTGCAACGCTCCAGGTTTCCCCCTACTCGACAAACCCGGTAGTCAACGTGACCCTGCTCACCCTGCCAACCACTGGGCAGATCATAGTAAACGGGGTCTCCTACCCAAACAACAACATACTCTACCTAGTCAACAACCTGGCCTACTCCGTCTATGGTTCCCCTCCCAGCGGCTATGCGTTCAACAGCTGGATTGTCAGCAACGGCTTGAGCGTCAGCTCAACCTCCACCCAGACCTCCACCCTCAAGGCCACCGCAAAAGGGACCCTGACGGCAACCTTCGTGACGACCACTTCCACCACCACCACCTCGACTAGCACCTCAACCTCCACCACTTCAACTTCCACAACCTCTACATCCACTTCAACCTCCACTTCCACCACAACCTCCACTTCAACATCAACCTCTACCTCCACAACTTCCACCACCTCTACAACCTCAACCTCCACCACCTCCACGACCTCGACCACTTCCACATCAACGACTTCGACGACGTCAACCACCTCGACCACTTCCACTACGAGTACAATCGAATACATATATTGTGTTGGAGGAGGAGGAGAGGGAACAGGCGCAGTGAATAACGCTTATTACTCGCAACTATCCTCTACCGGAATAGGCACTTGGACCTCCACCACTGCATATCCTAGCGTAATTTCAGAACACGTTTGTAACCTTTATAACGGGTACATCTTCTGCGTAGGTGGATATACTAGCACATTTACCTCCGCAGCATATTATGCCCAAGTTTCAGGCACCGGAATTGGTGCATGGACTGCAACAACGTCTTACCCTTTCGTCAATAGGTGGTTTTCGTGCACTATCTATAACGGATATATTTATTGTTCCGGCGTAGGCTATGCCGGAACAGGCAACTACGCTGAATATTATGCTACAGTATCCTCCTCCGGGATTGGTGCATGGACTGCAACTACCAACTATCCAATTGACTATGAGGCAAACTCTTGCGTTGCAAGTGCCGGCTACATCTACTGTGTTGGCGGTTATTACTATCCTATAGCAGGAGTTACAAACCTTGTTTATTCTGCACCCCTTACTCCTGGAATTGGTGCGTGGACTGCAAGAACTAGCTATCCTGTTGGTGCAGACTTTCTATCGTGTTTTGTAAGTGGTGGATACATTTATTGCGGAGCTAATGCGGCTACTGGATATTATGCCTCTATCTCAAACGGTGTGGTAGGCACATGGACTGCATTTACTGGGAAAGCGACCGGATGCCCCGTCTTGGCAAGTAATGGGTATACCTATTGCCCTGCTGGGACTTCAACCACCAGTTCTTACTATGCTACTGTATCAAATCCGGGTGTGGGCACATTTTCATCAACAACTGCGTATCCCTTGTCTGGATCATTCAACAGTGGTCTTCTCGCTTGTAGCTCAACAACGTAGCTACAAAATACGTAATGAATCAGCAATGTTTTCGCCTAGCAAGTTTCCCACTGGAACACTTAGAATACTCTTCCTAACTGCGAAAAACAGGTGCGCCTAGTCAAAAAGAGTCACTTGTAGATCGACTGGTACTTGACTCCGTTGTCGTCGAGAATTGTTATGCACTCTCCTTCGCACTCAATCAGGCACGCCTGGCAGAGTATGCATGCGCTTCCGTTTACCGCTACCGACTTTTGGGTGTAGTGGGTGTGGCCGTCCTGGAGGTTTGCGAACTTTGCATGGACAGTAGGGTCGTTGGTGCCCTTCCACTTCATCTCCTCAGGCGCGTTGTCGCGGTTGACATCCTTGTCTAGCGGGACCATCTCAAAGACCGCAACAGGGCAGACGTCCTTGCAGTGGTCGCATCCTGTGCACTTTGGCTTGTCAACGTAAACATCCATTATATCACGATACTCTCTTTTGTCATCTAAATTCTTTTAAATGCTTCTAAAAAAGAAAAGAAGGAAGCTCCTAGCGCGTAGCTAGGAGCGCTTCCAAAAGCCTTCTGGGCCGATTAGCCGAAGAGGCTTGCGAGTCCGCTTGCGGATTCCTCCTCAGCCTTCTTCTCGTCTTCCTTTGGCTTCTCCTTCTTTCCGGCATGCTCTGCTCCCGCAGCTGCTGGCGCGGCAACTTGCACGTTCTGGGCGTTCTTTATAACGTCCTTTATGTTGACGCTCTTTAGAGACTCGACGATCGCCTTTGCCCTCGCCTCATCAGGGGACATCCCCGCCGCCTTAACAACGCTTTTCAAGTTTTCTTCGCTAATTTCCTTTCCAGCCGCATCAAGCAAGAGTGCAGCATATATGTATTCCATTATTTTCACCTAAGTATGATTTATGATTTCATGCGCTTGGCGCAGGCGCCTCTGCCGCCGGTGCTGCAGCCTCTGGAATCTCGACCGAGACTCCGATTGCCTGCCCGACAGCGGTTGCTATCAGCTTCTCGACGATTCCCGGCTCGTAGCTCTTTGTCGCCATTCCGACTCCGAGTGCGCCGAGGTACCCCCTCTTGAGGAGTGTGCCGACGTTGTACTGCGTTACGTATCCGATCTGCGTTGTGAGTGAGTTTGCGACGTTGAATCCCTGCGCGATCTGCGTCGTCACAAGCTCCGGCGTGATTGTGAGCACGTCGCCTGTTATGAAGAGTCCGTCAGAGACCATCGCGCCGATCGATGCCGATACCTCAAACGGCTTTATGTCAAGCATCGTGAGCGCCTTTGCGACTGCGAGGGTTATCTTCGCGCCCTGAGCGACAAGCGTCTTGTTCTTTGCGATAACCACCTTTCCCTTCTGTATCTGAACGTCGATTCCGGCAGCCTTGAGGTCTGTGACCGCCTGTCCCGGAGGTATCGTCGTCTCCCCAGCCTCGATGTCGAGGTTCTTCGGGGAGATCTGGTTTGGCTTTGCGGCAAGCTTGAGCTTGTTTGAAGAGACAATCCTGTGGAGCTCGAACGGGTCCTTGTTTGTGAGTATTAGAGCGACGTTCTTCTCTATCATCGGGGTTAGCTTTGAAAGCCTCTCGTCCCCCTCCATCGCCTTGAGCATCAGACTCTTTCTTGCGATGACAAGCTTTGTGTCAGGCTTCACCTGGTTCTTAACCTTCTGCAGCAGCCTGTCGGGTATTGCGCCAAGAGGCAGCACTCCGACCACCTTGTACTTTTTTATCTCGGCCTTGAGCTTCTTTGCGTATTCTACCTTTTGGGCTTTGAGCATCATATCAAACAACTCTTACAGGCTTGCTCATGGAGAGCTTTATGTATGCGGACTTGATCCTGTTCTGCCCGATCTTCTTGACTATCGTGTTCAGCACCTCGTGCATGTTCTCGTAGAGCTTCTTTGGCTCTATGTCCTCGCTTCCCACCACGCAGTGTACCGTAGGGAGGTTCTTTCCCTTCGTCTTGATCGTGATCCTCTTCGTCATCTCGTTTGAGATTGCGGTGAGCGTCATGTTTCCCACAAGAGGCTTTGGCATCTTGTTTCTAGGTCCCAGGAACTGACCCAAAAACCTTGCGATGTTCGGCATCAGGCTCTGCTGGGCTATGAGATCGTAATTTAGCAAATTGTTCATCCTCGCCGAATCCCCTGCGAGCGAGTCGAGCTTTGCGCCGTCGAACACCTCTATTCCAAGCTTCTCAGCATTGTCGATCAGCGTCTTCTCAGTAGCAAAGAGACCGAGCTTCTTTACCTTGCCCTTTCCGTGCGGCAAGTTGACCTCAAGGTTTAGCTTGTTGTCCTGCTTGTTGAAGTCGATGCCCTTGAAGTTCACGGCAAGCTCTACGCTCTGCTTGAACTTCCTCTTGCCCTTGTTCTCCTCGATAAACTTCGTGAAGTCTTCTAACTTTATCTGTTCCATATTGAACCCTCCTGCAGATTGCAGTGATAGCGGGAAAATTAGCTATCTTAAGCTGTATTTGTTATGTCCGGCAATATATAAAAAGATTGCCCTGGACGGCTTTTCCGCGCAACTAACCTGTAGATCTCTTGCTTCTCTTGATCTTTAGCTGGTGCCTTACCTTCTTTGTTATTCGCATATTCTTACCAACCTATTATCGCAATCAAGTTATTTAAATTGCTCGCCGCTAAGCGAGTTTGGAATAAAAATTAGAAAGAGAAAAATAAAAAAAAGAAAGTCAGGTCGCAATTACTTGCGGCCCTTTCTTGACACTGCGGAGTAGATTATGACCAGCCCGACTATGGCGAGGACAATTCCCCCGTACTCCATTATCTGCGCGTTGTAGCACGCCTGCGCCCCGCTTCCTCCGAAGAGTGAGCCCAAGAAGGTCGCTATCTGGCCGAGCGCAGAGCTGCACTGGCCGACCTGGTTGTACCCCTGAAAAGCGGCATATGCTCCTACCAAGAACACTATTATTCCAGTTATTCCTTTCCATGTTTCCATTAGATCATTCCTATAGTATCCTAAACAATCTGGTTATTTAAATCCTTCAGTTGAGCTCGTATTCCTGCCCCAAAACCGGCACGTTCACCTTGTACTTCTTCTCAAGTGCCTCCTGCATGAACTTGCCCTTGGTGCCCTCGCCGTGGACTATGAAGATGTTCTTGAGCCCGTGTATCTTGGTTATGAACCTAGATAGCTGCTCCTTGTCCGCGTGGCCCGAGAGCCTGTGCATCTCGACGCTCATCTTTATCTGGACCTTCTTCCCGTTGAGCTCGATCTCCCTTGCACCCTCCACTATCGTCCTTCCCATCGTCCCCTCAGCCTGGTATCCGACGAAGAGCAGCTTGTTCTTGGCGTCTCCCGCCAGCCTCTCCAGGTACTTGAGTATAGGCCCGCCGCTGATCATCCCGCTGGTCGTGACGATGATGCACGTCTCGTGCTCCCCCATTATCTTGCTTCTCATCTGCTTTGTCATGACGTTGTGGAAGTTTGCGCTCTTGAACGGGTCGTCCTCACTCATCAAAATCCTCTGCTGGAGCTCCTTTCTGCAGTAGATCACGTTGTGCCTGTAGATTCGCATCGCCTTGCCGATCATCCCGTCGATGTATATCGGCACCTTTGGAATCACTCCAGACCTCATGTAGTCGTCTAGTATGAAGAGAACCTCCTGCGCCCTTCCTACGGCGAAGCTCGGTATCACGACCTTGCCTCCCCTATTTATCGTGTCCTTCACGCTAGCAAGGAGCTTTTGGATCGTTGTCGTGTCATCCTGCACCTCGTCCTGCTCCCCGGCATTCGTGCTCTCTATTATAAGCGTGTCATCGTGCAGGTTCTCCGTCTGGGCTGGCTCAAGCAGCCTGGTCTTCTTGAGGCTCATGTCCCCTGTGTAGATCAGCCTGTGCTTGCTGTCCCAGACCTCGACAAGCGAGCTCCCAAGCACGTGCCCTGCCGGCAGCAGCTTGAACTTTAGGCCCTTTATCGCGAACTCCTGGCTGTAGTCGACTATCTTGTAGTGCTTGTTCACCTTGTTGAACCCCTCCTTTGTCACGTTCTTTGGGTTTGAGATCTTCAGATAGTCGCTGAGTAGCACATTCACCAGCTCAAATGTCGGCTTGGTCGTGTAGATGTAGCCGTTGAACCCGGTGCTGAAGACATGGGGCAGATACCCGCAGTGGTCAAGGTGCGCGTGGGACAAAACGATCGCGTCGATCGTCTTGAACTCGCTGTCCTCGATCACAGGATACTGCTCCTGCTTCCCTAGCTTGATTCCGCAATCAAGCAAAACTCTTGTGTTGGCACTTTCAATTAGAATGCAGCTTCTTCCAACTTCTCCCGCTGCTCCGTAAAACTTTATTTTCATTTATATCATCTGTACTGTCCGTATTTTTTAGTTACTACTGATCTCTATCTCGTTATCAGATTCACTGTTTCCATTTTTCTTGTCCTTTATCACTGCAATGTCCGCAAGGCTTATTTCCTGCTGTTTCTGCGGCTTGCTTGGCCTTCTTTCGCCTCCTCCATTTCTCCTGTCTCCCCCTCCCCTCTCGCCGCTGTAGCCGGTTAGCGACCTGAGCTTCCCATAGAGGTCGTCGAGCGCCTTGTTTGACTCCAGGATCTGCTTCTCTATGACTTCCGACTGCTTTATCGCGTCCTCGATGTCGCCCTTTATCAAATCCAGCTTCTTTCGCTGCTTGTAGCTCTTTATGGCAGCGTCAAGCTCTGCGTCGATGTCGTTTATCTTTCGGATAAGTTCCTTCTCGGTCGAGAGCGAGGATGCCTCTGTTGAGATCCGAAACTCGAGCCTCTCCTTCATCCTCTTTAGGTATCCGATGCTCTTTCCCCTGTTCTCCGGCGGCTTTGCGAGGTTCAGCTTGGAGAGCGCCGCCAGCTCGGCCTGCTTGTAGGCCATCTTGTGGCGCAGCCTCTTGATGCTGTCGATGAGTATTAGCCTCTTCTTCCTCTCCTCCTCTATGCCCTTGTTCAACTCGCCTATCTTCTGTTCCTTAGGGGAAAGAGGAATAATAGGTTTAGCATTCTCTGTCTTCACTTCCTGTTCTGTTTTCGCATTTCCTTCCAGTAAATCGCCTAGCCGTTGTTATTGTCCAAGATTAGTCTATAAACGTCAATCAACTTGTCCGTCGCCCTGCCGATCGCAAATGATTTTGCCGTTTCTACTGCTCTTTGTTTATATGTGTTGGAATTATTTAAAACCCTTTCTATTTTTTGCGCGCAGGCCACATAATCTCCTGGCGTAAACTTTTCGCCGTTCTTCCCGCTTTGTATCAGCTCCTTTAGCGCGAAGTAATCTGCGCCGACAACTGGCTTCCCGCTCGCCATCGCCTCAAGGGCCACGATTCCTTGCGTCTCGAAGGTGGATGGTATGCAGAACACATCGCATGCGGCGTAGAGCCGCGCAAGCTTGTCCTGCTCCACAAAGCCGATGAACCTTACGTAGTCGGAGACCCCCAGCCTTGCCGCCATGTTCTTGTAGTAAACGAACGCCGGCCCTGTCCCTGCAATCACGAACTTGATGTCCTTTCTCCTTGCGCACAGATGCTTTGCAGCCCTGAGCAGGATTTCGATTCTCTTCTCCCTGCTAGTCCTTCCGACGTATAGCACCATCTTCTCCCCCTCAGAGACCTTGAGCCTCTCTCGCAGGACGCTTCCGTCAATCTTCGGGCTGAATCTCTTTGTGTCTACGCTGTTTGGCACCACGCTGATGTTGTCTATCCCGCTCTTGTCCAGCATGCTCCCGACCGCCTCCGTGGGTACGATCGTTGCATCGCATCTTCTGTAGAAGAATTTGGTGTACTCCCAGAGGTACTTCTTTGTGAACCTTCTGAGCGTCTTGTTCTTCGGGTAGTAGCTCTCCACTACCGCCTTGTCGTTTATCATCGTGTGGAACGAGCCTGCAAGCGGATACTTGCCGAGCTTTGCGATCGTCATCGCTGCAAGGCCCATGCTAAATGGCGTCTGCGCGTGCACAACGTCCACCTTGAGCTCCTTGAGGTTGGTTATCGACTTGTAGGGGAAGAGCGCAATCTTGTACTGAGGGTAGGGCTTGAACTTTATGCCCGTTGTTATAAACACATCGTCCTCAGAGTAGAGCCTCTTTGACCTTGCGTCCCCGCTCGTGAAGATGTAGACGCTATGTCCCCTCCGCTCAAGCTCGCTCTTGAAGTTGAGCATCGAGTTTACGACACCGTCCATCGCTGGAAGATAAGTGTCCGAATAAAAAGCTACGTTGATCCTTTCCATGAATACACTGTTGTTAGGCGCACATCAAGATTATATCTTGATTGCCTCTCCTCCTGCCTTCTTTATCTTCTCCATCGCGTTCTTTGAGAATCCGGTTGCCTTGACCACTACGGCCTTGCTGAGCTTTCCGTCGCTGAGCACCTTGTAGCCCCCGAGCTCAAGCGTAGGCTTTGCGTCCTTCGACGCGTTTGCGATTTCTGAAATCATCTGAATGTCAATCTCCTCAAGCGTTGCCGCGCTGTTCTTGTTAACAAATCCCTTTCTTCGAATCCTGTCCTTTGCGTACTTTACTATGTATGTCCACTTGTGCTTTGCTCCGCTCTTTCCGGTTCCCCCCTTGTCTCCCGAGCCCCTTGCGTTCTTGATGTTGCCGTGGCCCCATCTCCTCGCGCCCAGGTGCTTTCTGCTCGTGTTCTTAATCCTAATTACCATGAAATCACATCATTCTCTTTATCAGTTTGTTTATCTCTTCGCCCCTGTATCCCAGAGCCCCGCCTGCCGCGTATGCCGTCTTTATTCCCTCGTACCCGTGCTTTGGAGGGTGCATCCTAAGCGGTGTTATCCCATCCACCTCCTTGGACATCTTCTTTCCCTTCGAGAGCTCCTCTACCAGTTCCTTCTTTGCCTCGACTCCACCTTTTCCAAGGAGCTTTGCGAGGACCTCCTCGCTGACCTCGCCGAATGTGACAAAGTCCACGCACTTGTTGAGCATGCCTATGTTTGACTTGCTTCCAAAGAGAAGCACCAGGTTGTTGACCCTCTTGAGGTTGAGCCTGTTGAGCGTCTCTGTGATGCTTGTCCTTACCTTGGTCCTGCCTCTGACCCTCACCACGACCAGTAGCTTATTCTCAAGGTTCTTCTTTGCCATAAAAAACACGAAATGTTTTCCTTACTTTACAATATGTATATGTTTGAAAAGGTTTTTATTGGTTGCTTAAGACTCGTCCTACAACTCGTCCCAAAACTCCGCGCTTCTCAGCTCCCTTTTTTTGGCGACCTCCATGGCGACGCGCTCAAACATCCTATACACCTCGGCCTTTATGCTGTTTCTGCTCGTGAACCTGATGTCCTCCTCCCGCATCATTCTTTGCACGTCTTTTTTTCCGAATTCGTACTTGTTCAGATGCGATTCAATCATTGAATACGCGTACTCCTTTAGGATGCTTCCTGCCCCCCTTGCGCTTGCCACCTCATTGAAGACATCCTTTGGCAAGGTGTCAAAGGCCACCCTTAGGTACTTCCATCTTTCCTGCAAAACCAGCGGGCTCTGCGCACCGTACAGGTACAATCTGCTCTCGGCGCCAATTTCAGTGGGCTGTTGCCTCTTTTTTGTGCCAATTTCCATCGTCAAAACATCACAGCCCTACCTGCCTCCTTGAGGTTTTGATTATCGCGACAATCTCTTTGTCGAAGCTATTCGACCTGATGTCGGCCATTCCCGAGAGCTTTGCAACGTTTACCTTGGGGTTATTCTCCTGCCGCTCGTATAGCTGATTTCTGTTTCTAAATTCCCTAAGAAGCGCGTTCTGGAATATGTTCACATTTTCCTCGCCGTAGAATGCGTCGTATCCCATGCCTCTGCGCACTGAATCGTAAACATGGTTTTGCTCGAAATATATCTTGTTTAATACAAGATCAGCAAACTTTGCCTTCTGCTCCCTGCTTCCGCCCAGATCTCTAATCGCCTCAATTATCGATGGAAATCTCTCGTAAGAATTGTCGTTTGTTTTGTTTAAAACCTGCATTTAGACACAGATTCAATCTGTTTTCCTCCATTTTAAACATTTGCCCTATTTTCGTATAATTGCTACCGCAGCAGTATATCGAGCACAATTTCTACCTGCTTTGGGGAGTACTGCCTTACGACCCTCTTGTCAAGGATTCTTATTTTTCTATTATGCCTTAAGAAAAACTCCTTCACCTTTTTTGTGTTCTGCTCAAATGCGCTCTTCCTTTCGCCGAATGCGTAGTAATGGACAACACACCCTTTCCTTGCAACTTTCACCACCGCTCCAAGGAAACTAAACGCATCAGTAGGCAGGGGCATCACCACCCTGTTAGCAAAGTGCTTGTATCGGTTTGCAACTTTCTTTACGTCCCCCAGTTCTGCGGTAACATTCGTAGCTTTGTTTAGGGCTATGTTCCGCTTCATGTAACTATAGGCACTCCTATTGAGCTCTATCCCAACGACATTCGAATCCTTCTGCATCTTCCCTATCTCAATTGCAAAAGGCCCCATCCCTGCAAACATCACGATGACGTTCTCACCCTTCTTCACAAGCCTTGCGATCCTCAGCCTGTCAAAGGCGAGCCTTGAGGAGAAGAAGGTCTTGCGTATGTCAAATCTTAGCACAACCCCGTTCTCCCTGTATGTCGCTACAAAGTTTTTCTTTCCTAGAACATGCCTGTATTTTCTTGTCCTGTATTTTCCCCCCACCGCGCTGTCCTTGCTTATCACGGTTTCAACGTTCTTGTTCGTCTCCATTATCGCCTTTGCTGTCTGTAGCGCCGCCTTACCTTTAACATCAATGAGCGCGATGTTTCCCACTATGTCGTAGCTCTTGGTGACCTCTCCATACCTGTCTCCAAGTTTTTTCTTTAGCAGCTGCCTGTATGCGCTGGGGTTTTCTGCACCCTCAAAGCTGGCCCTTACCACCTTTGCCCCGAGTTTTTCCGCCGCCGATTTCACTTTTTTGTCCTCAGTATTCGGGACGACAGGTAAGTATATAAATGAATTGTCCCCATATATCTTGTAGTGATTGTCTAGCAGAGCGTGCTTTGCTAAGAAGCGCCTTGCTTTCTCGGCGTCCTTCCTGCTTGCTCGAAGGCCAATCATAGCAGAAAGTAGGATGTTCAAAATATTTAAGCTTAAAGAAGAGTGATGAATTGTATTTCGTTGTAAGAGTAACATCAAGCCAGGAGAAGATCACCGCAGACATACTCGAATACAAGGTGTCAAAGTCGAGCCTCAACATCGATTCGATCGTCCTGGTCGAGGGCATGAGGGGGTACCTGATAATCGAGGCGGAGAACGAGGTCGCCTGCAGAGAGCTCATAATGAACGAGCCGCACGTCAAGGGCATGCTTCCAAAGCCGCTCAGCCAGGAGGAGCTCGACAAGATGCTTGATGTCAAGAGGACGGTTCAGGAGATTGCGATCAGCGACATAGTAGAGTTCCTTTCGGGCCCGTTCAAGGGGTACAAGGCAAAGGTAATTAAAGTAGATTCGACAAAAGATGAAATTACTGTTGAACTGATGGACGTAGCTGTTCCTATACCGGTGACAACCAAGTCCAACATAGCAAGGGTAATTCAGAAGGCAGAAAAGGTGTAAACATGGCAGATGTAACAATAAACGGATTAATCGAAGGAGGAAAGGCGACGGGAGGGCCACCTTTTGGTCCAGCTCTTGGGCCTCTTGGAGTCAACGTGACCGCAATAATTGCTGAGATCAACGCAAAGACTAAGGCATTCGAGGGAATGAAGATCGCAGTCAAGGTCGTGGTCAACCCTTCAACAAAAGAGTTCGTAGTCGAGGTCGGATCACCGTCAACAAGCGCTCTGATACTCAAGGAGATCGGGATACCAAAGGGCGCCAAGAACAAGGAGGAGGTCGTTGGCAACATAACTCTTGAGCAGCTCAAGAAGGTCGCAAAGGCAAAGGACGCCTCGCTCTATGGAAACACGCTCGCAGACAAGGTGAAGCAGGTCATCGGGACTTGCAAGAGCATGAACATAACCGTGGAGGGCATCGGCGCAATGGAGATGATCAAGAAGATCGACAGCGGAGAAGTAAAGGTATAATCCCCACTCCTTTTTTTAATTTTTAATCTCATTTAGTTTAACCCATGCGCCAAGCAGAAGCTTTTGACGAAGCAATGTAAAAGTATTTAATAGAGGTCAAACCAAGCTAAATGCAACTACCTGAGGAATTTCTTTGATAGGGCATAAACCAAAAGATACGCAAAAGGAGCTGGAGAAGATGAAGGAGAGCCTAAGCGATGTCACCGCGTTCATGAAGGAGTACGCAAGGAAGGTCGACAAGATGCTTGGCGACTCTCTTTCGCTAGTTAGCTCAGATAGGAGCGTGCAGAAGCTTCTGGGCAGAAGCGGATACGAATACGACCCCGAAGCAATCGAGCAGGGAATAATAAAGCCGTCAATGTATCTGCTCGAGGGCGGCGGAAAGAGGCTGCGACCTGCCATAACCTATTTGGTGGTCGAGGCGCTCGGCAAGAATCCGGACAATTTCATAGAATTCACATTGGTCCCAGAGGTAATACACAATGCGACGCTGATAAAGGACGACATTGAGGACGAGTCAAGGTACAGGAGGAACCGCCTGACGGTCCACGAATCTTTCGGGAACGCCATAGCGATAAATGCGGGAGACTTCATGTACTTCTTCCCGTTTGTCGCAATCGTGGACAGCCCAAAGCTCTCCGTTGAGACCAAGTTCAAGATCTTTTCTACATTCTTCAAGGACATGACAAGGATCTCCCTCGGTCAGGCTACCGACATAGTCTGGAGCAAGGGGGATGTGGACCTAGAGAAGATAAGCTCGGAGAAGTACCTTAGGATGGTCAACGACAAGACCGGAGTTCTGATAAGCTTTGCGTGCAAGCTCGGCGCAATCCTCTGCGAGGCAAACGAGGAGACTGTCAACGCGCTAGGAAAGTTCGGCTCAAAGCTTGGCGTCGCGTTCCAGATACAAGACGATATACTAAATCTCTTCGAGAGCTCTGTGTCAAAGAGCAAGGGAGGTGTGGGGGACGACATAACCGAGGGCAAGAAGAGCCTGCTTGTGATAAAGACCCTTGAATCCGCAAGCCCTGCCGACAGAAATAGGCTGGAGGTGCTGCTTAACATGCACACAAAAGACCAGAAGCTAATACAAGAGGCAATTTCTATAATAACAAAGTACGGGGCCAGGGAGGAGGCCGAAAAGATCGCAATGGACGAGCTTTCCAAGGCCTGGAAGGAGGTCCACAAGCTGCTGCCAGATTCTGCGGCAAAGAAGAGGCTTGGATCGATAGCGTATTTCGTTTTGGGCCGTACTAATTAGGGGTGCATAAGATGAAAACTGGCAAAAACGAATCAGGAATAAACGAGTATCTGGAGAATAGGGCGGAGGAGATAAACAAGATCATACACGAATCTCTCACAATGGTATCCTCCAACAGGAGCATCGAGAAGCTGCTTGGCAGGAGCGGATACCACTACGACCCCGAGACCATAAAGAAAGGAATACTTGAGCCCTCACTATACCTACTAAATTCAGGAGGAAAGAGGTGGAGGCCTGTTTTGATGCTTCTTATCATAGATGCTCTTGGCAAGAACTCGGAAAACTTTGTGGAGTTCTCCCTGATTCCCGAGGTGATCCACAACGGGACCCTTGTCCACGACGACATAGAGGACAACTCGCCGATGAGGAGGAACCAGCCTGCGCTGCACATAAAGTACGGAATCGACATCGCCACAAACCTTGGCGACTTCATGTACTTCTTCCCGCTCGTCGCCCTTGCCGACAGCTCAAAGCTCTCCAAGGAATCAAAGAACCAGGTTCTCACCGTGTTTGTGAAGGAGATGACAAGGCTTAGCATCGGTCAGGCAACTGACATTACCTGGCACAAGCATCTGATTGATCCGATGAGCATAAGCACCGACAACTACCTGCAGATGGTCTTCGACAAGACCGGAGTCCTTGCCAGGATGGCCGCCAAGATCGGTGCAGTGCTAGGAGGAGCGGATGAGGACACGGTTGAGGCGCTGGGCAAGTTCGGCGCGACAATAGGCGTCGCATTCCAGATACAGGACGATCTGCTAAACATCTATCCAAGCTCGGTCTCAAAGAGCAAGGGAGGAGTGGGCGAGGACATAACCGAGGGGAAACTGACCATGCTCGTCATACACGCGCTCCAGAAGGCGTCCAAGACGGATGCACAGAGGCTGATTGCAATCCTAAACATGCACACAAGCGATCCTAAGCTCATCGCAGAGGCGATCTCCATAATCGACAGGTACGGCTCAAAGGAGTACGCGCAAAAGGTAATGGAGAACATCGTCAGCAACGCATGGCAGGAGATAGAAAAGATGCTGCTCCCCTCCGAGGCGAAGGAGAGGCTAAAGCAGCTCGCCGAGTTTTTGATAAGGCGCTCGATATAGCGCGTGGGCGAAGCTAGGGGTTCAAATTAAAGTGTCAGACGGCAACACGCTTTCCCACAGTTAAGAAGTATTTCGTGTCGTGAACAGGCTTAGCTTCCAAGTTCGGAATGGGTTTGGGCGTTTCCCTGTACCTATGGCCGTATGACTATAATGTTAGGTAAGTAAAGCTTATAACGATTTCTCTCTAGCCGCTCAGTTTGAGTTTGTCGATGTTCTTTAGCTTGCTTACTCCCTTTAGCGCCTTGAATGTCGCAAGGCCTATGTTGTAAATGTCCCTTGTCCTTCCCCTTGAGAAGCTCCACACGTCCTTGATTCCCGCGACCTCAAGAACCTGCTTTGCCACCTCTCCGGCGACGACGCCGACTCCTCTTGGGGCCGGCTTGAGTATGATCTGTGCGCTTCCGCACTTTCCTGTGACCTGAAGCGGGAGGCTGTGCGTTGTTCCGCAGCTGCATTCCCACGATCCGCATCCGAAGTTGACTGCAATCATCTTCTTCTTTGCGTCCTTTATCGCTGAATCGATCGCTGGCTTGACCTCCACGTCCTTTCCTGTTCCGTATCCGACGTGCCCGTTTCTGTCTCCGACCACGACAGTTGCCCTGTACTTTGGCTTTCTGCTGTTCTTGGTCATCCTCTGCACTGATGCCACCTCCAGAACCTTTGTCTCAAGGTCTGGGAAGAGCGTGTCGATTATCTCCACCTCCTTTATCGGCTTTCCTCCCTCGAAGATCTGCTCTAGGCTCACTATCTGCTTTGTCTTGACGAGCTCTCCGATCTTTGTCCTCGGGGTCCAGCTCTCCGGATTGAACTTGACAACGTCCCTCTCTCTTCTATCATATCTTATATTCAATCAATCACTTTTTTGCCGCCTTTATCTTCTCCTTTGCCTCCATAAACAGCTTCGGAACAGATTCTACCGGAACCTTGCTCTTTATGTAATCGCCAAACTGCCTCTCGTAGAGCTTCTGCTCCTTCTCCTTGAGGACCTTTGCGTAGTTCGCAAGGATCGAGCCGTCGTATACGCTCTCCTCTATCTCAAATGTTCCGCGGACCTTCAGCCCGTTGTCCATTGCGCCCTTTGCGAAGACGAACGGTATCGAGTTTGTGACAGGCGAGCTGAGCCCGATGTCTAGTATGAATTCGTGCTTTCTGTCAGCCTCGGTTACCTTTGAGGCAAGAAGCATTCCCGTGAGGTATGCAGTTGACCTGTTGCTTCTGCTTGGCCATCCCAGCTTGACCAGCTCCCTTGAGTCGACGTTGTATCTAACAAGGTCTCCCTTCTCCTGGTAGCGGACTATCTGGCCGATGATCCTGCGGTTGCTCTTTCTAATCACTATCCTGTCCATGTTTCCCTTGACCAGGGCCAGCCTCTTGTGGTAGTTTGTCTTGGCCTCCCTGCGCCTTCGGAACTTTAATTCTTGAATATTATGCTTTACCATCTAATCACTCGTAGCTCTTCTTGATGTTCTCGTTGATCTTTGCGAGCTCCGCCTCCGTTACTATTATGCCCTGCTCCTTCATGTGCAGCATCATCGAGGCCTTGTCCTTGAATGCGTTGCCCTTCACAAGCAGGTAGAACTTTCTGAACACCTTCTTGTCGAGCTTGTTTGCGCTCCTTAGCTCGTTTAGGAACATCCTCTGCGACCTGACCTTCTTCTCCCACTTTAGGGTGCCAGATCTTGCCTTGAGGGTTCCCTTTCTCCTTCCAGGGCCTCTCTTTCTTCCCTCCTTTCTCTTCTGCCTGAGTATCTTCGCCCTTGCGCTGACGTTGTCCTTTGCAGGGAGCGCGATTATGCTGCCCTCCGCAATCAGCCTCTTCACGTCCTCTCGCGTGAGTGCCTTTGCAATGTCTGCCTGCGCGCTAGGCTTGAATCGAATCGAGCTTCCGCCCCTCTTCATTACCTGCGAGGCGATCCTTTTTGCGAATTTGAGACTCATTATTTCACCGCTGTTTCAACCTTGTTGTCATTTGCCTTGCTTTCAGCAACCTTTTTCTCCGGCTTCTTCTCCTTTGGCACGACCTTTTTCTCCTTTAGCCTGTTTGCTATCCTTAGCTTTGCCTTGTCTGCGATTGCCTGCATTGCAATCCTCTTTCTTGCTGAAACGTCATGCGAGATAACTGCGACCACCTTTGCCACGTCCATCTTTGTCGCGGCCATGAGCTCGCTCTCGTTGTGCACAAGGATCTCCTGCTTTCCGTCTGCACGCATGAACCTCACTCCAGGCATGTTCTTGTATCCGATGTGCGGCATTGCTCCGTATCCGCTCAGGGCGATCCTCTTCTTGTTGTCCACTCCCCTCTGCTTTCTCCATCTATGCTTTACCCTTGCCCTGTTCCTTGTGTTGTAACCTGGAACTACGAACTTCGGGTGGGATTTTTTCTGCATCATAATTATCACAATCTCAATTATTCCTCTCTGACAATGTATAGGCCGTCCTGGAACACTCTGGTGTCCTTCCCGCAGGCATAGCAGCCCTTCCTTATGTTCGCTATTGTCTGCGTGACGTCGTATATGTCGACGCCCTTCACCTTGACCTCCTGGCCCTTTACCTCAATCTTCGTCTCCCCGTGTATGCTTACCTGCCTTGGGATTCGCTCCCCGAAGATGTTCTTTATGAATATGATCTTTCCCTTCACCTCAAGCGAGATTGGGAAGTGCGCAGAGACTATCTGAAGCTTCTTCTCGTATCCGTTCTCAACACCTTCAAGCGCGCTCTTTAGCTCCGTTGAGAATGCCTTCTCGGCCAGAAGCGACTTCTTTAGGAGCCTCTTCTCCTTTGTCGGATTGAGTACCACCTTGTCCCCATCCACCTTGATCTTCACGAACTTGTCGCTGAACTTTTTTGTGGTGCTTCCGTTCTTGCCCTTCACGGTAACCATGTTGCCCTCAACATGGACTTCTATTCCGTTTGGGATCTGCAGTTCGAACATGATATCACAATCTAATAAACATACGCAAGCAGCCTTCCTCCGGTCTTCTGCTCCTTTGCCTCTCTGTTGGTCATGATTCCCTTGGCCGTTGAGAGTATCAAGATTCCAAAGTCCTTGCTTGGGATGTACCTTGTCTCGTACTTCTGGAAGTCCGCAAGCGCGACCGCAAACCTCGGCTTTATGATTCCGACGTCGTTAATCCTCTTTGCGAGCATGACCTTGAGCTTGTTGAACCTTCCCTCCTTGACCTCCTCGAATCCGGCTATGTAGCCGTTTCTCTTCATGACCTCTACCACTGCCCGGATCAGCTTGGTGTCGTTGATCACGCAGTATCCAAGTCCTGCGGTCTCGTTCACCTTTATCTGGTTTATTGTGTCTGCTAGTAAATCCATTGTCTCAACTTTTACGAAAGCTTCTCGAACCCGAGGTTCTTTGCGGTCTCCCTAAAGCACCTTCTGCAGATGTAGAGCTTGTATGACCTTATCACTGCCCTTGATCCTCCGCAGATCCTGCACTTTCTCAGTCCGCGACCCCTTTGCCTAAGTTCATATCTAACTTTCATTTGATCACAATTATTCGCTTGAAACCTTAGCACCAAAGTGCTTTGTGACATACTCGATTATCTCCGCCTTTGTCACCTTCCTGTGCTCGTCAGCCGCAACGCTCCTGACCCTCCTTCTGTACTCGACCCGCCTTCCCCTCCTTGAGAAGTTGGCGTTTATGTTCATCCCGAGCATTCCGATCTTCGGATCGTACTTGACCGCGTTGAAGTCTATGTACTCCTTTATCCCGAAGCTGATTGAGTTGTCGTTTATCGACTTCTCCCTTATCACGAAGTTGTTTGCCTCAAGAGCCCTCTTGAGCATGTCCTTTGCTGCATCCTTTCTGAGCGTAACCATTGAACCGATGATCTGCCCCCTCCTTATTCCAAGGGATGGGTCCCTCTTCTTTGCGGTTGTCTGCACCGCGTTTCTGCCGGTGAGCTTTTGTATGAGCGCCTTTGCGTTCTGGAAGAGGTTGTCGTTCGAGCCTATGCCTATGTTTACCACCACCTTCTCAAGCCTTACTTCTTGCATAGGGTTTGTCATATTAAGCACCGACCACGATTATGTTCTCGACCAGAGTCTCGAATCCGCCTTCCTTGTTTTCAACCTTGACGGTTGCGTCCCTTAGAGAGGTTCCCTTCTTTATCTCAGTTATCTTTCCGCCCAGAGGGGAGTGGATACCCTTTAGCACCATGCAGTGCGCCCCCTCCTCGAACTTCAGGACCTTTGAGATCTTTCTGTTCTCCACAACTACTGAATCGTTGACCATGACTTCCTTGTCGTAATTGACTATGTTTCCGTTGTTTAGCCTAATCATCTGCTTCTTTCCCTTCTCTGTGTACTTCCCTATGACCTTGAGTGTCCTCTTGTGCTCACCCTTGGCGAGCTTCTTTGCCTCGAACACCCCGTATTTTCCTACGGTTATCAAATAGCTCTCGTCGTTTGGTATGAGCTTGACGATGTCCCCGAATCCAATCGGGTACTTCTGGGACTTCCTGACCCTTCCGTTTATCTCGATCTTTCCGTTGACTATGACGTTCTTTGCCTCTGCCGCCGTTCCTGCTACTCCGATCATCTCCCTTAGGAATGTTGCGAGCGCGACGCTGCTCTCAAGCGTGTGCCTCCCTGGAACTGGCTTGAGTATGTACTTTGACTCTTTTCTCTTCAGCCCCATGTAGTTTGGCGCTGCGAGCCTCTTGAGATGTTTGCTTCCTCCTTTTCCTGCCATATTATCACTTTGTAGTCGCCGCCTTTGCGGAAACCTTTGACTCATCGATCTTCGCGACCCTAAGCTTGTCTGTCAGGTCGAGCTCGATGAGATAAATGTTAGACGAACTGATAGGTATGAACCTCTCCTTGCCCTTCATGTTCTTTCGTGCAATTCCTTCGATCGTAATCCTTCCCTTGAGCATGTCGACGCTCTGCACCTTTCCGCTCTTGCCCTTCTGCGCGCCTGCCATAACCTTCACCGTGTCCCCCTTTCGAACTGCGAGCGTTCGCTTCTTTATCCCGAGCTTTGTCGCAAGCTCCTTGGAGATGTGGGCGTGAACGAACCTCTGCCTGAAGTGGTGCGGCGCAGTGAACCTGAACTTGCGCTGCTTCCTTGGCTTGCTGCTTTGTACGAACATAACATCACTTAAACGATTCTGGATGCGATTCCCGCAACCTTCACGAATCTCTCGACTACTTCCCTTGCCATGGCCCCCTTGACCTCTGTGCCTATCGGCAGGTTTTCCTCGTTGATCATAATTCCGGCGTTGTCCTCGAACTTAACGCGCATATTGCCGCTTCTCCTTATCTCGTCTCGCTGCCTTATGACTACCACCCGGACCGGCTTCTTGAGGTATGTTGCGTTTCCCTTCCTAACGCTTGCCGAGATGACATCGCCTACTCCTGCGCTTGCCATTCTCCCGTGCTTTCCCCCCTTTCCGATGATGTGGATCATCCTGAACTCGAGCGCCCCGCTGTTGTCAGCGCAGGTGAGCACAGCTCCTGGAACGAGTGTTTTTGATATTCTTGATGATAAGCCCTTCATTCACTAACCTTCTTTCTTGACAATCGCAGTTATCACAAATGCCTTCGTCTTGCTGAGCTTCCTGGACTCAGCGATCTTGACCAGATCCCCCGTCTTTGCGGATATGCACTCCGGGTTGTGCGCAGGTATCCTCGACCTCTTTCTGAGGTACCTCTCGTACTTGTACATGTATCTAGTGTAATCCCTCTCGACGATCGCGGTCTTCTTCGCCTTGTCGCTCACAACCTTCCCTGTGAACTCGGCTCCGCGGGTCTTTAGTCCTCCGTGTATTGCGCACTTAGGGTCGTTGCATTCCAATTAATCACTTCAGCTCTCTTCTTTTGTAATACTTCAGGCTCTTTTCCAGCCTATCTTCGGGTCGGAAGTTTACCTCCTCTCCCTTTACAACATACGATTTGTTCCCAGCGTATAGCCGGAATGTTGCTGACTTCTTAACAACCTTCTTAGTTCCATGTTTTGTCTCGAGGAAAAACATGTTTTTTGTTTCATCAATGATTAAGCCCTGCAAGCCTACCTGCTTTTTGTCCAGGCACCTTGTCACTTTTGCTTTGAGGCCGATGAGTTCGCTAAGAACGATGTTCTTGTTGTT
>JAGWHA010000048.1 GCA_028867095.1 Microcaldota archaeon | reverse complement strand
AAAGAGGTGGTCGGGCCTTCGGATGTTTTTGGGATCGCGATGTTCCCGAAGAAGGGGACTGATTCTATCAAAAATGCGCTCCGTGCATAATGACGAACACCACAACGTCATTTAAAAATGTTGCTTTCTAAGTAATCCCCATGGCGAGCATTCACGGCACACAGGAGAACAAGGCTGCGAGCGGAATAAGCTATATAGGCCTTGAGACCACCCCCTATCTTGTGACTGCGGAGACGATCTCCGAGCACCTTGGAATCGAGGTGGGCAGGATAAAGGCAGGCCTTGGGATAAACATGTTCAGGTTCCCAGGCTTCTCCGACACCCATGTCACGATAGGGGCAAACAATTTGCTTAGGTTCGTGGACAATCTGTTCAGGCAAAGGCTGCTCCTTGAGAACTTCACGGAGTATGGAATAGGGGCATTTTACGTTGCGACCGAGAGTAGTACAGAGAGCAGCAGGGCACTCACAGCCGCAATCCTCGAGATAGTTGAGCCGGTATTAATCCATAAGTCAAAGAGCCTCAGCGGAGACAAGAAGGAGGTCATAAAGAAGTTCATAACCGAGATGAGGGGCGCAGACACGCTTGAGACAAAGTTCGCGTGCACCGCCCTGTCAAAGACGGTCTTCACGCTAAACCAATCGCTGATAAGCGGCTCGATCGGGGGCGCGATAATCCTCGGGACGGACATCGCAATCTACGACCACAAGAAGGCGCCGAATGCCGAGGCGACCCAGGGCGGGGGATCCGCGCTCGTCTACCTCACAAAGGATCCGCTGCTCATAAAGTTAGACAACAGGGCCGCGCACTTCAACCTCTCCACATACGATTTCTACAAGCAAGACGACCACATACCAACTGTCAGCAGCGGGTTCGGCTCTAAGGTGAACTACGTCGTGACTCTTGGGACAGCGTTCAAGAAGTACGAGCAGAAATTCGGGATGAGCAGGGACAGCTACTTTGTGAGCCATGTGCCCTACAGGATGGAGGCGGAGTACAACGCCTCCTTCATCTACGTCCACTGGCTAAAGAAGTACAACCCCGAGAAGCTAAAGAAGATCGAGGAGAAGATAGGGATGAGCGAGCCCATCGGCACCTCCCCAGGGGCAATCGCGTACCTTCTTGAGGTGATAAAGAGCCACTACCAGGCAAGCAAGAACGGCGAGATCTCGTTGATGGAGTTCCTCAACCAGCATGAAGGGGTTAAGGCGCTGTGGGCCTACCACCAAAAAATGAGAAAGACCGAGGAGTTCAGAAAGTTCAAGGAGGGCTTTGGGCTTGATCAGGCGCTCAAGATCTCCGGATACGCTGGCAACTGGTACAACGGCTCGATGTGGGTCGCAGCAGGTAGCCTGATCCGCGAGATCATAAAGGAGAAGGCAAAGGCGAAGGATTTCTACTTCGGCTCATACGGCAGCGGATCAGCCTCCACCGTCTTCGGGGGGGAGGTGGTTACCGGGCTCGACAAGAAGGAGCAGCTTGCGCTAGTCGAGCTCGCCTCATTTAAGTACGGGAAAAGGCTCTCGCTCGAGCAGTACAAGGCGATACACGACTCCAAGCTGGAGAAGAACGAGTACTGCGAGAAGGGGAACAACCTGATGCTAAGGGACAAGGAGCTGCTGCGCGACAAGACGGCAGAGCTCGGCTTCAAGCTGATCTGCTACGACTCAAGAAGGGAGGGGAGGTACGCGTACAACGGCAAGGAGATACGCAAGGGCCCGATAATAATCAAGACGGAATGATGGGGATATAAGCCTTTTCTGCGCTTAAGTATCGATTCCATGGCGCACACTATACTTCTGGCAGGATTCGGGCCTTACCTCGAATACGAGACAAACCTCAGCGGCGTGATTGCAAGGCAGCTGAACGGAAAGAGGATCAGAAACGCCAGGATAATAGGGATCGAGCTTCCCACAAAGCACAGGCTCGCGGCAAAGATGCTGCGCGAGGCTGTGATGAAGGAGAATCCGGACATAATAATCGGGACAGGCCTTGCGGTGAAGGGGCACGTCTCGCTAGAGAGGGTCGCGATCAACAACTTCTACACGATTGGAAAGGTGGGCGAGAGCGACGAGACGCTTGAGGCGGACGGGAAGATGGCATACCGCTCAAAGCTTCCGCTCAAGAAAATAAGAAGCGCGCTGCAAAAGGGCGGGATCCCTGCGGAGTATTCATTCTTTGCTGGAACGTACATGTGCAACGAGGCTTTCTACGAGATAATGAAGCTTGCCCAGGAGATGAAGATCCGCAAGGCGGGATTCGTGCACATACCGCTCTCGCACCAGCAGGCGATCTCGATGAGGAACCCGAACCTGCCCAGCATGGACGAGAAGACAATCGAGAAGGCTGTGAGAATGATACTTGCGATAACTGTCCTCGCCCACGAGCCGAAATCCTCGCATTTTAAATAACATTTGAGGCAATAACAATCTACTGCGAGTATAGTCTAGCCTGGTAGGACTTTGGGTTTCCAACCCAATAGCCGGGGTTCAAATCCCCGTGCTCGCATCTTCTACTGATTTACCGGCCCACCGGATGAGACAATGTCGATTGTGATCTTCGTAAGGCACGGGCAGAGCGAGACCAACCTAAACATGATGCTGAGCAACAGCAAGACGGGATATCCGCTCACCGCACTGGGGGTGTCACAGGCAGAGGCGGCAGCGGCAGAGCTGAGGAGGATTCCCAGGCCGGACCGCCTCTTTGTGAGCCCACTCCTAAGGGCGATCCAGACTGCGGAGATAATATCGAAGGCGATAGGCTCAAGGCCAAGGGTAGACGGCAGGATAACGGAGAGGGGCTTCGGAAGCTTTGACGGCAAAAAATTCGAATCGAAAGAGATGATGAGGGAGTACGTGGCAGATGAGATAAGGTCAAACTACAGCAGGGGCATGGAGAGCTGGGATTCGCTCAAGGGAAGAATGGGCGACTTCATGGACGCGCTGCCAAAGGGCACGGTTTCCCTTGCGGTCTCGCACTACGACCCGATACGCGCGGCAGTCGCTTGCATCGATGCAAAATATGACGATGACCTGATGCCAAACTCGCAGGCCCCGATACCGAATTCATCGATCACCATAATGGACGTCTCGGGGAGGAGGCTAATTGCGATAGGCAAAAGCGGCATCGAAGTGAATCTTTCCCCTTCAAAGTAAACGATTACTAGCTCAGGCTTTTAAAGAGGCGAACGCCATCAGGGTTGATGCAATGATGCAAAAGATAGTCGGTATTGACATCGGGGGCACAAGGACAAGGGTCGCAGTCGTTGCAGTGGACAGCACGGAATACAAAATCCTCCGGAAAACCGTGGAGAAAACAGACCTCGCAAATCTTGCAAAGCAGATAAAAAGGACAATCAGGGGGGAGAGCGGAATAGGGAACATCGGGATTTCCGCACCTGGGCCCATGGATGCAAGGACGGGCATCCTGCTGAACCCGCCCAACCTTGACGTCAAGGATTTCAAGATAGTAAAGGAGGTCGAAAGGAAGTTCGGGGTGAGGGCGAGCCTAATAAACGACTGCTCTGCTGCGGTTGTGGCCGAGAGATTCTTGGACAACAGGCAGAAGTTCAAGAACATTGTATACGCCACTTTGAGCACGGGAATCGGGGCTGGAGTGATACTTGATGGCAAACTGGTCTGGGGAAAGGACGGGAACGCGCACGAGGTAGGGCACATGACCGTGAACTTCGACAGCAGCCTCAGATGCAGCTGCGGCGGATACGGGCATTGGGAGGCATACGCAGGAGGAAACGGGATCCCAAGATACGTAAAAGAGCTGATGGGCACGGAATACAAGAATTCCGAATCGAAGCTTTCAAGCGGGAAGATCACCGCGAAGGCCCTATTCGATCACTACAAAACAGACAAGGTCGCAACAGAGATTGTTGAGAGAATATCAAGGATAAACGCAATCATGGTGGCAAACATGATAAACGCATACGATCCCGAGCTTGTGAGAATCGGGGGGTCCATAATGCTAAACAACCGGGAGATCCTGATGGACGGGATAAGGAGGCACACGGCGATGCATGCGATCAACAGGATGCCAAGGATCGAGGTCACAAAGCTTGGAGACAATGC
The DNA here is from genome assembly GCA_028867095.1 of Microcaldota archaeon. Next base: position 465 of record JAGWHA010000048.1, on the reverse strand, counting down.
ATGCATGCTTGGGGCAGTCTACTGGGAATACGCAAAGATAATAAACGAGGATCTGTAAGAGGAGCTTGGGATGAAGAATAAGGCGATAGTAGGGGTCGGTGAGGGGCTGACCGGCGAGGGAGTACCCTCAAAGCTCACGATAGCCGTCGCGGACACCGCACTGTTTCTATTGAAGAGAGGGGACGCAGACAAGGTGATATTTGCTGGGGGGTATGGGTACAGGTTCAGCAAGAGGCCGCCAAAGAGCGAGGCGGAATCGATGAGGGACAGGCTAATCTCGCGCGGGGTCGACGCCTCGATCATCAGGATAGAGTCGGACTCGATCGACACAACAAGCAACCTCTACTACGCAAAGAAGATACTGCTAAGCGAGTTTCCAGGGGTGGACCACATAAAGCTTATCGCCTCATGGCAGCACATGTACAGGACCAGAGTGGTCGCACAGATGGTGTTTGGGGAGAAGTA
>JAGWHA010000047.1 GCA_028867095.1 Microcaldota archaeon | reverse complement strand
CTATCAATTCATTGCTCATCAAAGCACCTCTTAACTTAACCTTCAATTACTATTCTGTAGTAAAGATACTTGTTCCCGGCCGTGTCCTGCCTGTGTATCCTTACTATCTGTTCCCTCTTTGCCTTTCCTCCCAGTGCCGGGTCGTCGCTGAGTATCCTCGGCAACTTCTCGGCAGTGGTGCCCAGTTCTTGAAGAACCTTCTTTGCCTCTGCATCGCTCAAAATTTCGTGTTTCGGTACCAGCAAGTTCTCATAGGATGTTATCGAATGTTCCTTGTCGTTTGCCAAATATTCACCTAAAACCAGCACTACCTCTAACCACGCACGTTAGAATAAATAGGTTATATACAAAAAAGTTTATATATATTGGCTCTTTTAGCACGACCAAGACTCCAACCCGACAGTCCAGGCCTTCGAATCGGATTGCGAAAGGGTTAAATAATTCTCATGCCCACCCATTAGATTATCGTGGTCTAATGCAGAAATCGATTCTGGTCTTTGTCGTGCTCCTTGCGGCCATAATAATATTCACATATCTAAGCTACTACGGAAGGACCTCCCCGCAGACGACCACCACAATCCCGCAAAACACAGCCTCGACAACAACAATAATCGCAGTCAATACCACCTCTACCTCGACAACCACTATACCCCAGGGAAGCTGCCTGTCCACAGAATCGAGGGTGCCGATATTCAACGGCAACTTCTCCACCGGAACATACATCGGATGGAACCAGACTGGAGGCGGATTCGGGTCCGTGCCGTTCAACCTCACATACGCAAATAAGCCTAATGTCTCGGCATACTACAACCACACCTGGACTGGATACGACGGCACGTTCTTTGCAAGCACATACCACGGCGGGATAGGCATACAGCCAGGAAACCTGACCTCACTCCAGTTCAAGGTGGTGGAGCCTTACCTCAACTTCAAGATAATCTCGCCTGCGCAGGAGCAGATTTATGTGCAGATACTCCAAAACGGCACGCCTGTTGTAGTCACTCACTACAACACCAACATTCCCGGTAATCCATACCCGACCAGCTTATTCTTAAACGCGAGCATCCCCCTCTCGCTCTCGCTGTGCCAGAACGTGAGCATAAAGGTGGTGGCGCAGGTCGTTGGGGGATTCACAAACTCCAGAAACTACATCGCAATCGGGGACTTCTACCAGAGCAAGAACCCAATCTCGACCCCTGGCATAATCGTCAACCAGACGATAAAGGGGATAAACGGATAGGTGCTTGATTGCTTCTCATATACAACACCCTTGCCCGCAAAAAGCAAGCGTTCAAGCCGCAAAAGAAGGGGATGGTGAGCATATACTCCTGCGGGCCTACGGTATACAGCGCCCCCCACATAGGCAATATGCGCACATACCTCGAGCAGGACATACTCAAGCGCGCGCTGCTTCATGAAGGATACAAGGTCAACCATGTTCTGAACATAACAGATGTGGGCCATCTGGTTGGCGATGCGAACTTGGGAGAGGACAAGGTGAAGCTGGCCGCGGAGAGGGAGCACAAGAGCGCAAGGCAGGTGGCGGATTTTTACACCGCGGAATTCGAAAGGGACATCTCCCAGCTGAACATACTCCCTCCCAACACGATGCCAAAGGCCACGGCCCACATAAGTGAGATGCTAGCGCTTACAGAGCGGCTCGACAAGAAGAAATACCTCTACAGGGTCCACACCGGCATCTATTTTGACACATCGAAGTTCAAGCGGTACGGAAAGCTCACTGGAATGACCTTCGCAAAGCTAAACAAGTACCTAAAGGCCGGCGCAAGGGTCGAGAGGGCTTCAGGGATAAAGAACATAACCGATTTTGCGGTCTGGAGACTAAGGGAGAGGCAGCAGGTCGACGAGATGATCTGGGACTCGCAGTGGGGGGAGGGATTCCCGGGGTGGCACATAGAGTGCAGCGCGATGAGCATGAAGTATTTGGGGGAGACAATCGACATACACTGCGGCGGAATAGACCACATTCCCATACACCACACAAACGAGATCGCCCAGTCGGAGGCCGCAACGGGAAAGAAGTTTGTGAATTACTGGGTGCACACCAACTTCCTGACCGTCGAAGGGAGGAAGATGGCAAAGTCGATAGGCAATGTCTACACGATAAGCGATCTGGTCAAGAAGGGATTCTCCCCAATGGCAATAAGATACGCGCTCATCTCAGCCCACTACAGAAAGAAGCTCAACTTCACATTTGACTCTATAGCAAATGTCACAAAAACCCTCAACGGGATATATGCTTTCCTGCAAAGACTATCAGAAATAAAAGCCTCTGGGCCTTCGGATCCAAAGTTTGCAAAGGCGATTCGAGACGCAGAGAAAAAGTTCTTCGGCGAGGTGGAAAATGACCTCAACATACCGGGCGCTCTCTCCGCAATGCACTCGCTGATAAGCGAGGCGAACCGCAAGATTGAGAATGGCGGGCTAAAAGCAAAGCAAGCAAAGGATGTCCTTGCTGCAATGTTGGAGTTTGACCAAATTTTAGGGCTTGGGTTCGAGAAGCACTCAAGACCAAGGGCGGAGCCTGACTCCGATATAAAAAAGCTTATTGCAGAGAGGGAAAGCGCAAGAGAGGAAAGGGACTTCAAGAGATCCGATGAGATACGCAAGCTGCTAAAGGAAAAGTACAAGATAATCCTAGAGGACACAAAGGAAGGGGTAAGGTGGCACCGCGAAAGCTGATCAGGCAGCTATGTTCTCGTCTTCCTCCTTCTTCGCCTCCTGTTCAATTATGGGCTCGTTTGTCACCTGATTCTCGGGGTGCTCGGAGAGTTGCCTTCTGCCTCCCCTCTTCTGCTGCTTCTCCGTCTTCGCGTTTGCAAACAGGACATCCATCTTCTCCTCACTCACCGAGTCTATCCAGCTCTTAATGTAGACCGAGATGTTCTTTAGCGGCTTTGAATAGCGGTCAGTGAATGAGTAAGCGTTCGCCTCGTGCTTTAGTATTCCGACGTTGACCCCGAAGTCAAGGTACCTCTTCCATGTGGCAAGCGGCAGCTCCTTGCTGCAGTCCTTTAGGCGCAAGTTGCCCTTTTTCTTCACCTCGGAGAGCGCCTTTGCGAATCTGTATGCCTTGGTCTCGTTCTCAAAATAGATCTTCGCGACTTCCTTGACGTTAGGGTTTTTGAGCTTCTCCCTTAGAGGAGCGTCCTCGTACTCCCAGTATTTTATTCCCAAACGAATCGCCAATAATATGGAATATTATAAGTTATTAAGCGTTTTGGAAAAAACTCTGAAAAATTAACGGCAGACCCCAAACTTCAAATCCCTAATTCTGGTAGACCAAAGTGAGTACGTCCTCGTCGGTAAGCGCATGGTCCTTTCCCACCTTTTGGCTCTTGAACTTCACGCTCTTTCCGGTCACATACGCATACTTTAGGTTCTTTGCAATCTCGGAGTGGAGCTTTTTTGCGACCTCAAAGACTGTGCTACCCTCCTTGACAATTATCGGCTTGTTGAAGTCCGCCGAGCCGTCCTTTGGCTTTAGGTAGATCCTGCTCATCTGCAGCGCCTTGAAGATCCCCTCTCTTAGCTGGTCGATGTTCATGTTCTTTAACGCGCTTATAGTCACGACCTTCATTCCTGTCCTCCTCTCCACCTCCGCCCTTGTCTGCAGATACTTCTCATTGACGTCGATTTTGTTGAGCGCCACAATCGCGTTCACATAGATGTCGTTTCCCCCAAGGAAGTCGATGAGCTCGTCCTCTGTCGCGTTGTTGACAAAGTGTATCACGCAGTTGTATATCCCGAACTCGTTTATGATCTTCATTATCGTGTCGTTGTCTGGTATCTTGTATCCCTGGTTCTCGATCTTTATCCCGCCCGAGTTCAGCTTCTCCATTCTCATCTCGGGCTTGCTCTTCCCTGCGTGTATCCCAAGGTCGTTTAGCTCCTTGAGCAGCACGTAGAGGTTCTGCGGGTTTGCCGAGTCTATTACAAAAACAATCAGGTTTGCGATTCTTATCGCGCTTGCAATCTGCGCCCCCCCTCCCTTCCCGATGTGCGCACCCTCGATAAGCCCTGGAAGGTCGAACACCTGTATCTTTGCCCCCTTGTATTCGAGGATCCCTGGGATTGCGTCTATGGTGGTGAACGCGTAATCCGCCACCTTGGACTCGACGTTAGTGAGGAGCTTTAGCAGGGAGGACTTGCCTGCGTTCGGGAACCCGACAAGCGCAACCGTTGCATCCCCAGTCTTCTTGACCACGAACCCCTTGCCGGATTTCTTCTTGCGCTCGCTCATCTTCTTCTTGGTGTTTGCTATCTTTGCGCGCAAAATGCCAAGGTGCTTGTTGGTCGCCTTGTTGTGATGGGTCTTTGCATACTCTTTCTCGAGCTCCGTTAGCTTTTTCTGCAAAACCTCTTTTTCCGTCATAAAAATCCCTTTCTACAAATTCCTGCCGATAAAATCATTTATGAAAATTCAAGTTTATTTAGCGTCCATCTAAATATCTTTCGACATAATCCTTTTAAATATTACCAAAAGGTAAGAAAATGGCTACAAAGAAAAAATCAAAGGGAAAGAAGTCTAAGGCAAAAGGAAAGGGAAAGAAATCAAAGAGATAAACTGAATTTGTTTTTTTGTTTTCTTTT
>JAGWHA010000046.1 GCA_028867095.1 Microcaldota archaeon | reverse complement strand
GAATTCTTTGCGCATCTTCATCTGCCTGCGCTTCCTGTTGTAGCCAAGCGAGAAGTCGTGAGTTGCGTCCCTGATCCTTCTTAGTAGGAGCATCATCTTGCTGTTGTTGTCAAATCTCCTTGGGAAGATCTCCTCCGGCAGATATATCTCCTCAAGCCTCTTTGCAAGCCCGATCACCGGCAGGCTAAGCCCCAGCGAGCTTAGCGCGTCCCTTGCGGAGCCAAGCTGCTCGCTTCCCCCATCAATTAGTATCAGATCTGGCATCTTCGCCCCCTCCTCAAGGAGCCTCTTGTACCTTCTGTATACCGCCTCCTTCATGCTCGCAAGGTCGTTTGCGCTGTCCACGGTCTTCATCTTGAACTTCCGATAGCCGCTCTTGTCTGGCTTTGCGTTGACGAACCTCACCATTCCCGAGACTATGTGCTCGTCTCCTGTGTTTGAGATGTCGAAGGACTCGATCACCAGCGGCAACGAAGGCAGGTTTAGCGCCTCCTGCAGATCCGATAGGGCGCTGTCGTGCTCCATGTTGACCTCGATATTCTTTTCGGCAAGTTCTATGAGGGCCTTCTTCTCGCCCTTAATCGGGATGGTCAAGCTTACCGGTGCTCCCCTCAGGTCAGAAAAGAACTTCTGCAGAGCGTCCTTTTCCTCCTCGTCCGCCCAGCAGGCCCTGCTAAGTATTATCTCGCGTGGGATTTGATTCGAGGTGTAGAAAGCCCTGAGAAATTCCCTCTCGAAGTTCTCCTGATAGTCGGCGTTGAAATCCTTCTTGCCCAGCAGCACGCCCCTTCTGATCCCCATCTGGACCACGACCATCTTCTCCCCGACCCTCTTGAACGCTACGACGTCCTGGTCGAAGTCTCTCTCGTGGTCCACTATCTGCTTCTTCGAGAGGATCTCGATGCTCGCCAGCTGGTTTCTTATCTCAAGCGCCTGCTCGTACCTTAGCTCCTTTGATGCCTGCTTCATCTGCTCCTTTAGCGCCAAGACGGTCTTCTCGCTTCCGCCCTTGAGGAACTCCCTTGCGTTCTCGACCTGCGTCTTGTACTGCCGCTCATCCACCTTTCCTATGCAAGGTGCGGTGCAGATCCCGATGTGGTAGTTTAGGCACTCCCTCTTTGGAAGGGTTGTGCAGGTCCTGAGCTTGAATATCGAGACTATCAGCTTCTGCAGCTCGCGTCTTTGCATCCCATCGGTGTATGGACCGAAGGACTCTAGCTTTGAGCTGGTCTTTCTGCTGCTAAGTATCCTTGGGAATTTGTCCCTTGTGAATGCGATGTACGCGAAGGTCTTTGCGTCCTTTAGGCTGATGTTGTACTTTGGCGAGTGCTGCTTTATCAGCTTGTTCTCAAGCAGCAGCGCCTCCACCTCGTTTCGAACGACTATCCAGTCGATGTCGCGGATCTTTGTGACAAGCTGCCTTGTCTTTATCGCAAGCCCCTCAGAGTTTGAGAAGTAGTTTGAGACCCTGTTTCTCAGGTTCTTCGCCTTTCCGCAGTAGAGGATCGTGTTGGTTTCGTCCCTGAACAGATAGACTCCGGGGTTTGTCGGCACCTGCTTGCCGTCGAAATCGGATGGTTTGCCTATCCTCATCATCTATTCTCACCTAACCCAGCGACTGCTTTAGGAACTTGCCCGTGTGCGACGCCTTCACTGCAGTTATCTCTTCTGGAGTTCCCTTCGCCACTATCTCCCCGCCCGCCATTCCGCCTTCAGGGCCAAGGTCGATAACATAGTCGCAGCTCTTGACCACGTCAAGGTTGTGCTCGATCACAAACACGGTGTTGCCCTTTGCGACAAGGTTATTTAGCACGCCGATCAGCCTCTTTGTGTCGTCGAAGTGCAGCCCTGTGGTCGGCTCGTCGAGCATGTAGACGACATGACCCTGCTTGTGCTTGCTCAGTTCCCTTGCGATCTTGATTCGCTGGCTCTCTCCGCCCGATAGGGTTGTTGCGCTCTGGCCCATCTTTATGTAGCCCAGCCCGACCTCGACGAGGGTCCTGAGCTTCCTTGCGATCGGAGGAAGGTTCTCGAAGAACGCGTACGCCTCCTCGACCTCCATGTTGAGCACCTCCGAGATGTTCTTGCCCTTGTAGATGATTCCGAGAGTCTCCTTGTTGTACCTCTTCCCATGGCACTCGCTGCACTCGACATAGACATCAGGGAGGAAGTTCATCTCTATCCTGAGCACCCCGTCGCCCTGGCATGTCTCGCACCTCCCTCCCTTCACGTTGAACGAGAACCTGCCTTCCTGGTATCCCCTCACCTGCGCCTCCCTTGTGGACGCAAACAGCTTTCTTATCTCATCGAAGAGCTTTGTGTAGGTGGCAGGGTTGCTCCTTGGAGTCCTCCCAATCGGATCCTGGTCTATTATGATCACATTCTGAACAAGCCTAGGCACGTCGAATGATTCGTATCTGCCAATTTTGTCCGTCTGCTCACCGAACTTCTTCTTTAGAAGAGGCATGACAGTTTGATTCATCAGAGTGCTCTTCCCGGATCCCGACACTCCCGTTATCCCGCAGAGGACACCGAGCGGAAGCTTCACGTTAACGTTCTTTAGGTTGTTCTCCTTTGCGCCGCTTATTGTGATGTAATCCTTTGGCGTCCTCCTTGACGCCGGTATCTCTATCTTCAGATCGCCTGAGAGATACTTGCCTGTAAGGCTCTTCTTGTTTGCCATGATCTCCTTTGGCGTTCCCTGCGCGGTGATGTGGCCGCCGTGGATTCCTGCCCCAGGACCGATGTCAACTATATAGTCGGCGGCAAGGATTGTGTCAAGGTCGTGCTCCACGACTATGAGCGTGTTGCCGATGTTTCTTAGTCTATGCAGCGTCGCAATCAGCTTCTCGTTGTCCCTTTGGTGGAGCCCTATGCTTGGCTCGTCTAGAATGTAGAGAACCCCCATAAGATTGCTGCCTATCTGGGTTGCAAGTCGAATTCTCTGCGCCTCTCCGCCTGAGAGCGTCTTTGCGCTCCTTGAGAGCGAGAGGTATCCCAGCCCGACGTTCTTTAGGAACCCGAGCCTCTCGTTTATCTCCTTTAGGACCTGGGTTGCAATCGCAAGCTCCTTTGCGGGAAGCTTTGACATGAGGCTTCCGAAAAACTCGACAGACTGGTCGATGCTCATGTCTGTCGCGTCAATTATGCTCTTTTCCTCTATCTTAACTGCAAGGACAACAGGCTGCAGCCTCTTTCCAAGGCAGGTCTTGCACGGCTCCGCCTTCATGAACTTCTCTATCTCCTCCTTTCTCCATTCGCTCTTTGTATCTTTGTAGAGCCTCATTGTCTGCGGAATCACCCCCTCGAATCCGCCGCCCCTTCTCATCAGGTTTCCTGGATTCCATCTGCCTGCGGGCTGTTCCCTGTCGCCATACAGCAAGACGTTGAGCTGCTTCTCGCTAAATCTCTCGATCGGCTTCCAGACGTCGAATCCGTGCCTTCTTCCTGCGGATGCGATCTGCTCCGCCCTCCAGGCGAGCTCCATCTTGCCGTATACCTCGATTGCCCCGTCCATTATGGACTTTGTCCTGTCCGGTATCAGAAGGTCGATCGATATCTCGGTTATCTCGCCTAGACCGTGGCATGCGGGGCATGCGCCAAATGGGCTGTTGAAAGAGAACATTCGCGGCTCAAGGCTCTCGAATACGATCTCCGGGTGGTTTGGACATGCGCCGAATGTGCTGTACGCAATCTCATCGGCGAATCTGTCAAGCTCCTTCTTCGGATCCTTGCTGCCGCCCCTGCTTGCAATCACTATCATCTTTCCTTTTCCGACAAGCAGCGCCTGCTCAACAGCCTCTGCGATCCTCGAGCGCTCCTCCTCGTCTATCTTGACGCTGTCGATCACCGCCTCGATCCAGTGCTTCTCGTACCGTGCAAGCTTCGCCTCATCGCGTACAGTGTCCGAGGAATAAATCTTCTGGTCGATTCTAATCTTTGTGAATCCCTGCTTTCTTAGGTCCTCAATCACCTGCTCGTGCGTTCCCTTCACCCCCCTGATTATCGGGGCGAGGAAAACAAGCGTCTTGCCTATAGGCTCCATGACCATGCTCGTTATGTTCTCGGCGCTCTGCGGCTTGATTGAGCTGTTGCACTTGGGGCAGTGGTGCGTACCGATCCTTGCATACAAAAGCCTCAGGTAGTCGTAAATCTCGGTGACCGTTCCCACCGTTGACCTCGGATTCTTGCTCGTGGTCTTCTGCTCTATGCTGATTGCAGGCGAGAGGCCGTCTATGCTGTCAACGTCCGGCTTGTCCATTAGGCCCAAAAACTGCCTTGCGTATGCTGAGAGGCTCTCGACGTACCTCCTCTGTCCCTCTGCGTAGATCGTGTCGAATGCAAGCGTCGATTTCCCCGACCCCGAAAGCCCGGTTATCACTATCAGCTTGTTTCGCGGCAGTTCCACGTCTATGTTCTTTAGGTTGTGCTCCCTTGCCCCCTTTACAAATATGCTGTCTCTCATTTCCCTCTCCTCTCCACTAGTTTCTTCATCTCCTCTATCCTGTCCCTCATCTCGATCGCTTTCTCGAACTGCAGCTCCTCGGCAAAGCGCTTCATGTCGGCATCCATCCTGATGAGCTCCTTTTGTATGTCCGACTTTCCGAGATGCTTTATGCCGCTTATCGCGCGCTTCTTTTCCTCTATCTTCTTGATTATGGTCTTAGGGGTTATCTTGTACTTCTTGTTGTACTCAATCTGGACCTTTCTTCTCGCCTCGGTTATTCTGACCGCCTCGTCTATCGACTGCGTCCTCTTGTCGGC
>JAGWHA010000045.1 GCA_028867095.1 Microcaldota archaeon | reverse complement strand
AAAGAGGTGGTCGGGCCTTCGGATGTTTTTGGGATCGCGATGTTCCCGAAGAAGGGGACTGATTCTATCAAAAATGCGCTCCGTGCATAATGACGAACACCACAACGTCATTTAAAAATGTTGCTTTCTAAGTAATCCCCATGGCGAGCGTTCAAAACCTACTTGAGATTGCAAGAGACGGATTCGGATCAAATGTGAATATAACTGCGATAACCTGCTCACTTGGAAGGCTGATTATCGATGCTGAGAACAAGGCAATTACAATAGAGGGGAAGAAAAGTGTAGAAGACGAGATTGCCAAGATGCGCAAGGGCATGGGAATCGAGAGTTCAACTGTCGCCGACTACGGAGAGGACATAATAACCGAAGCTGCATTGGGGGTTGTCAAGTATGCACTATACTATGGCCAGAGGCTTGACGATGTAAAGAAGGTCGTGCTGGTTACCGAGTCCGGCCTTGACCTCTCAAAGAACCCTGCTATAAGCGTTATAAAGCTCGTAAATGAGATCGGAAACAAGCTAAGGGAGAGCGGCCACGAGATAGGAACGCTCTCTCCAAATGTGAGGCTAAGCGGACAGTCGGCCTGCGTCTCGGGTGTCGCAAACCTCGCAGACATGGCGGTCGGCGGCTCGCTGGGCTCGGGCAAGATGATAATTGTCACAACGGACAATGCACTCTACAAATACGGGGACAAGGCTGACGAGACTGGAGGCTTTGGAGTCACAGTAACAACCCTTGAGGGCAGCGAGGCAGCCAAGGGAAAGGGACTATCCGTATCGGCATCGATGATGGGCTCACAGAGCAGGGACGTCTGGGACTTCTACAAACCCATACTCAACATGGTGAAGAAGGAGACAGGGATAGACCTTGTCAGCAAGTTTGCAATCGTGAACGGAGACCACTCCGAGTACGCATATCTCTCGGCAGCGATCGGCTCGCTAAAGAAGGCGTTCATAGGCAGGGAGGATGAGCTGCGAGACTTCGATGCGTTCAAAAAGAAGTATGTGCTCGTCCCCCACATCCCCTATCCTACGATGCCCAGAAAGGACATCGCCTATATGCTCAGGCACTTTAGCAGGCATGACACAAGGGTCAGAGAAACCATGGAAGCGCAGGTGGGAGGGAAGGAGCCTTTCCTTGAGGGGTTTGACAACCTTGAAGGGGAGCTCAAGTTCATAGTTGACATCCAAGCGCTTTTCACAATGGCCGACGGCATACTAAAGCTTGTGGACAGGCTCGATGACCCGGAACTCAGAAGGAAGGTTTTAGACAAAAGCAACACCCACGCAAAGGACATAGCAGAGGGGATGATACAAAAGCTCGAGGAGATAGAGAAGCGCTATAGGCTCTGCGAGAAGCTAAAGAACGCAGTCCACCACGCAAAGGCAAACCTCACCGAGGTGATGGAGGGAAGGGAGATAATGGGGGGCGGAATATACGATGTCGTATACTCCTTCAACAGGATAAACAAGATAATCAACGCGTTCATAGAGAAGGACAAGGAGTACACAAAGCGGCTCAGGGAAGCGCCGCTCTTCTGCGAGCTTGCGGCGGACCTGAAGATAGACGAGGCGATAGCACTTAGCAAGAAGACGGGGAACATCTACACGGGATCGGCCTTCCTTGCGCTGATGAGCTACATCGCAAACACTGAAAACAACGGGAAGGACATAATATTCTTCGGATACGGAAGCGGATACGAGGGCTATGTCTGCGTTCTTAGGGCGAGGGAGATTGAGGAAATGAGGGGCACAATCCGAAGCAACATACAGCTTGAGTTCAAGAACAAGGAACCGATAAACGCAGAGCAGTACACAAGGATCCGGGACGGAGCGGAGCTGCACAATAGGAAGGCGGTTAAGAGGTACTTCGGCTCATCGACCATAAGCAAGGAGATGGTGACAACGCTTGCAAACGAGATCGCAAGCGTGAAAAAGCCGATGAAGATACTTGCGGACTGAAAGGGCGATGATGGGAATATAAGCCTTTTCTGCATTTAGTATTCGATTTCTATGACACACACTATACTTTTGGCAGGATTCGGGCCTTACCTTGAATACGAGACTAACCTAAGCGGCGTGATCGCAAGGCAGCTAAACGGAAAGAGGATTCGAAACGCAAGGATAATCGGAATCGAGCTCCCCACAAAGCATAGGCTCGCGGCAAGGATGCTGCGCGATGCGGTGAGGAAGGAGAATCCGGACATAATAATCGGGACAGGCCTTGCGGTCAAGGGGCACGTCTCGCTTGAGAGGGTCGCAATCAACAACTTCTACACGATAGGAAAGGAGGGCGAGAGCGACGAGACGCTTGAGGCTGACGGAAAGATGGCGTACCACTCAAAGCTTCCGCTCAAGAAGATTAGAAATGCGCTGCAAAAGGGCGGAATCCCGGCGGAGTACTCCTTCTTTGCGGGAACCTACATGTGCAACGAGGCGTTCTATGAGATAATGAAGCTCGCCCAGGAGCTGAAGATAAGAAAGGCGGGATTCGTGCACATACCGCTCTCCCACCAGCAGGCGATATCGATGAAAAATCCGAACCTGCCGAGCATGGACGAGAAGACGATAGAGAAGGCGGTGAGGATGATACTTGCGATAACGGTGCTCGCCCACGAGCCGAAATCCTCGCATTTTAAATAACATTTGAGGCAATAACATTCTACTGCGAGTATAGTCTAGCCTGGTAGGACTTTGGGTTTCCAACCCAATAGCCGGGGTTCAAATCCCCGTGCTCGCATCTTCTACTGATTCCTAGGGCAAGTGGTCTCATGGCTATTGTAATCTTCGTAAGGCACGGGCAGAGCGAGACCAACGCAAACCGGGTCCTAAGCAGCAGCCTGGAGGGATATCCGCTCACCCCTCTTGGGGTCTTGCAGGCGGAGCATGTCGCATTGCAGCTGCAGAAGATCGAAAAACCTGGCCATTTCTTCTCAAGCCCGATCCAAAGGGCAATTGAGACGGCAAAGATAATATCGAGGGCGATCGGCGAAAAGCCCACTTTGGACGGAAGGATAAGGGAAAGGGGATTCGGCAGCTTTGAGGGCAGAAAGTTTGAGTCGAAGCCCGTCATGCGCGCGTTCACAGATGAGGAGATAAGGTCCAATTACAGCAGGGGCATGGAGAGCTGGGATTCGCTCAAGGGACGGATGAAAAACTTCATGGAGAGCCTTCCGGATGGCGTCTCGCTTGCAATCTCGCACTACGACCCGATACGCGCGGCTGTCGCTGTGATTGACAAAAAGTACGATGACGATCTCATGCCAAATGCCCAGGCGCCGATACCCAACTCGTCCATAACCGCACTGGACGTTGAAGGCAGGAAAATAATACAGATGGGAAAAGAGACGGTGGATGGCGATCTGCTGTTTTCAATGTAAACGATTACTAAGTCACGCTTTTAAAGAGAAAACAATCATCAGGTTTGTTAGGATGATGCAAAAACTAGTCGGAATTGACATAGGGGGCACAAAGACCAGGGTAGCAGTCGTTGCAGTGGACAGCACAGAATACAGGATCATAAGGAAGACTGTGGAGAGAACCGACCTAACAAAGCTTGCAAAGCAGGTAAAAAGGACAATCAAGGGAGAGAGCGGAATAGAGAACGTCGCCATTTCAGCCCCGGGGCCAATGGATGCGAAGGCCGGGATCCTGTTAAACCCTCCCAACCTTGACGTCAAGAATTTCAAGATAGTGAAGGAGACCGAGAAGAAATTTGGAGTAAAGGCCAGTCTCATAAACGACTGCTCTGCCGCTGTTGTTGCGGAGAAATTTTTGGACAACAGGCAGAAATTCAGGAACATAGTATACGCAACGCTGAGCACAGGGATAGGGGCAGGAGTGATACTTGATGACAAACTTGTCTGGGGGAAGGACGGGAACGCACATGAGGTAGGTCACATGACCGTGAACTTTGAGAGCGGCCTTAAGTGCAACTGCGGAGGATACGGACATTGGGAGGCATACGCCGGCGGAAATGGAATTCCCAGATACGCAAAGGAGCTGATGAGCACCGAATACAAAAATTCCGGCTCAAAACTCTCGAAGGGCAGGATAACCGCAGAGGCCCTTTTCAGCCACTACAATACGGACAAGGTAGCAACGGAGATTGTGGATAGAATATCCAGGATAAACGCGATCATGGTGGCGAACGTGATAAACGCCTACGATCCTGAGCTTGTGAGACTCGGGGGATCGATAATGCTAAACAACCGGGAAATCCTGATGGAGGGAATAAGAAAGCACACAGCACTGCATACAATAAACAGGATGCCAAAGATTGAGGTAACTACACTCGGGGATAACGCGTGCATGCTAGGGGCGATATACTGGGAGTACGCAAAGAGCATAAATGAGGACCTGTAAGAGGAAGCTTAGATGAAGAATAAGGCGATAATAGGAGTCGGGGAAGGACTGACCAGCGAGGGAATACCCTCAAAGCTTACGATAGCTGTCGCAGACACTGCACTGTTCCTGCTAAAGCGGGGGGATGCTGACAAGGTGATATTTGCCGGGGGATACGGATACAGGTTCAATAAGAGACCGCCCAAAAGCGAGGCGGAATCGATGAGGGACAGGCTGATCTCGCACGGGGTCGACGCATCTGCCATCAGAATAGAATCCGACTCGATCGACACAACAAGCAACCTCTACTACGCAAAGAAGATACTGCTAAGCGAGTTTCCAGGGGTGGACCACATAAAGCTTATCGCCTCATGGCAGCACATGTACAGGACCAGAGTGGTCGCACAGATGGTGTTTGGGGAGAAGTA
>JAGWHA010000044.1 GCA_028867095.1 Microcaldota archaeon | reverse complement strand
GGAAAAGAAGGAAAAATAAAACGAATCTGCGTCGTCAGAGGTGCGATGGCAGCCTTACTTCTTGCCCATCGAGCCCCATGCCATGGCGATTCCTAGCCAGTTGAGGATGAATCCTACAATGGCTATTCCCGCCCATGTTGTCCATGCAGCTCCGCCAAAGGCCACTGAAACGACCAACAATGCGACTGCCGCTACCTCTCCGGCCTTCATCGTCATGTTGACGGTCTGCTCCATCCAGCCCCATCCAAAGCTTCCCAGGCTGCCAAAGAGCAATCCTATCGAAGCCACTAGAGCTATGGCCCAAAGCACTGCGGCTGCTGCGCCGATTACAGAGGTTGCTGAAACTCCTCCTACTGCGCCAAAAGCGACGTACGCCACGTATAGATACAGCAGGCTGCCTATCAGTACAAGTACTGACACTCCCGCATTCTTTCCATCTTTTGCCATTATATCACTAAGTTAAACCATCGAAATCGAGCTTTAAAAACGTATGTCCGCGGGGCCAAAATAGTTTGATTGATGACGAAGTCGGGTAGCCTGTTTATATACCCGTTTTTGGCCAAAAGCGCCAAAGAGGCGAAGGTATAAAATCGGCCAGAGGATAGCTATTATGATGAAGATGAGAGTGGGTTTCGCCTACGATTCTGCATATCCCTGGTTCAATGGGGGGATCGAGAAGCGCAGGTTTCTAATCATGGACGCGCTGCGCAGGGCAGGTCATGAGGTCCACCTCTTCACGATGTTTAGGGAGGGCATGCCCTCCGAGGAGTTCACATACAAAGGAGTGCACTATCACTGCTGCGGCAAGGCGCTGCCAGCGAGCGCCATGTACAAGAGGGGCAGGAGAAACATCAGCTGGCCTCTAAAGTACGCCTCGCTGCTCGACCTTAAGATCTGGAAGTACCGCTTTGACATCCTTGACGCGGACGCATTTCCGTTCATCCACATACCAAAGCTCGCCGCATACGCAAAGCTCACAGGGGCGAGGTTCGTAGTCACGTGGCACGAGGTGTGGGACAGGCAGTACTGGGAGAGGTATCTGCCGAGCCTGGGACTATTAGGCTACGTGGCCGAGAGGCTCAGCGCAAGGGCCTCGGGCATCGCGATTGCGAACACCTCCCAGACGGCAGCAGACCTTGAGAGAGTGATGGGATTCCCAAGGGGCAAGATAACTGTATTCCCTGCGGCCATCTCGGGCAAGGAGATCCTCAGATTCAAAAAAGCAGCAAGGGCAGGGAAGGCGGAGAGGTTCGTTGTTGTAGGAAGGCTTGTTCCTGAGAAGAGGATTGACCTTGCAATAAGAGCAGTGGCAGGAGCGGGATCAGAGCTGCTTGTTGTGGGCAGGGGGCCTGAAAAAACAAAGCTCATCGCGCTTGCAAAGAGGCTCGGAGCGGCAGGGAGGATAAAGTTCGCGGATGGGCTGAGCGAGGGCGCGATGATGAAGGCGCTGGCCGGAGCGAGGGCGCTGCTCATGTTTTCGGAGAGGGAGGGAATGTCTATAGTCAGCATAGAGTCACTAGCGCTGGGCACACCTGTGATAATAACTAAGAGCACATCCATACCGCAAGAGATACGAATCCACTGCCACAAGATAGAGGAGGAGGACCTTGCTGGATCTCTTGCCAGATTGGTAAAGACAAAGAGCTCCGTTATCTACAAGCCAAAGATAGACACCGGAAAGATACTCGATGAGTTCTCGGCAGAAAAAAGCGAGCGGATCTACAGGAAAATACTTGGGTGACATGATGAGGGACAAGAAATTCATACCGGCCAGGATTTACAACAGGATAAAGAAGATAATTCCTATCTGCTGCGTAGACATAATAATAAAGACCAAGAAAGGGGTTCTTCTGGGCAGGAGGACAAATCACCCTGAGAAGGGAAGCATCTGGTTTGTTGGAGGAAAGGTAAACTATTTCGAGAGCCTTGAGCATGCGGCGATAAGAAAGAGCAAGGAGGAGACCGGGCTTGATGTGAGGCTCAAAGGAATCGTGGACGTGTGCGCAACGACCTGGGTAAAGGGCGAAAAGAGACATACCATAAACGTGACATACCTAGCCGTGAAGAAAGGCGGGAAGCTAAGGGACGACGGGCAGCACAGCGAGTTTGTATTCCTCAAGAGGATGGACCCAAGGCTCCCTCTGTATGTGAAGAGGCTCCTTCTTAGGAGCGGCGTGTTTGCGGGAAAGAGGACGCTGATGAAGGCCCCGAGCGGCAAGCAGTTCAATCTCTGAACTTCCCGAGATTAGATAGCTTATATAAAGGTTTAATCAATTATTCAGTTGAGAAAATGCCAAAAATCAGCGTTGTGATACCGACGATAGAGGAGGAGTCGGTATTTGCGATAATAAAGGAGATAAGGTCCAAGCTGGGCAAGGGCGTCGAGATAATAGTGGTGGACAAGAGCGGGGATGCGTACTACAGGAGGCTCAAGGCAACTGGCGTGAAGGTCATAAGGCAGACCAGCAAGGGGGTCGAGAACGCGCTTATGATGGGCCTAAAGGAGGCTCATGGGGACATACTTGCGAGCACTGACGCGGACGGGACCCACGGGAACGAGGGTATATTTGCCGGGATAAGGCTTGTCGAGCAGGGCAAGGCGGATCTGGTGCTTGGCAACAGGTTCGGGAAGCTTCACAAGGGATCAATGCAGCTCTACATCCGTTTTGGCAACGCCTTCCTCTCCAAGATCTACAGCATTTTCTACAAGAGGAGGCTAAACGACGTCCTCACGGGGCTCTTTGTCATGCGAAGATCCGCATTCGAGAAGATACGGGAGACTGTTCCATACAGAGCAGGGATAGCATTCTTTGCGATTGAGCTGGCAAACAGGGGCTATAAAATAGTTGAGGTTCCCATCTCATACTATCCGCGCGAGCAGGGTCCTTCAAAGCTCACAAAGTCAAAGCTCTTCTATGGTGTTAACGTGGCTTCGCACATTGTAAGGATGGCAAGGGACTACAACCCTCTTTTGGTATTCGGGGGGATAGGGGTGGTTCTGATAGTGATTGGCGGACTGCTAGGTCTTTACGTTATCTACTCATACCTTACCACCGGGGTGTTCACGCTCATAGGCAGGTCGCTCATCGCGTTCATGCTCGTGTTCGTGGGGATACTTGCGATAATAAGCGGGTTCATACTCGACCTTCTTTTGCAGATAGAGAAGAAGCTTGATAGGTAAGGAATTATTTGATTATTACAAACCTGCCGCTCTTTATTCTCTCGAAATCCCGATCCTTGGTTATGAGGGTTTCGTCATTGGCAGTGGAAATCCCCGCAATGAGGATATCGGTGTCGCTAATTGAGGAACCCGATATTCTGAGTTTTCTGAAGATATTTGCCGCAACCTCGGCAGCCTTGTCCTCCAAGGAATAAACCTTTATTTCCCTAAGGAACTCGAGAACAGTCCTCCTTTCCGATTCGTCTCTTCCCACAAGCAATTCGTATTTTGTCACTATGGTGGTAGTGATGCCCTCATTTATGGCGTATGAATTTACTAACTTCTTAATCGCCTCGTTCCCATTGATGTAATCGATTATGATATTCGTGTCAAGGCAGACCATTATCTCACGTTTATATTGCGGCCGATATTTTTTTTCCTGCGTTCCATAACCTCCCTTTTCATCTTCTCTACGTCCTTTCCTTTCCAAACGCCGAAGAACCGTTCGATATTGCCGGACCTCCTCCCTATCAGTTCGTTTATGACTTGGGTGAATGACTTTGTTTTACCCTTGAACTTGACCAGGGTGTCGTAAGTCTCATCGGAAATGGAGATTATTTTTGACATGTTGTTAATATATACATATACATATATAAACATTGATTTTCCTCTCGAATTACACCGTTATTTCAACCCTTTCGGACGCAACGATGCCATATTCCCTGGAGTCCTTCCTCTTCTCTCCTGACACCCTTAACAGGTACCTCTTGCCCAGGATCAAGTTGGAAAACTTTAGCTCGCCGATGCCATTTGTAAAGCCCTGCTCAATCGGCTCCCCAAGGTAGGAAAGCTCGACCTTCCTGTTTGCAAGGGGGATCTTTTCCGCATTGAGCAGTCTGAATGTCGCGTCGCACACAAGGCCGGAGGAGGCGAATGGGAGTTTATCCCCATGGGTTTTGGGGCTTGCCTGCCGGAATCCGCCAACTTTCATGAAGAGCGGCCCTCGGGGCACCTTCTGCACCCCGTCGTTCTCAAGATAGGAAAGGGCGCAGCACCCCTGCTCAAGCCCCCTTATCCGGCTAAGCGAATCTGGGTCAGCTGCGTCAAGGCCCAGGTCCGAGAGCGCGTATTTCGCGACGTCAGCGCTCTGGCGAAAATAGAACTTGGTTTGGCAGAGCCGCCTTATGCTTGGCGTTATGTCGGTTATGCTGTGGGTGATTAGCATCAGGCCTATCCCCCTCTTTCTGAAGTCCTGTATGCGCTGCCTTAGGTCCATCACGGCCGGAGAGATCTCGTCAGGCGAGAATACCAGCTGAGCCTCCTCGAGCACGATCTCTATCCTCAGCAGGTCGTCTCCCATCTCGTCAAAAGTGTCCAGGAAGGCGTAGAGCTGGTTTAGGATAAGCGCGTAGAAGAACTGCTTCATGCGGTTGCTCACATCCGAGAGGTCGAATACGGCGCCCGCCTTGAAGGTCTCGCCAAGGTCTATGCCCACTGTGGATGCAAACTCTGGCCGGAATAGGACCAACCGAAGGTTCTCCAAAGCGGCCCTTATGTTCTCCCCGTGCTTTGTGTACTTCACCCCGGTTGCGCTTCTCTTGCCATGCTGCTCAATTACGACCTCCTCTATCTGGTGGTAGAGCAAAACGGGATCAGG
>JAGWHA010000043.1 GCA_028867095.1 Microcaldota archaeon | reverse complement strand
CCCTTGTCGACCCCGAGGATGTTTAGGTGGAGCGAGGAGGACATTATTCCGTGCTCTATCCTGACGCTTGTTATCCTGCGGTAGGGTATTATCTCGTAGTACTTGCGCAGGCCCATCGCGGTCCTGTAGATTATGACGAGCCTCTTGTCGGTTGCGACAAGGGTTGTGGGCGTGAGGAGGTCTCCCCCAGGCCCGAAGTTCCTCTGCCTTATTGTGCTCTCCACCCTCTCGCCCGGCATCAGAAGATGCCTTGCAATCTCAGCTTCGCGCTGATCAACTAGCATGCCGACCCTGGCAGCGTAGGCCACTCCCATATCTAACCCCCATTAGACACCACTCCCAATTGGTACTTTGCATCAAAACCTATATTATCTTGAACTACAACTTCGCTTTAAGCCGAACCCAAGCTGTGAGCCTCTCATAGGCCCGAGACAGACCGCAAAATGCATCGGCAATATAAATGTGGCGATTGATATGATAGTAAAAGAGGGAAGGATCAGATGGATAGGATAAGGACAAACACGCGCAAGATAGACACGTACCCAAAGCTCCTGCTTTCTCTGATACTTTTGGAGCTTATCCTCAGCGCTCTGCTCCTTTTGGTCTCGTACCTCACCGCAAACATCTACTTCAAGGGGGTCGGGATCGGGCTTGTGATCGCCTGGGTGACTGGCGCAATAGCCTATCTCACTGTGAGAAAGAGGTCAAGGTAGGGATGCGTGCGGCTTCCCTTTGAAGGCGCATCGAAATAGCTATAAGCGTTCGTTTCCAGTTAGTATCGGTATTTGGATGGCAAACAAATCGATGAAATGCAGCATCAAGGGCTCCGCCCTTGGCGCGGGAATAGTGTGGGGAGCAGGGATGCTGGGCCTTGGCATTTTGGGGATGGCAGCCCCGGGATACGCAGTCAACTTCATAGCGGCAATGGGGTCGATCTATCCGGGCTTTGCGGCGACACCCATCGGCTCTGTGATCGGAGGGATCCTCGGGCTTATTGACGGGGCGGT
The DNA here is from genome assembly GCA_028867095.1 of Microcaldota archaeon. Next base: position 3,909 of record JAGWHA010000043.1, on the reverse strand, counting down.
TGCCGGCGCGATCTTCGCGTACATCTACAACCGCTTCTCTGATTAGGGAGATCCGCAGCAGTTTTCCTTTGGGAAAAAGGCGCAGAAAACGCTTTTAGCCATTTTTGCGCAATGGCGGTTAGGTGACATCATGGCAATAAAAAATAGGCACAAATCAAAGGTAAGGAGGCTAAAGAAGGCGCTTGAGAGGACCGCCTTTGCCTCCCTTGTCGCAGACATCTTCATCTCGGCGCTCACCGTCTTCTCCCTGGGCGTGGACACTCCATACACAATAGACGTGCTCTTCGTGGTCAACTACATACTGACGATCATCGTCGTGGTCGCGCTTGCGCTGATGGGATACATTGCTGTATTGACCCACAGCCACAGGATCGCAAGGGTCATCGAGCTCTTCCGCTTCAGGTGAAGCTGGTCACAGTGAAATGGACCGGGGCTTTAAGGGATAGCCAAACCATCCATTATGTGCTCTTCCTCGCCGCCTTGCAAGGGGCTTTAATTTACAGATAGTTAATTAACGTTTTGGTAGTTTTTCGTTAATCCTATCACGCATAATTAACGTTTAAGTTAATACTGACTAGTTAAATTAACGTATCTCTATGTTTTTGTTAATTATGCCATAAAAAGTTAACGTTTTTATACCTGTTTGTTAATATATTATAGTGGATTTTGAAGGTTTCAACAGGCTTGGTGGAGAGGTAGTTAAGTCCAGCGACAGCAAGAACGGCGAATATTATGCATTCATACCAAACGAGTTGCCAAATCAGCTCGTCCTTGACAACCAGCTAGTTAACCTTATGGCAGAGGCGAGCTACAAAATCGGCAGCCTAAACAGCATAGTCAAGATGCTCCCAAATCCGCAGCTCATAATAAAGCCTTACGCCGACAGGGAGGCGGTCTCAAGCTCTAGGATAGAGGGAACGCAGAGCTCGATGGATGATCTGCTCAAGGCGGACGCCGCGGAAAACAAGATCCAGGGCGGTGACGCAAGGCAAAAACCGGAAAGGAAAAGGAGCGAGGAGGATCTCCATGAAATACTAAATTACAGGGCAAGCCTGAAGTTCGGGGTAGAGGCGATAAAGGGAGGGAAAATAGATTTGGCCCTGCTCAAGTCCCTGCACAAGATACTGCTCACAAACGTGAGGGGCAAGGACAAATCTCCCGGAGAGATAAGGTCAAAGCAGAACTGGATAGGCGCACCGGACTATGGCATACAGTATGCAAGGTATGTCCCTCCGCCCCCATCCGAGGTTGAAAGACTGCTTGAGAATCTCCTTGCTTACCTTAATGACGAAACCGATGGGATAAACCCCCTCATGAAGATGGCGATCATCCATTACCAGTTCGAGGCGATACACCCCTTCTACGACGGGAACGGAAGAATAGGCAGGCTGATGATAATACTGTTCTTGGTCAAGCGCTCGATACTTAGCGTGCCCGCGCTCTACATCAGCGAGTACTTTGAGCGAAACAAGAGCCTCTACAACGACCTGCTGCTCAGCACCAGCAAGAGCGGGGACTTCGGCCCCTGGATCGCCTTCTTTCTAAACGGTGTGAAGATGCAGGCGGACGATGCGAGCAGCACAGCGATGAGCATAATCGAGTACCACAACAGGACCAGAGGCGATCTTGAAACCAAAAGGGCAAGCGCGGTGGTGATGCGCATATTCGAGGACCTCTTCAGGAGGCCCTATACAACCATCGGCAGGGCAAGGGAGCTGATAAACTCCACCTACCCGACAGCAAAGAGGTCCGTCTTGAAGCTCGTGGAATACGGGGTGCTGACCCAGCTTAGCACAAAGCGAAAGAACAACAAGCTCTTTGCGGCAAACGAGATAATGAAAAGGGCCTACAGGAGAAACCAGGGATAGGGCTGCTGATCGCCTGGGTCACTGGCGCCCTGGCCTACCTAATTGTAAGGACCAGGTCAAAGTGAAGGCTAGACACTTATCTGCACCGTCCCCACAGGAATAGGATCGCCATGCTTTTTGAGCGACTCCAGATATGCCCTTATCGCCTCCTTGACGTTCTTGGTAAGCTCCTTTCTTGTCTTTCCCTCGCTTGCGCAGCCCGGCAGGTCAGGCACCTTGCCCACGTAGGTCCCGTCATCGCCTCTTTCTATTATTACCCTGAATTGCATGGCGTTTATTCACTTCAGCAATTTTATGAACTGATCGACTTCCAATCCTGCCTCCCTTATTATTGCCCTCAATGTTCCCTTTGCTATCGATCCATGATTTGGCACTGTGACCCTTCTATGCGGTGGGGAGCTGTTCCTAAGTATTACATGGCTGCCGCTCTGCCGATCAAATTGGTACACCCTATTTTGGAAAGTGCCTTTACGACATCATTTGCAGAGAGGGCGGGCAGTCTAGGCATGTATTTCGACCAGCTCTTCCTTTATCGAAGGCGGTATAGGCTCCTTATGCTTCTTAAGAGAGGCCAGATAGCCCTCCATCGCATCCTTTATGTTCTTTAGCGCTTCCTTTCTTGTCTTGCCCTGCGAGATGCAGCCGGGCAACGAAGGCACGGTCACTATATACACCCTGTCTTCGTCTTGCTCTAGGAGGACTCTAAATCGCATAGTATAAGTTGCTCATGCATGATTAATAAAACTTCCGAATTAAAGTCTGTTTTTTATTTGGAGCTGATTCCTAGACCTTCTTCCTTTTCACGCTATCGAGTATGGTAAGGTCCTGTCGTCGTCCTCGATTATCCTTTCCTCACTCATGTTTCCTACCTTTATGATCTGTTTCCAACTTATTCGGCCAGTTTTACAACGTAACACTCAGATTTTTTATGGGCCTCGATGTAAACATCTCCCACGTCAAATTCCACCCCTAACTTTTCAGTGGCTAGGCCCTTTTGGCCAAGATGCGCAATGAACAGTTTCGGGGTCTCGTTAGGGGCATCCTTGTGGAAAAGGATCTCTTTTGAGTTGTGGTCTTTTGCCCTTTTGAGAAGGTCCTCATACACTATCTCGAATATCTGATCCTTTCTAAAAGTCCTATGTCCCTCAACAGAGTCTATCAGGAACTTATCGCCGAGCTTGTAGCAGATTGCGCTGCCAACCGCCTTGTCCCCTATGTCGTATCGAATCAGCACTACGTTATCGTCTTTGCAGTATGCCCTTATTCCAATGGGGCTCGAGTTTGGCAGGTATACGCATGCGATCTGGACCCTGCCATCATAGTCCAGCGGATTCTTGCTTTCAACAGCCCTTAGGAAGCTCGCGTTTGCAATCTTTATCTCTCTATAATTTGCGGCATTTAAGACATCCATTATGGAATGGGCTTCAGTGTCGCCCAGAATCTTGTGCGCCAAGACAAAGTCGGACTGTTTTACGGCGCCTATGAGCTGGCCCATTAGGGCCTTGTGCTTTGCACGGAACTCCTCCCTTGCCCTGTTTATCAGCTCGATTCCGACTATCATCGACATCGCCTTCACCGCTTTGTCCTCCCTCTCCTTTGACCTTGAGCCAATGATCGAAATTACTGAATATTCAAGCAGCTCCTCCTTTGTGTAATTTAGTTCCTCTACCTTCTCGCTGCCACTCTGCTTTATAGCATACTCCCTGACGTTCGTCTCTTTTGCAGCCTTGATAAGTTGCGCAAACTCCCTTACCGCTTCTACTTCCATTAAGGAGAAATTGAAGCTCACTTCTAGTTCGAGCGCCCTTTGCAGGCCGAATGCACCTATAAGTGGCGCAAGTTTTTCCACTTTCTCCTTTCCCATAGGGATTAGCATCAAAATCGATTCCCAGCTCATACTTTCGCGCAGCCCGTACTCCCTTGCAAAATGTTCCAGCACAAGGCCCAGGTATCCTTCCAAGTTCTCTCTTGTGGGCCTTGGCAGCGCAGCTTTAGGCTCCTCTAGGATGTTGCCCTCAAATGAACCGCGGTCTATGGAGAG
>JAGWHA010000005.1 GCA_028867095.1 Microcaldota archaeon | reverse complement strand
TAAGCATCTTATTGCATAGCTATTTATATAGATTTCATCAGATAAAGAGAATACACGGTGTTATGTTTGGGAAGTATTCCTAGGAAATGGAAAAAGAAGGGCAGAATGCGCTGGAAATGGGTAAAGAAGCGAAGGAAGAGAATCAAGCGAGCTCAGAAGAGAAGAGTAGGAGAGCTGTAATCAGGCAAGGGTACGCACTTGGTACCTGCCTCTTTTTTCTATCTCTTTGAGTCTTGCAGTCACAATCTTTGGATTTTTGGAGATGCGAGCGTAGCCCTTGGCGAACTCCCTGTACTGCGCAGGCTCGATCGACCTTTTGAGGAGCAGCAGGTCGATTGCCTTCTCCTCAACGCTGCCCGTTATCTCGGAGAGCCCAAAGTCTATCACGAAATATTCGCTGCCGCATTTCATGATGTTTGCTGGAGTGAAGTCGCCATGGGCCACATTAGCGTTGTGCATGAGCGCCAGCTGCATCCCTATCTTCCCAAAATCAATCCTGCCGACTCCCGCCTCAATCAAAAGCTTCCCCTTAATTTTTGTCGCGTAGATCCTGAACTTTCCGATGCCAACTAGTCTGGGCGCATTTATCCCTGCCGCCCCAACCTCGTAGAGGATTCTCGCCTCGCTCTTTGTCCTCGTCTCGCGCAGTTCGCTGTCAAGCTGCGCAATCCTGTAGGGCTTCGCCTTTCTTTCCTTGACCACTATCTCGGTGCCGAAAAGCGTCTCCGAATATATCTTCGCCTCGGCCCCGGAGTTTATCAGTTTCATGCAATCCTCGCCCTATCTATCCTGTACCTCTGTTCCACCCCGCACTGCGATATACTCGAGTCCATTCCGCTCTTTAGCATTCGCTCCGCGAGGAACGCGATCATCCCTCCGTTGTCCGCATTAAATTCGTTTGCAGCGAATCCGAAGCGTGCGCCGTTCTCCTTTGCCACCATCGCAAGCATCTCCCTTAGCCTTGCGCTCTGCGCAACGCCCCCGCACACGCACAGCTCTTTGCTTCTTGTAAGAAGAAGTGCGCGTTCGGTAGCCTCGCAAAGCATCGAGAATGCCGTCTCCTGAATCGAGTAGCACAGATCCTCCCTGCTTTCCCTGCCAAGAAGCTTGATTGCGCTTGTGAGCAGCCCTGTGAATGCAAAATCCATCCCCTTTACGGTGTATGGGAGCCGAACGTATTTTCCGCCCTGCGCCATCTTTGCGACCGTCGACCCCCAGGCAGGATTGAGCTTCGCCGCGCGTGCAAAATTATCTATCATGTTTCCGATTCCTATGTCAAAAGTCTCTCCGATTATCTCGTAGTGCCTAAACGGCTTGTCTGACGCCTTGAGTATCTGCGAATTCCCTCCGCTCACATAAAGAGCAAGAGGATTTTCCATCTTCGCAGCCTCTCTTGCAATCTCTACGTGGGCAGCCCCGTGGTTAACCTGAGCTATCTTAACCCTGAGCTTTCGTGCTATCGCCTTTGCGGTAAGCTCTCCCACCTGCAGGCAAGGGCCAAGTCCAGGCCCCCGAGTATACCCAACTCCCTCAATCTCTGCTATTTTTATTCCGGCAGACTTGAGCGCCATCTCCACCGCCTTCGGAGCATTCTTTACATGGGTTTCTGCGACCTTCCCGGGAATCAGCCCCTTGTCGGAGATATTGAACATTATCTTCTCGTTCGAGAGCACCTTGCCCTTGTCGACTATCCCCACGCCGAAGGTGTGCGCACTGCTCTCAATTCCAAGGACCAACATTCAACGAACCTGCTCGAATAGAATATATACAGGTAAATAAGTAATAAAATAGATTCAGTGGCAAGCGAAGAACCAAACAGCGAGGAGATTCACCTAATACGCAGGTCAAGGAATGAAAATCCTCTGGTTCGCATCGAGGCTGCTGCAGATCCCAAGCTGCCCAAGGAATTTCTTATGGCACTAAAGTTCGATCCTGATGAACGTGTAAGGGGCGCCGCACAAAGCGCAATAAAAAAGAGGTTTCCAAAGACAAAAGCCTAGCTAGCATTTATAAAATCATAAAGGGATTCCAATAAGGTTCGGGAAGTGCAGGAAGCATCTGACTGAGGGCTTCTTCACAGCGTTTGGATGAAACAAGTGATTACACGAACATGTTCTTACACCAAAACACTAAGGCGGGAAGCAAAAAGGAGGAGCTGATATGCCTCTTTAGGGAGCTGCGCGTGCTCCACAAGGAGCCCTCAACCGTAAAATCAGCGGAGGGCGTAAGGGTTTCCCCCTATTATGTGGACGTCAAGAAGGCGTATGGGGATCCGAGAGTGCTAACGCTTATCAGCGAGATATTCTCAAAAAAGATAGGCTCGATCAATTCCGACTCCTCATACACCCCCACATTCGTTGTATCCTCGGGGCACAACGGCGTCCCAATAGCCGCGATGGTCGCGGCAAATCTTGGCCTCAAATTCACAATGGTCCGCGATCGGCCAAAGAACCACACTGATGGCGGCTACCTTGATGGGTACATTCCGGTTTCTGGGGACAAGGCTGTGCTGATCGCAGACGAGCTGGTGCTGGGTGGAAGCGCAAGGAAGATTGCGGACGCAATAAAACCAATACCTGTGGTCCACCACCTGTTCGTCGTGGCGAGGAGCAACGCGCGCATAGGCATCTCCCAGTACAGTATACTGCGCCCCGTGGAGCTGCTTTGAGCCCAAATGAGGGCCAACGTTAGCTTTAAATAGATTAATAATATAATTATCTCTATAAAAGTCAGGCATACGGAGCCTCTTTTTCGATTGATTTTCATGAAGGTTAATTTTATTGAGAATACCCCATCTGCTGTGCGCTTCAAGGTGAGCGGAGTGAACAACAACTTTGTCAACTCAGTGAGGAGGATCGCAAGCGGCAGCGTGCAGTGCTTTGCGATCGACAAGGTGACGTTCTACGAAAACACGACCTCGATGTTCGACGAGTACATCTCGCACAGGATGGGCCTGGTTCCGATTCTGACTCCAGAGGGCTACGACGAGAAGGACGAGATAATGTTCCACCTCGAGGCGGAGGGCCCAAAGACGATATACTCAAAGGACCTCGAGGCGACGGACAAGAAGGTGAAGGTCGCAAACGAGAACATCCCTATCATGAAGCTCGCCGAAGGGCAGAGGCTGAAGGTCGACGGCAAGGCGATACTGGGTATGGGGATGCAGAGCGCAAAGTACCAGCCTGGATTCGTCACATTCACCGCAAACGAGGAGAACTCCGAGTTTGAGTTTTACATTGAAACCTTCGGGCAGATGACCGCAAAGGAAATCTTAAATAGGGCAATAGATATAATAGATGACGGACTTAAGGCTGCGCACAAGGAGATCAAGAAGTAAGTCTTGTGCGGGGGTGGCAGAGTCCGGTCAAATGCGCTAGCTCGAGGGGTTAGTAGCTTTAGTGCTTGCTTGGGTTCAAATCCCAACCCCCGCATAAAGTGATAAGATGAGAAGAACAATAGAAAAGGACGCGATTCACGCATGGCTACATGCAATCTCCACTGTGAAGGCCGACTCTAAGAACGCCGGCCTCTGGAAGCAGGTGGGAAGGATCGTGGCGATGCCAAAGAGGGAGCGCGTCGCGGTCAACCTCAATAAGCTCGAGCAAATGGCAAAGGAGGGCGAGTTCGTGATCGTTCCAGGAAAGGTGCTCAGCTTCGGAAACGTGAGCCACAAGTTCAAGATCGCGGCTGTCGAGTACTCGGAGACCGCAGCGCACAAGCTCAAGGGAAGCGGCTGCGAGATGGTCGCAGTTGACCAGATGACAAAGAAGGAGAATCCAAGGATTATAATGTGATGATTGACATGGCAGCCCAAACAAAGGAAGCGGAGATAAAGGTCGTTGACGGCAAGGACAAGGTAATGGGCAGGCTGGCCAGCCAGGTCGCAAAGATGGTCCTAAACGGCAGCGAGGTCGCAGTCCTAAACGCGGAGCACGTCTTCATCAGCGGCCACCCAAAGCAGATAATCGCAAACTACAAGAGAAAGCTCGAGCTCCAGGACAAGGCAAACCCAGAGCACTCCCCATACCACTCAAGAAGGGCGGACCTTTTCGTCAAGAGGGCGATAAGGGGAATGCTCCCGTTCAAGAAGCCGAAGGGCAAGGCTGCATACAAGCTCCTCAAGGTTTACATAGGAGTGCCTGAGGAGTTCAAGAAGGCTAAGATGGTTGAGGTCAAGACTGCAAACCCGCACCAGGTCTTTGAGAGCACAATCTCGGTCAAGGAGCTAGTCGCAAAGCTCGGATACAACAAGTGATGATCATGGCAGAAACACCAGCAAAATCAGACGCGCTCGAGAACCTCAACAAGGAGATCAGCGCAGTCATACAGGTAAAGGAGGTCGCAAAGGCGGCAGTCAAGCAGAGAAAGAGGACCGCACCCAAGACGAAGGTCGTGCTTGTGAAGGCGAGGAGAAAGATGGCAATCGCAAGGGCGAGGCTGATCAAGGGCTCCGGAAGGGTCACAATCAACAATGTCTCAATCAGCCTGTTCAAGCCAAAGGAGGTCAGAGAGCTCATACTCGAGCCGATCAACTTCTCAAACCTGACAAGGGAGATCGCAAACAACTCCGACATAAAGGTGAATGTATACGGCGGAGGAATCAGCGGGCAGTCCCAGGCAAGCAGGACGGCGATTGCAAAGGCAATCTCTGCCGCATCAAACTCGGATGTTATAAAGAGCGCTTACATGAAGTATGACAGGACGCTGCTCGTCGACGACGTAAGGCAGGTCGAGCCGAAGAAGTTCCTCGGAACGAAGGCAAGGGCAAGGTTCCAGAAGTCATACCGTTGAATTGATGATGATACTATGATGATCCCAGTACGATGCTTCTCATGCGGGCAGATAATTGCCGACAAGTGGGAGGAATACGACAAGAGAGTTAACAAGGCCCACGAGGAGCCGACAAAGGTCTTCGAGGACCTCGGCATCAAGAGGTACTGCTGCAGAAGGATGCTAGTCAGCAACGTCGACCTGATCGACGATGTCATCAGCTACGGGAGAAAGTAATTAAAACAAATATGGTAAATAGATAACGCTGGGGTCGTCTGCTAGCTTGGTTAGGCTCTGTGCTTAGGGAGCATAAGACCCGGGTTCAAAAGGAAACTGAAAATCCCGGCGACCCCAGATTAATGGTGCATACATGACGGAACAAAACAATCAAAATCAACTGTTGGTGGACAACGCCGAGTACCTAGAGGTGGGAATACACATCGGAACAAAGGCAAAGTCCCCAGGAATGAAGCAGTTCGTCTACAAGATACGCGAGGACGGGCTTTATCTGCTCAACCTCGACACGATCAACGAGAGGATAGGCACTGCTGCAAAGATGCTCGCAAGATACGAGCCAAAGGACATCGTGGTCACCGCATCGAGAATCTACGCGATCTCCGCGGCATCAAAGTTCGCAGAGATAATCAGCGCAAAGTTCATGCCAGGAAGGGTCATGCCAGGGATATTCACAAACTCGAACAGGACAGACTACACAGAGCCTGGAATAATACTAATGAGCGACTCTAGAAACGAGAGGCAGGCGATAAGGGAGGCGAGCAAGACGAGCATCCCTGTGATTGCGCTAAGCGACACGGACAACTGGATAAAGTTCGTGGACCTGATAATCCCGTGCAACAACAAGGGACGAAGGTCACTTGCTCTTGTGTACTTTTTGCTAGCAAGGGAGTACATGAAAGAGAAAGGTTTAATAAAATCAAACGACGACTTCAAATACAAGATCTCTGACTTCGAGGCGAAGGTCGAGATGAAGGCGAAGTGAGAAATGCTTCATAAGAAAATCAGGGCGCAGGCGGCAGTCGACTTCATGCTCTCCTACGGGCTCGCATTCCTTGTTATCTTAATCGCGGTGGCAGTCATATTCAAGACCGGACTTCTAAACCCCCTTGTAGTTCCCGCAACATGCTCGCCATTCCCGGGATTTGGCTGCAGCCAGTACTCGATAAACACGACAACCGGGATTCTCACATTCACATTCTCCCAGGCAACCGGGGGCACGATAACGATAAACGGGTTTGCCTGCTCCAGCAGAAAGAATGCCACCGGCGACAAGCCGCAGTACGGCAACATCTTCGTTACGGGGAACACGGTCTTTTACCCTTCCAACTCTAATCCGGCCAACATAATAACGTCGCTGCCGACAACCACATCGGAGACGCTCAAGATGTACTGCTACGCCTCCTCTGGAAAGGCGACCGGAAACCTCGGTAACGCGTACTTTGGCTACGTCTGGCTAAACTACACGATAAGCGGATACACTGGAGCATTCGTTCAGGAGATTGCCTCATTCACCGCAAAGTATTCCTAGTCGAGCAGAAGCTTGCCGAGCTTTGAGCTCTTGTAGAATTTTGGGTTCGCAGAGGACTTTATCCTCACGATCTTTGCGTTCATTTCGTTTTCCCTCAGCCACTTCTTTATGCTCTCCGGGTTCACCTTCTGGTCGTATCCGAATACGATCACCTGCGGTTTGTACTCCTTTAGTATTTTGTACCTGTCGGATGATTTGGATAGTTTGTTCCCAAGAACCGCCTTGTCAACAACCCTCAGTGAGCCAAGCATCCTCACCCTATCCTTTTGCGAAAAGACGGGCCCCTTCCCCTTGAACATCTTTATGCTTTCATCCCTTGCGACCACCACAATCAGCCTGTCCCCGAGTCTTCTCGCCCTCTCAAGGTAGAGCAGGTGGCCAGGATGGAGTATGTCAAAGGACCCAAATGCAAGAACCGTCCTCATCTACTTACCCTTCTTCCCGCTGTGCTGTTCGATCCTCTTTATCTCATCGTCTGTGAGCTTGTGGAAGAGAGGCGCAACCTTCTCAAGATCCAGCTTCATCCCGCCTTCCAGAGTCCTCTCCACAAATTCCATCCTCGCCTCCGACCTGAAGGTCTTAAGTATCTCGGAGCTTGCACTTGGGGTGAAGGGATGCAGAAGTATTCCTAGTCTGTAAACTATGTTTACGCAGCTGTAGAGTATGTCCGCCATCTTCTGATAGTCGGCAGGATCCGCGCTCTTCGCCAGCTTCCACGGCTCGGTCGAGCTCATCAGCGTGTTGCCCACGCCTGCAAGCTCGACAACGCTCCTTAGCGCCTCCCTTATGTCTATCCTCTCGAAATTTACCTGGTACTTTGCCGTTTTTTCCTCAATCTGGGTGCCGATCTCCGCAATCAGCTTGCCTTTTGGCACAGCACCGTCGAAGTTGCTCTTTATCAGGGTGAATGTTCTGTTTATGAAGTTCCCGATCACGTTGTTCATGTCGTTGTCTATCGCCTGCTTAAGCGATTCAAGTGTGAAGTCGGTGTCAGCGCTCTGCGGAAGCATAGATGCAAGCGAGAATCTCCAGTAGTCCGCGGGAAGTATATCTATCGCCTCCTTGATGTCTAAGCCAACGCCCCTGCTCTTGGAGAATTTCTCCCCCTCCCAGTTCAGGTATTCGTACGCGTAGATTGTCCTAGGCAGGGCGTAGCCCAGGTTGCTTCCTATCAGTATTCCGGGCCAGATCAGCGTGTGCGGCTCTATGTTGTCCTTTCCCATGAACTGCACGAGCCTTGTGTCCTTTCCCTTCCAGTAATCGTTTGCCCTTTGGGCGTCCCACTCCTTGGTTATTCCGATGTATGCGATCGGCGCGTCAAACCAGACGTAGAAGAGCTTGTCCCTGAATCCGTCGAGCGGAACCGGGAATCCGTACTTTAGGTCCCGCGTTATCTCCCTTGGCCTAAGCCCCCTCTTTATGTATCCGAGGCTGTGGTGCACCGCGTTCTTGCTCCATTCGTTTGCCGAGCTTGCCTCTATGAACTCCTTTATTTTCGGCTGCAACTTCACAAGGTCAAGGGCGAGGTTTGTCGTCTTCCTGAATGTGATCTCCTTCTTCCCGCAGATCGTGCAGTAGGGGTCTATGAGCTCCTTTGGCTCAAGCAGATTCCCGCAGCTGTCGCACTGATCCCCCCTTGCCTGCGCGTATCCGCATACGGGGCACTTTCCCTCAATGAACCTGTCGCTGATGAATCTCTTGTCGGTGCTGCAGTAAGGCAGCTCCGACTCGACCTTTGTGATGTTCCCGTTCTTGTAGAGGCTCTCGAATATCTCGTAGACGACTCCCCTGTTCTGCTCTGTGTGCGTCCTTCCGTATATCGTGAATGTGCACTCGTACTGCTCAAGAAGCCTCTTTATCTGCTGGTGATTGCCCTCGGCGAGCGCCTCCGGTGTGGTCTTTTCCTTTATCGCCTTGAGCTCGATCGCCGCGCCGTGCTCGTCTGAGCCGCAGACGAAGATCGCATCCTCCCCGGACATCTTGAGGTACTTGTAGTAGATGTCGGCAGGGAGTATCGAGCCGATCAGGTTCCCCAAATGTATTATGCCCTGCACGTAGGGTAGTGCAGAGGTGACTATGTATCTAACCATCAAAATCAGTCTATCGTTAGATTCTATTTAGTACCCCTTATTTTTATTACTTGGGGCGCTGCTTTCCTCTCGCCCCCAGAGGGGCTCCTTTTAAGGCTTTTACTGGAAGTTTCAGTCAGCCCTTTTGTTCCTTTTAAACCATAATGTGTCAATATATTCCTACAAATTCTCTGGGGGTATGGGCATGGATGACGCAGTTGCTATAGATAGTCAAAAGGAAAAATTCGTTGAGTTCTTCAACGCCTACTATACTGATCCTATCAATGCGATGTACATAAGTTATCCTAAGAAGAGGAGCGTAAGTGTTGATATAAAAGACCTTGAAAAGTTTGACTCTGATCTTGCACACAAACTCATAAACAATCCTGATTCTGTACTTTTTACTGCAAATGATGCTCTTAAATCAATGAATCCTAACACTGAAGCTACAGAGCCTGTCTATGCGAGGTTCATTGGGCTCGAGAATGAAGGTTTGATGATACAAGATGTTGGCTCCCAATATATTGGCAAACTCCTAGTTTTAGATTCTCTTGTGGTTAAGCGGGCTGAAATAACACCAAAGGTTCACATCTGGAGCTATAAGTGTTCTTTCTGCAACCACGCCGAGAAGGTGTTTATCGACAAGGATGAAGCCCCTGAGGTCTGCCCGCAGTGCAAGCGAAGGGCTCTGCGCCAGATAAACGAGGACTCCGAGTTCATCAACGTGCAGAGGATCGCGGTGCAGGACCCTCTTGAGAGGCTAAAGGGAAGCACCCCGACATGGCAGCTAGAGGTCTGGCTCGCCGACGACCTTGTGAACACTATAATCCCTGGGGACAGGATTGACATCACCGGAATCCTTAGGATAAGGCCCAAGAAGACCGCGCGCGGCAAGGAGGAAAAGACCCTATTCACGATGTTCTTTGACTCGGTTGCGATAAAGACAAAGCAGAAGGAGTTTGCGGAGATCGACATAACAGACGAGGAGGAGCAGCAGATAAAGGAGATGGCAAAGGACCAGCGAATATTCGAGAAGATCGCGACCTCAATTGCCCCGTCAATCTACGGCCACGAGCAGATAAAGCAGTCGCTTGCGCTCCAGCTCTTCGGAGGCACTCCGGACAAGAAGCTAATCGACGGAGCGCCGATAAGAAGCGACATACACATCCTGCTAATCGGAGACCCCGGTTCCGCTAAGACAAGGTTGCTGCAGGCTGTGACCTCGATTGTCCCAAAGGGAATCTACGTGAGCGGAAAGTCAACCAGCTCCGCAGGTCTCACTGCATCCGCAGAGCGGGACGAGTTTGCAGAGGGCGGATGGACGCTGAAGGCAGGAGCCCTCGTACTAGGATCTGGCGGTGAGGTTTCAATCGATGAATTCGACAAGATCGGGGATGAGGACAAGTCCTCACTTCTCGAGGCCCTCGAATCCCAGACAATCAGCGTCGCAAAGGCGGGAATAGTCGCAAGGTTCAGCGCGAAGACCACCGTACTTGCGGCCGCAAACCCCAAGTACGGAAGGTTCGACCCAAACACCTATCCGACGGAGCAGTTCGACATACCTCCGGCGCTCCTTTCCAGGTTCGACCTAATCTTTCCGATAAAGGACGTGATTGACGAGGAGCAGGACAAGAGGATCGCAAAGCACATACTCACGCAGCACGAGGCCGCAGGCGCCTCGCTTGCAGACCTCAAGGACTTCGCGCAGGTCGAGGCGCCGGCGATAAGCGCGGACCTTCTCAGAAAGTACGTCGCATACGCAAAGAAGAACGTGCGCCCAAGGCTCTCTCCCGAGGCGACCGCAAAGATTGAGGATTACTATCTTGAGCTCAGAAAGATTGGGCTCAAGTCAGGAGCAACACCTATAACCGCAAGGCAGATCGAGGGGCTTGTGAGGCTTGCGGAGGGAAGCGCGAAGTCTAGGCTCTCAAAGGTGATAGAGCTGCGCGACTCGGAGCTTGCAATAAGCCTATTCGAGTTCATGCTGCGAACCCTGGGGGTCGACAGGGGAGGAAGGAGGGACATCGACACCATACTAACTGGAATGCCAAGGGAGAAGGTCACGAAGATGAACCTAATCACAACCCTGATTAAGAGGCTTGAGAAGGAGGAGGGCGGATACGCGAAGATCACGCGCGTGCTTGAGGAGGCGGAGAAGGAGGGGGTCGACAGAGCGACTGCCACAAAGTACATCAACGAGCTCGAAAGATCGGGAGACGTCTACAGCCCGAAGGCGGGACACCTCAAGATGTCGAGCCACGAGAACGAGTAGGTGTCTTGTTGCTAACGCGAATCGAGAACAGGCAGCTCGCTCACATACTTGTTTTGTTCCTGATAGTCCAATTCGGAGGAATGCTTCTCGCTTCGCTTCTATTTTCGACCGCACAGGTTTCGGCGCTCACCGGTTCGAGCGCAAGCGCGATAAGCTCGGCATCGCAGACCTTCTACTACTTCGGGAGCATAATACTATTCGCGCTGCTCCTTGTTTTGCTCATCAGGTTTTACAAGGGCGAGCTGCTTTTCGTACTACTTGAGGCGCTTGCGGTAGTGCTGCCCTCGTTTTTCTTCTTTTTGATAGTCTTAGGATATCTCTTCCCAAGCGCTGACTTCAATCCTATCGCGGCAATCTCGATTCTGCTCGCAGTCCTTCTGATTTATGCAAAGAACAAGCGTCCATCCCTTAGAAACGGCGTTGTGGTGATCTCGAGCATAGGACTCGGGGTTATTTTGGGAATAAGCTTCGGGTTTGCGGCCGCATTTTTGTTCATGGGGCTGATTGCGATATACGATTACGTTGCGGTGTTTGTCACCAAGCACATGATAACCTTCGCCAAGGCGCTGTCGAGCAGAAACCTGGCCTTTTTGATAAGCTCCTCGGACATCGAGGTGGAATCTCAGTCCTCACTGCACGGCAAATACGGCCCCGTCTACAAAAAACATCTTGTTGAGATGAGAAAGATAGACAACCCGACAATCCAAAGGCTGATAAAAAGCGGCCAGATACCAATAATCGCGCAGATCCAGCTCGGCGCTGGCGATCTCGGCCTGCCGCTCATGCTCGCTGTCAGCGCCTACTCGGTTCTGGCCAACTACTTCCTCAGTTTTGCAATAGTCATCGGCGGAGCCGCAGGGCTTGTCGCCACAATGCTGTTTCTAAGGAGGTACATGAGGCCGCTTCCTGCAATCCCTCCTCTCTTCGCATTCATCTGCATTGCCTTAGGTCTTGCGCTTCCTTTCACTTCGGTTTCTAACCTTGCACTATCCGCACTGTTGATTGCGGGCGGGGTCTTCATAGTGATTTTCGTGATGTACCTCACCCTTAGGATGGGGCTGAGGGCAAATAAGCAAAAGCATGCACAAAACAAATCCTAAGTCAGATATATTAAGCCCTAAAACTTCATTTCTTGGACACAATGAACAACCAGACTTCCCAAGAATTCAAGACCAGATTAAAATCGTTTGGATCAGCAGTCAATCCAATCAATGATTTCAAGGTAATATTCTCAGAGCAAAAGAAGTGCCGCAGGCTTGAGGCTGAGGCGAAGGCCACAGGACTAAAATACTCCGAGAAGGATACCAATAAGTTAATTGCCGATTTGGGCAAATTGGACAAAGACGAGATGCGCTACGTAGAGGAGATAGTAAGAATCTTCGGGGAGGGCAAGCTCCATAATCTGCCATCTGAGGTCTTCGACAGAAGAGATGGCGCGCTAAACGAATTGGCTGAAGACCATGAAAACTACTTTAAAGGAAAGAAAACCGACATGACACTCAGGATCGACAAATGCCTCAGGAGCATTGCTCTGGAACAGGAGAGGCTTCAAGCAAAAATAACAATATCGAGGCGAGTCCTAAAGCTTGTATCTCCCATCGCATTTCTTCCCATGCTCACAACTGCCGTAGGGGAGGCATTTGGTTCTATGAATCTCTCAAAAGAGCTTCTTCCACTTGAGTACGCGGGTATCGCCTCAGTACCTATTGTCGCATTCATACTAATCTCGTATGGCGTTGGGAAGGGCATTGAAAAGTTTAAGACAAGAAAGGAAAAAGAGGAATCAAAAACTGCAGAGCAACTATAAATAGTTCTAAAAGTGATTATCAATATGGGAAAGCGAAAGACCAAGTCGTCACCAAATCTCGACGAAAAGCCTGAGCCCAAAGTTTATTTCTACAGCAATGACAATCAGGACTGCATCAAGGCGCAGAATGCGCTCGTGCTTTCAGGAATCGAGTTCGAGAAGATCAAGGCGCTCAAGCGCAACATACATGTTCCGGCTCTTGTTGACGAAAGAACCTACAGGGGTTTTCCGCAGATCAAGGCCTACGCAGAGAGCCACAGAAAGACTTTCAAAATAGAGCTAAGAGGCCTGGAATACAACGAGGATTAGAACATCCCAAACTTCTTTTTCGATCCTGAGTCCCTTCCCCCTTCTATCTCCTTGAACCTTCTGAGAAGCTCCTCCTGATCCCTTGAGAGGCTTTTTGGTATCTTCACCTCCACGCTGACCACCTGGTCGCCGTGCCCGCCCCCGTGTAGTGATTTTATCCCCTCATTCCTGAGAACTATCTTTGCGTAAGGCTGTGTTCCTGCGGGAATCTCGATATTCTTCATCCCCTTAAGCGTTGGAACGTCTACATTTCCTCCAAGTATGGCTGTGTAGAAAGGCACCTCCACGTCCACTACGATGTTATCTCCCTCCCTTTTGAATATCTTGTGCTTCTGCACATGGATCTCAACATAGAGGTCCCCAGACCCATCCTTTCCGTGGTCCCCAAGCCCCTGAAGCCTCAGTCTCATTCCCTCCTCTACTCCGCCTGGTATCGTCACCTTTACTTTCTCCTCCGCCACAACGCCTCCCTTGCCGCTGCACTTTCTGCACAGTTTATCGTAAACCTTTCCCTTGCCGCTGCATCTCTCGCATGGCGTAACGGACTCCATCCTGCCGAAGATCGTGTTTCTCACGCTCTTCATGTACCCGTGCCCCTCGCATCTTGGGCACTTTGTCATCTTTGAGCCCGGCTCGGCGCCGTTTCCGCTGCACCGATCGCACTCCCTGACGTGCTTTACGTGTATCTCCTTCTCCACCCCATTTGCGACTTCCTCGAGCGTGAGGTCCAGCCTGTGCAGTATGCTCTGGCCCACATCCTGGGATCTTCCCATCCCGCCCCCGAAGAAGTTGAACGGGTCGGCACTCTCCCCGAAGTTCATGTTGAACCCCATCTCCCGAAACAGGTCGTTTACGTTGAAGCCCTTGAAGATGTCCTCCTGGTTGAACCTCTGGCCGAACTGGTCTGGCCCAAAGGCATCGTACTGCTGGCGCTTCTCAGGATCCCCCAGGACTGCGTACGCCTCGTTTATCTTCTTGAACTTCTCCTCCGAGTCCTTCTCCTTGTTGCGGTCAGGGTGGTGCTTCATCGCAAGCTCACGGTATGCCCTCTTTATCTGCTCTCCAGTGGCGTTTTTGGGTACCCCCAGAACATCGTAGTAGTCATGCGCCATTACTTCTCTACCTTGAAGTCCGCATCCTGCGTGTTGCCCTTGTCATCGCCCTCAGGTCCCGGCTGGCCCTCCCCCTCCGGACCTGCCTCCCCGGCCCCCGGCTGCCCTGCGCCTGCCTGCTTGTACATCTCTGCGCCCATGCCCTGCATCGCCTCCTTTAGCGCCTCAAACTTCTCCTTGAGGTTCGGCTCCTCCTCCTTCTTTATCGCGTCCTTCGCGTCCTGGATCGCCTTCTCCACCTTCCCCTTTATTTCGGCCGAGACCTTAGACCCGTCCTCCTTGATGAGCTTTTCTGCAGAGTAGATCATGGATTCAGTGCTGTTCTTGAGCTCTATGTAGTCTCGGATCTTCTTGTCCTCCTCCGAGAACTGCTCCGCCTCCTTCATCCTCTTCTCGATCTCCTCCTTGCTCATCTTGTGCGGCGCGACGACCTGCATGCTCTGCTCCTTTCCTGTGGCCTTGTCCTTTGCGGTAACGTGCAGTATGCCGTTTGCGTCGATGTCAAAGGAGACCTCTATCTGGGGGGTGCCCCTAGGCGCTGGCGGCAGGCCCATCAGGGTGAACCTTCCAAGCTCTATGTTGTCCTTGGATGTCGCCCTCTCCCCCTGCAGTATGTGTATGTCCACGCTTGTCTGCGAATCGTCCGCAGTTGTGAACACCTGCGACTTCTTGATTGGTATTGTTGTGTTCTTGTCGATCAGCTTTGTCATCACGCCCCCCAGCGTCTCGATTCCAAGCGAAAGCGGGGTCACGTCAAGCAGCACTATGTCCTTCACCTCTCCGGTAAGCACTCCTGCCTGTATCGCCGCTCCGAAGGCGACCGCCTCCATCGGGTCCACTCCCCTCTCAATCTTCTTTCCGAGCAGCTGCTCCACGTATCTTTGCACAATCGGCATCCTCGTAGGCCCTCCGACAAGTATCACCTTGTCGATGTCCTTTGGCTCGAGCTTTGCGTCCTTTAGCGCGTTTGCAACCGGCTTTGTCGTCCTTTCGACTATCGGCACGACTATCTCCTCAAGCTTTGCCCTTGTGAACTGGTATGTGAAGTGCACGGGCGCGTTTCCAGGCCCCATTCCGAGGAACGGCAGGTTTATGTCGCTTGTCAGAGTTGTCGAAAGCTCTATCTTTGCCTTCTCCCCCGCCTCCCTTAGCCTCTGCATCGCCTGCTTGTCCCCTGAAATGTCGATGCCCGCGCTCTTCTTTACCTCTGCAAGCAGGAAGTTGACGATTGCATTGTCCATATCAGTGCCGCCAAGCTGCGTGTCGCCGTTGGTGGATTTCACCTCGAAGACTCCCTTTCCGAAGTCCATGATCGTGACGTCCAGTGTTCCCCCGCCGAAATCGTAGACGAGGATCTTCATCTCCTTGTCCGCCTTGTCGATTCCGTAGGCCAGGCTTGCAGCAGTGGGCTCGTTCACCAGTCTTACGACCTCAAGCCCCGCAATCTGGCCGGCGTCCTTTGTCGCCTGCCTCTGGTTGTCATTAAAGTATGCAGGCACTGTTATCACCGCCTTTGTTATCGTCTCACCGAGGAATGCCTCCGCGTCGCTCTTTATCTTCTGCAAAAGCATCGCCGAGAGCTCCTGGGGCGAGTACTCCTTTCCGAATATCTTGTACCTGTAATCAGTCCCTATCTTTCTCTTGAACGCTGAAACGGTGCCCTCCGAGTTCGCGACCGCCTGCCTCTTTGCCGGCTCTCCCACTATCCTCTGCCCGTCCTTTGTGAAGGCGACGTAGCTCGGGAACGACTTGCCGTAGAGAGACGTGCCCTCGCTGCTAGGTATTAGCACCGGCCTTCCGCCCTCAAGTACCGCAGCTGCCGAGTTCGATGTTCCCAAATCTATTCCAATAATTTTCATTTCATTCACCTATTTTTCCTTTCGAGACAATGACCGAAGCCGGCCTTATCATCAAATCCTTGAACATGTATCCTTTCCTGACGACCTCAAGGATCGTCCCATCCTCCTTCTCGCTTTCCTTTGCCATCACAACCTCGTGCCTGTACGGATCCGCCTTCCCCTTGGCCTCCATCTCCTGGAGGCCTTCCGCCTTCAGCGCATCAACGAGGTTGGAGTAGACAAGCTTCATTCCCTTGAGAGCGTCGTTCTTGCTGCTGTCCATCGAGCTTATCGCAAGCTCAAACTCGTCTAGGGTCGGAAGAAGCTTCTTTGCAAACTCCGCCTTTCCCAGGTTTTTCGAGGCCTCGATCTCCTTTCCTGTCCTCTTCTTGTAGTTGTCAAACTCCGCTGCAAGCCTCAGAAGCCTGTCCTTTAGCCCCTCCGACTCGTCAGGGGCTTTCTCACGAGCCTCCTCAATTGCCTGCTCACTTTCTTTTTGCGATTCTTTTTTGTCCTTTTCCTCGTCCGTAAATATCCCCCATCATCATCTGGTCGAATTTCTCGGCTATCTCCATCATCCTGCCGAACTCCCTTTCCATGTCCGCCTGCATCTCCTCTATTGTGCTCTCCATGTCTGTTGCCCTAAGAAAGTACTTCCTCCCCCGCCTCACGATGAGCCCAGAGCTTATGAACCTGTTAAGATGGTAAATGACCGTAGTCCTTGGCGTCTCAAGCTTGTCGTTTAGCTCCCTGCTCGTTATCCCCACGCCCTCGAAGCTGGTTATCACGATCTGCTTGAGCATCCCTGGCTCAAGCGTATCCTCGCTTTCCGAGATGTCAAGGGACTTGAGGAACCACGACACCAGCGTGTCCACGTTTTCCTTCTGCGGCTTCTGTATCTGCCTAACGGCTATCTTCTCTCCAGTTGCCATGATAGAGGTATGTTTGAAATAATATAAATATCTTTGCTTTCTTTCAATAGAAAGTTGTAAGATTATGCATTTAATTGGCTTTCAAGCCTCCTGATGGCTTTTTATCCCTCCAATCCATAATCCTTCCATGTACTTTAGCCTATTCCAGGCATACCTGCTGTCAGTCTCTCTAGTAGCCGCAGGGATGCTGTTTCTGGGCGCAAGGAGTTACGTGCCGAAGGGGTTCAAAGCAAAGCACTCCCCAAAAACTTTGGTGATTGTACCGTGCCGCGGCGAGGACGTCACTCTAGAAAAGAATCTTCGAGCGATAAATGATCAAAGTTACCCGAATTACGACCTGATTTGCGTTGTGGACGATGAAAGCGATCTCTCGCTCAAGGCAATCAAAAAACTCCGGCTAAAATACATCCTTTCGAGCGCCGAATGCAGAAATTGCAGCGGGAAGGTAAGGGCAATAGCCACTGCTTTGGAGAAGTTCAGGAGCTATTCGGCATATGCGATTGCAGATTCGGATATTTTGCCAGAGAAAGAGTGGCTTGGGAATCTTTTGGCCCCGCTATCAGACAAGAAAATAGGGCTTTCCACCGGATACCCATTTTTCAACCCCCTTGGCGGCTTCTGGTCGAAAGTAAAGAGTGCCTGGGGCCTTGTCGGAGAGGGCCTTATGGAGTCAAAGCTTACCGTATTTGGGTGGGGAGGATCATTGGCCTTCAGAAAGGAGCTGCTTGACCAGAAAAGTCTGGGCTTATTCAAGGAGTCTCTTTCCGACGACATAGCACTTACAAAAATCTCAAAGAAAAAAGCCTTAGAGGTATTCTACTCCAAAAATGCCAGGCTGCAGGTCAATGTCAAAGAGGGCGCAGGAGAATTTGTCGAATGGGCAAACCGACAGACCTCGCTCTCTATTCTCGGTGACAATAAAATCTTCTATTTTGGGATAGCTTTCTATTCTGCGCAGATTCTGGTGCTGCTGTCCGGAATATTTCTCGGGATATTCTACAACATTCTATTCCTCCTACTCTTGCTTCCCATCTTAGTCGGAACTGCCCGCGGATACCTCAGACTCAGGAAGAAATATCCTGAATTTTTCATCATAAGCCCCCTGCTTCCATTCCTATACCTTCTAAACCTGCTTGTGGCCAAAAACATGAAAGAGATAAAGTGGAGAGGCAATAAATATCCCCTGAAGCAGTATTAAACAAAGAGCTGCTAACGCTTAATAATATAAACGAACAGAAGTAGCTATGGCCTTGGTGGTGTAATGGCTGCACGGGGGACTGTGGATCCCCTAGTCCGGGTCCGATTCCCGGCCTAGGCCCTTTATTATTCATCCAACCTTCGTGTGGAAGCTCTTGAGTCCGCTGATTACCTGCCTGCCCATTGTTATCCCAGGTATGCTTATCCTGTCCATCTTGCGCTTTTCGGCAAGCTTGAACGAGACATAGTCCAGCAGATAGATCGAGCTGACCACCTCAAGCACCTTGTTTGTCTTCTTTGCCTTTATGTGGAAGGCGTTGGGCAGGAACTGTGCGGTCTTGTATGCGAGATACCCGTTCCCTATTATGACCGGGACGAATCCATCCCTTCGTTTTGCAGAGAATGGCTTGTTGTCCCAGAAGAAGGGCTCGATGTCGTTGTGGAACGAGTCTGGCATCTTCGAGAAGAAGGCGAACATCTTCGCGTTCTCGTTTAGCTGCTGCTTGAATCGCTTTGCTGCTGCAATCATCCACCCCGAGGAGTAGATCACCGGAGTCCTTCCCTCGATGAGCTCAACAATCTTCTTCGCCTGCTTGAGATCCGTCGACCTCACTGCCTTTATCGCCTCCCTAAGCTCCTTTTTGCAGCCCACCACAGCAAGCGCCGCTGAAAGCATGTATGGGAATCCGTCTCTTGGGAGCATCCCCTCAGGGAGCTTGACAACGTAGTCCGCGTATTTTGGAAGTTTCCCTCCCGAGGTGATCGCGATTATCTTCGCGCCCCGCCTCTTCATCTGCTTTACGCTGTAAATTGTCTCAGTGGTGTTGCCAGAGTAGCTTATGGCAACCACCCAGTCGACCTTCTCCTTGATCGGGAGCTTTGAGAACTTTATGCTCTTGTTTGTGATGTGCTTTAGGACCTCCCCAACTATCCCGCTGCCGCCCATTCCGGTCGCAAATATCGTCCCCTTTACCGGCACTGGCTTGATGTCAAGATAAGCCGAGAGCGCCTCCACCCACTCGCCCTCCCAGTTGTTTATGTTCATCACCCTTGGTCCACTGACTGCGTGTTTTTTGGTTGCCATTGATTCACTTTTTATCGCCATTCGCCTACGCGACGTAGAGCGCAAACATCCTCATGAACTTCTTCAGGAAGAGCATGAGCTTGCTCGAGTTCCTCTTAACGTCCTTTACAAGCGGCTTGTACCTCGACTTCTCCTCCGGGGAGAGTTTTCCCTCCTTCACTATCTCCTGCTTCTTTCCGTCGACTATCTGGGTCTCCGTCTTGTTCACTATGTCCTTTCTTACCATCGCATACCACTCATCGAGCGTCCCGCCGTGGTGCTTTATCATGCCCAGGAAGTCCTTCATCATGATCTTTCTCTTCTTCCCGGTCCTGTCCTCCTCCGCCGCAGGGATGAGCGCGGTCTTGTCGCAGATGTCCGCGATGTCCGCCTGCGAGAATCCCATAGCCGCCCTTGCGAGCCTTCCGAAGTTAATCTTTCCAAGCGGCATCTTCCTTGTGTTGTATATGAACGACTGCTTCCTTGTCTGGTAGTCAGGTGGCGGTATGTAGATCGCCTCACCGAACCTTCCGCTTCGCTTGAGCGCAGGGTCCATGTCCCAAGGCTGGTTTGTCGCGCCGATAATAAAGATGCCCTCAGGGTTCTTCTCGATTCCGTCCATCTCCTGGAGGAACTGGTTGACCGCCATTCGCATGTAGCTCTGCGATCCGCCTCCGTCGCCCCCTCCGTCCCTCTTCATCCCAAGCGCGTCTACCTCGTCGAAGAAGACAACGCATGGAGTGTTCTTTCGCGCCTGCTCGAAGATCTGGTGCATGTTCTTTTCGGTGTTGCCCGCATACATGTCAACTATCTCGTTGATCGCGGCGACGAGCAAATTCGACCCGGTCTCTCCGCCGATTGCGTTGACGAAATAGGTATTGTGCACAAAGAAATCATTCGCCACAAAGTTGTGCGTTTCCTCTACTGTTAGGTCATAGACATATTCAGGAGCCTCTAAACTCTCTATCCTGCTGATTTCCTCATACACAACCCTGCTGCCCCCCTTTTTCTTTATTTTTCCCCAAGAGTCCCTCTTTTTTGAGAGCAAAGTGGCTCTGTTGCCGAACATCCCTATCTCGTCTATGAACGTGTCCACGTCCCTGCTCCTGTAAATCGACAGCGTGAAGTTTTCGGATTTGCTGTGGATGCTGGAGAGGATCCCGAAGCGGAGCAGAAGGTGCTGTATCTGCCTAATGAGCACCTTGGAGTTGCTCGAATAGCCAATTATTCTGTGCCTGCGCGTTCCGTATTTTATTCCTTTTTCCTCCCTGTCCTCAAACCATCCGTCACCAGAGAACAGGCGGTTTAGGAACAGGGCAAGAAGGTGCTTTTGCAGTGTGAAAACAACAGGCGGTATCTTCTTTTCGTACGAGCTTGTGAATGAAAGGCTGTGCACGTCCAAGAATCTCTGCATAGAGCTCCTTCCCTGCGCCCCAAGTTCCCGTATGTACCTTCCGGCGACCTGTAGCGTCATAACGCCTCCTTGTTCCACCGCAGTGTTTATGTGGAGCTTGCGGTCGAACTGCAGAACTGCAGACTGGAAGTCCTCCAAAAGCTCGGGATCTGAATTTGTGAATATTGGCTTTCCCTGCGTCAATCCCCCCTCGGCGATAAAGTATGCGAGCAGCTTTGCCTCACACTCCCTGATCACTGCGTTGCCAAATATCGGAACATGCCTTGGAACCCCAATCTTGTCGCTCTCTTTTAGGGTGGAGGCCTCGCTCCAGCCCTCCCTTGTAAGGAACGGATGCTCGGGAGTGCATTCCACAACCCTTCCCCTCTTCGTTGTTATCCTAAGCAGAGGCTTGCCGTCCAGCTTCCACCAGCCGCTTACCTTCCTAACCGCCAGCTTGTGCATCTTTGTTAGTGTCACTATATACGGCTCCTTGTTATCAACCACTTCCTTTATCGTGACATATCTGCCGTCGGGCAGCAGCACTTCAGTGTCGGCAGTCACGCATTTTCCGCAGCCCGGCGGACCGTAGAACAGAACACCTAGGCCAAGCTTCTTACCGTATGCGCGGAGCAGCTCAGGCTTTTTGATTGCAAGTATGATGTTCTCGTGGATGAGCTTCTTCTGCTTCTTCATCCCGACGATGTCTGCGAACTTTAGCTTTGACTTGTACCACTTCACGCTCTTTAGCTGTCCCTCCTCGGATACGGTCTTCTCCTCCCCTCCGGAGAGCAGCTTCTTCTCTCCTTCAGCTGGCTGCTCCTCGACCTTCTTGTTTAGCGCCTCGAGCCTTGCCTTCGCCTGCTCGTACTTTGGGTTCTTGTCGATCGCCTTCTGGTACCACTCCTTCGCCTGCTCGTACTCCTTTTGGTACTCAGCGACGATTCCCATGACATACGGGGCGTCGTAGCTGTCTGGCTCGAGCCTAAGCACCTGCCTGGCATCTGCGGTGGCCAGCTCGTACTTGTTTAGTATTGCATAGGCAAGCGCCCTGTTGAAGTATGCGCTTGCGTACTTTGGGTCCTCGCGGATCGCCTGGCCGTAGAGGTCTATTGCCTCCTCGAACTTGTTGTCCTCAAAGAGGTTGCCCGCCTTTGTGTAGAGCTCCTTTGCCACAGTGCTTGTCGTGCCCTTCTTTGGTTCCTTGTCATCAGCCATAATCGTCAACCGAATAATCCTTTTTGCGCCCCTTTCCTCGCATCTTTGATAGCTACAATATCGCTTTCATCCTTTTTAATGTTATCTAAGAGCTCATTTAGCTTCCCGTCCACCATCGAGATGAGCGGATTCTCGCGCGGAACGCTCACGAACTCGCATTTTGCAAGCCTGGCTGCGATCTTGGAAGCCTCCTTGTGCAGAACCTTCAGGTTTGCGTCTTTGACCTTGTAGTTTCCGCTAAGCTGGTTTACAACCAGTTTGCTGTCTGAGAAAAGCTTGAGCTCCGCCTTGCCGCCAAACTCCTCATCAATCTTTTTCAGTGCTGCGATTATGGCAAGGTACTCCGCGACGTTGTTTGTCTGCCTTCCGTTGTAGAAGAACATTTTAGCAATGCGTTTCCCTTTTTGATCGCAAATCACATAGCCCGATGCGCTGGGGCCGGGATTTCCACGGGCAGCCCCATCGGTATAAGCGGTTATAATCATGGATCTCAACTGAGTATCCGCGCAATAAATATATGAATTTAATCAGGCTGCTACTCTATTTTTAGGATGGCCCCTATTTCCTTATCGCTAAATCTCCGGTCCTTTTTCAGGGCATCGATCATCTGGAACTTCTTGGAGTTTCTTAGGTTGGCCGCAAGCCCCAAAACCTGTTGCTCGTAAACCTTCTCCCCAAGGGAGGTCAATATGTAGACTCCCTGCTCCTTCTGCACAAGTCCAAGATCGACTAACACCTTTAGCCTTGTATAGTAAGGCTTCTTCGCCATCCCTAGCTTTTCGGGGGTAGATAAATCCGACTTTAGACTCTGGGCAACGCTCGATAATACAATGAGTGCCTCTTTCTTTGAGAGTATGGAGAGCACACTTCGGAGCGACTCTATCTCCTTGCCCTCAAGTGCCTTGTTCTTTGCCTTTTCCATAATTCCAATTATTTGGGGCCGTTTATATTGCTTATCCAGTGAACGTTTCGAGGGTGCTGGAAGGTTTTTATTACTTCTATGAGCTATCCCTAAGATTCAATGGGACAGGGCAAAAGGGCGCAGAGCGCAATGGAGTACCTCCTCACATACGGGTGGGCATTTTTGATCATCGGGGTGGTGCTCGGCGCGATGTTTGCGCTTGGAATATTCAACCCCGGGCAGTTCGCAAGCCCGGAGTGTTTGCTCCCGGCAGGATTTAGCTGCCTGAGCTTCTTTCTGTCCACAAACGGGCAGCTACAGGTTAACCTGCAGCAGGCCACACAAACGCCTCTCAACATAACGGGGTACAACTGCACCCAGAACTCAACGGTCAAGATGATCCCTATCATTCCCGCAAACCAGATCTACCTGCCGATCGGCTCAAACTACACCTTCACGATGAACTGCTACACCACCGGAAACACGCTTGCGGCGCTCTCTCCGGGCCAGTTCTACACAGGAACCCTCGCGTTCAACTACACCGAGATAACCACGGGCTTTCCGCACGTGGCGTTCGGCAAGCTGGCGGTCAAGGTCACCTAAGCGGATGGTCTACGAGTATTAAATATTTATCTAACGCAACAGATAGGTTGGTTTAGATGGCAAAGAAGAAGTCCTCATCGCAAAAGAAGATCGAGATGCTCAGGAAGACCCAGGAGCTCTCAGAGATAGTCGAGCGTGGCACGATGGAGGAGCAGGCCCTCTCGGATGGCGCGGACTCGCAGGGGGTCGCTGACGACCAGCACATGACCGACCTTCTTACATCAGAGCAGGAGCAGTGGCAGAAGCCATCAAAGAAGCCAAAGGGCAAGTCCGCATACAAGCAGGCCAAGGCAAGGAGCGCAAAGAAGCCAAAGCCACAAAAGAAGAAGTCAAGGAGATAGTCCACTTTCCCATACGATAATTATCTCTTTTGATTTTAGCCATTTATTACTTGTTTCCCAAATCTTTTTTAAATCGGAATTATACCTCCACAAAATTTTATTTTGCCTAGACCATAAAGGTACAATTTTACCATTTTTTAATGCTTTCCCATCAATCCCAATTATATTTCTAGCACACTGAAAATAATCTCCGCTAGTTAAATTAAGCTTATAAAGATAATTTACATAACTAAATTTCTTTATTAGTCTATCGTATGCCTCAGAATTAATCACGCCTATGATAATACCTTCTATCTCCGCTCCACTTAAATCAACTATTTTTTTTCTTACTGATAACAGTGTTTCCCCACTAAATGATACTTCATCTGCAAGCAAATATCTCTTAGATTTTAACATATTTTTAAATTGAATTCTTAATTTAGGTGAATTTGGTCTATTGGAAATAATTCCTTTTCTTAGAGACTTTGTTATAAGTCTACACACTTCTAGATTTATGTCCCCTTTCATAGAGGAGTCTATCGAAACTATAAACTCTTTTTTGTCTACCCTAATCAGCTTATTATTAATTGTAATCTGTCTAGATTCGTTAATATTTTTAAACCAATTAATTATCTTCCCTTTATTTATAATTTTTACACTGATTCCATCCTTTTTAAGTTTCCCTATAATCAACTTTAAGGAATTTTGTGTGAATGAATCAAATTTTTTATCTGTATTTATCCCAAATTTATCTTTTAAGGTTAATCCAATATCATCCAATATGACGAATTCTTCCATCAAGTCACTTATATTACCTTAGATTTGTGATAAGGTTTAGTAATGCAACAACTCTGTAATTCTTAGGTAGATTCTCCGCAGCTTCCAAATTCTTTAACGGTGTCCTTTTTAAAGCTAGCAATTCCTTATTGAAGAAAGACATCTCTTTCACAAGATGCAAATTGGAATTGAGCAATTCTATCTCTTTTCCTTCTTCAACAGTCCACTTATATTCTGGATCAGAAAGATTCCTATTTCTCTTTACAATTGCGGGATGCACAGTTGTTAGTAAAATTGTTGGGTTCTTAAAATTCTGTTCAATCATTTTAAAGAATGCTTTAACTTTATCAATCTCATAATAATACAATACTCCTTCAATAATGAAGAGAATCGGTCTATCTGAATACTTTTTCGCTTCCTTTATCCAACCATTTTCAAATATCGACTGCGGTATCTGTATTTGCAAATCCAATGTATTTTGGGATATTCTCTTCCACAAAGACTTTCTTAAATTTATCATTTCTGGTAGATCTACATTGATCCATACCGTTTTTTTCGTATCTAAGCCATTACCAAGTAATCTTTCGAACCTAGTACAAAAACCACAACCAAGATTTATAACTAGGGCCTCACCATTAGATTTTAGAAACTCTGAGACCCAATCATCCAATATTCTAGTTCGTGATGGGGTTAAGATTGCACCAGTTGCGTAATAACCAGGCTCCGATTGTGATTTGTAATCAAGTATATCTATTATTTTTTGGCCTAATGGATCATTAATCGGTTTTTTAAGTATATTAGAATATTTTACTCTGTTATATAACACATAAAATGCCGTTTTAGACAGTCTGTTAAGCTGTTCACTAAGTTCCAAAACCTCCGTTCTACATAGATTAGATAGAATTCTATCCTTATTTTCATCTTTCTTTTCTGGTTTTAACATTTTCATTTAACAACCTATTCTTATGTACCTAATCAATAAAATTTTGGGTACCCTAATTCTGGTCTAATCAAGGTCATCCAACCCCCTATTTTAGCTTCGGCATTAATTTGATTGTCTCTAAGTAAATTCATTATGTTCTGATACAAACCGTAACATAATCGCTTCCCAATCTCTACCGATTCGGTGGGGATAGATGCATCTTGTTCTAATGTTTCAAAATATGCTCTGTACGTTCTTCTATTATTTATTGAATATTGAGGCGGCACCGTTTTACCATCAATTAAAGCAACATCTCTAAGTTCTGTCCACTCATAAACGTCATATTTTTCAATACTTTCTAGTTTATTTGGAAATAAATTGTTTAGATACCGAAAGCTTGTATCTGTTGAAAATCCAAGAATAATTTTATCTGTCTGTATTCCACTCTTCTCCAATAATTTGGCGGTCTGTTCAATCGTGATTCCCCTACAACTTCCTCCGTCTACCAGTATTATCCCTTTTTGATTAGCTTTTTTGAGCTCCTTTTTCAAGTTTTGAAATTGTTTTTTAATTTTAAGAGCGCCATACCTTTCTACCATATTCAAAAAATTTCCTGTTCGTAAATCTGTATTTCTTGTGATGTCAAGAATAAAATTTGAGGAATCTGCGTATACTTTATCCAAGCCTACTATAATCTGATTTTCCTTCACTTTTTCAACACGCCGATTTATTTTTGGCGTTATCTCGGCCGCCTCGACTTGCAATATTTTTGTACCAGGTCTTAAAATCTTTCCAAAATCTTTTATAAATCTATCTTCTAAGTTTTTGATTTCAGTTTCTAATCCCCTTTCAGTAACCTCCAGCATATCAAATTTTTTAACGAGTGTCGGCACAATATCTGCAGTAAAAAGGTAATTATTAGAATATTTATTTATCATAAGATAACATCTTTTTTAGGTTGTTAAGGCTTTCTAAGGCCTTTTCTTTTGGACGTACTTCAATACAATAATCTAATACATCAACTTGGTCCAATAATTTTAGGTAATGACTAAAGTCTATGATCCCAGGCTGTATTACTTTATGTGCCTTGCCTTCCACAATGCTATGTAGATGCACTTGTTTAATCCTTGACAAATTACGTGTATAAAAGTCAAGTATCTCAGTCTTTACACTTCCATCTGGTTTATTATGCATCTTTTCCAAATCCCAGCATAATCCCAAATCTGTTCTTGTTATATAATCTTGCATTGTTTCCGTTACAAAAGGGAGCCATTCATAGTTTTCGATGCACAATTGGACCTTACCTTTAGAGAGTTCAAGTAATCTGTCCAGATTCTTTTCTAATATTTTTTTGTACAGTCCTAAATCTCTTTTTGGGTATATTTCCTGAGGAACCGTGTCTGTTGGGAAATGCGAAGGTTTTCCGGGATGTATAGTAATTATCTTTGCTCCTATTTTTACAGCGAAATCTATCAAGTCTGAATAGTATGAGATAATACCTTTATCTGTATTTGAGTAGGGGAAGACAAGAGACGCCCCATCTGGCGCATGCAAATTTATCCTTACCCCAAGCTCCTGGCTTTTTTCCTTAATTCTTAATATCTCCGCATTACTTGAATTATCAAACCCTAAATGAAGCACATCCATAGCAATCTGTATCCCTGAGAAACCATTCTTAGATGCAAAATCTATACTATCCATAATTGAGTCATCATAAACTACATGATAACTAATTCTTTCAAAAACCTTATTTTTATTCATAATATCACTTACTTAATTTCTTCCCATAAATCTTAATTAGTTTATTTAAGTAGATTGAAGTTTGCCTGAATTGATTATAATCTAGCAACTGCTTTTTATCTGTAAGTGCTTCTTTTGGGTTAGTGTGTACCTCAACCAATAATCCGTCTGCCCCAGAAGCAGCTATGCTCATTGCCACATTTGGTATTATTGTTGCATTGTTTGCAGATTGAGTGGGATCACCAATAATTGGTAAATGCGTTAGCTGTTTTAATATTGGAAATGCGCACATGTCTAGTGAAAATCTTGAGAAACTTCCAGTAAGAGGCTTTGTTCCCCTCAAACATAGTATAACATTTCTATTTCCTCCTTTAAGGATGTATTCTGCTGCGCATAACAATTCATCAAGTCCGGACCCAGGACTATTTTTCAGAATTACAGGGATATTAGTTCTTCCAACCGCCTTTAATAGACTATAATTCTGCATATTTCTCGAACCTATTTGAACTACATCTACTAAGTCTTTTACAAGATCTAAATGTTGTTCATTTAATATTTCGATATCTATAGGCAAACCTGTTCTATTCTTTATTTCCTCTAGCCACCCTAAACCTTTCTCCCCTACACCCTGAAATGTGTAAGCGTCTGTCCTACCTTTCCATAAAAAGCCACGGAATACTGAAGCACCAGACTTCTTTAACAAATTTGCTATTTTGATTGCATTCTCTTTAGTGTCTAGTCCACATGGCCCAGCAATGACTGGGAATACTTTACTATCTCCGAAAGGTACTGCTCCTATTTTTACTATTGTATTTCTAGGATGTAATCTCCTCGAAGCTAAGCGAAAACTATTTTGGTCAATTGCAAATTGTTTTGAAACATAATCTAGAAATTTTGGGCTATATCCATTTCCAAAAATTCTGTATTTTTTAAGACTCTCCAT
>JAGWHA010000042.1 GCA_028867095.1 Microcaldota archaeon | reverse complement strand
CCGGTGAGCCCTTCGACTATGGTCATGTACTTTTGGAACTTCTTCTTCACTTTTGAGACTTTGATCTTCTTGGTGGTCTCCCTGTCAAGGACATCGCACACGCAAAGCTCCTTTGGCAGGCCGCATTTAGGACATATTTCAGCCATTACTCAGCGACACCTTTTTCCTTTAGCAGGGTTAGAATCTGCGCAATCGTTCTCTTCATCTCTCTTGACTTGATCTTCTTGCTTGCTACTCCTGTGGATGCGATCTTCCTCCGCTCAATTCCCAGCTCGAATCTGACCTCGGCTAGCTTTGCCTTGAGCGCTTCAGGCGCAAGTGATCTCAAATCCTTTATGTGCATAACATCGTTTTCTCTTTTCTGATATAAATATTTATTGGGCTGCGGCGATGCTCTTTGGAAGGGCGATAGGCGTTGCCTTCCTGTCTGGAAAGACGGTTCCAGGCTGCACGATCCTCACCTTGATGCCGATTGCCCCGTACTTGGGGTATGCGGCAAGCGCAGCGGAGTCGACCAGCTTTACCGTGTCTCCTGCCATTGGCATGTATCCGAGCCTTACCTTGATTCTCCTCTTCTTTGCTCCCTTTGCGGCAAGCTTTCCTGAGGCGATGACTTCAGCGCCAAGTGCGCCGTTGGTCATGATGTCCCTGACTACAGAGTGAAGCAGTGACCTTGCGTTTGCCCCCCTTTCCAGCGAGTTTGCGACGTATCTTGCGACAAGCCTTGGCTCAAGCCTCGGGTTTGAGACCTCCGAGACGCTAATCTGAGGGTTGTCAACATGGAACCTTGTCTTTAGAGTCTCAGTGAGCGCGTTGATTGTCTCACCTCCCCTTCCGATTACCTTTCCTGGGGTGGTGACAAAGACTGTGATTCTAGTTAGAAGCGGTGTCTTTTGGATCTCGACCCTTGAGAAGCCCGCCCTTGTGAGCGTTTTCTCAAGGTACTTTGAGACCTTGTCCTTCACCATTGCGTCCTCTATGAATTTTCTCTCTATTACCATGATATCAATCTACTCTTTGTGCTCCTTCTTCACTTCCTTTTGCTCATGCTGGTGCTCATGCTCATGCGAATGGCCCTCGTGCTCGTGGCTGTGCGCCTCGTGGTCGTGGTTCGCGTGTGCGTGCTCCTCGTGAGTATGAACGTGCTCTGCTCCTGCGGCCTTCTTCGGCATGTTCTCCTTGATTGCCGCCGCGAGCTTCTGCATCTGTGCAGGGTTTGTCGCGTCGACGCTCTTTGGCATCTTCTTTGCAGGCGCCTTTGGAGCTGCCTTCCTGACGATTGGCTTTGTGTCCTTCTTCTTCATGAAGTACTTCATGTTTGATGAAAGCGACTCCTCGGTTCCCGTTCCGAGTATGATCTCGACCTTTGCAAGCTCGATGTCGCTGTGGTTGATTGCGCTCCTTCCGTACATCCCCCTTCCCCATGCAAGCGAGCCCTTGCTTGGCTGCCTTCTGATTGTCTGGGTCTTGTTTGCGGCTGCGTGAACGATGAACATCGTGTCTGCGTCAACCATTCCCTTGTTGTCCGCATTTGCGAGCGCATTCTGTATCACGACCCTTATCTCCTTTGCGGCCTTGATAGGGTATGCACCCTTCCTGCCGTGGAGCTCGTGCCTTGCGCCCATGTACTTGTTGTACTTTGTGAACGCGATCGGCATCTCCATCGAGATAAGCTTGTCGATTATGTGAAGCGCGTTTGCTGCCCTTGTGTATCTGATTGCATTGCAGACAATCGAGAGATCCTTGTAGCTAGCGTTGATGCCCGTCTTCTGGGCCTTTATGAACTCGCCGCCAATGTTGAAACTATATCCCATTACTTCACCGCGAGGAACTTGCTACCTCTTGTTGCCCTGATACCAGGAGCGCTGTGCTGCACCCTCTTTGTGGAGAATGCAAACTCGCCGAGCCTGTGTCCGAGCATTTCCACTCGGATTTCCATCTGCTTGAACTCCTTTCCCGTATGGACCGCAAAATTCATCCCTACCCACGATGGCAAAATCACTCCGTCTCTCTCGTGCGTCTTGACCACCTTGCCTGTCTTCTTTGCGCGCTCGACCTTTGCGATGAGCTCCTTGTACTGGATTCCCATCCTCTCAATCGCCCTTCTCTGCCTCGACTTTAGCAGTGCCGTGAACTGCTCAAGGTTAAGCTTCTGAAGCTCCTCGATTGTAAGTCCTCTAAATGTGTAAACTCGCGCCATAGGCTCATCTCTTCCTTCTTCCTACCCTGCTTGCCGCAATGTGCCCGACCTTTGCGCCTGGAGGCGCATTCCTCGAGATCATCGAGCTTGCTCCCTTGTGGTGCTGCTTGCCTCCGAATGGGTGGTCCACAGGGTTTGACTTTACTCCCCTGTTAACTGGCCACTTTGCATTGATCGCGTGCTTTATGTAGTGGTTCTTTCCTGCCTTCATGATCGGAAGCATCTCCATTCCCCCTCCTGCCACTATTCCTATTTCCGCCCTGCACATGTTGTTTAGCTCTACCGGCTTCTTTGAAGGCATGTTGATCGTTGTCGTGTTCTCAGTGTGTCCCATGATTGTGGCAAAGCTTCCTGCAGCCCTGACCAGCTTTCCTCCGTCTCCCGGAGTTCTCTCTATATTGTAGACTGGAAGACCCTCTGGGATCTTTGAAATGTTTGTTATGTTGCCAATTCCGATCGAGGCCTCAGGCCCGATCTGTATTCTGTCTCCGACCTTGATTCCCTCAGGGGCGATGAACATCTGCTCCCTCATGTCATCGTACTTTACAAGCATGAGAGGCGCCGTGTGCCCTGGGTCGTCAACGAACTCTATCACCTCTGCATAGAGCTTGCCGGAAAGGACGGCATTTCCAATAACCACGTCCGCCTTGAAGCGGTTTGGCGGCTTTCGGTAGGCGTTTGAGCCTTTTCCGCGTCGTTGCTGCTTGAGCTTTTTACCCATTTTCTAACCTTGTTTGATTATACCAGTTTCAACTTCAGAGCGATGTCAGATGCCTTGAACTGAGAGGCGATCTTGATGTATGCCTTCTTCGTGTTCCTAGGCGTTAGCGCAGTTGCGACGCTCTTCACCTTTACCTTGAATATCTTCTCGAACTCCGCCTTGATCTCGGGCTTTGTCGCCCTCATGTCGACTACGTACTCGATTATGTTGCTTTTCTCGATCATGTTTATTGCCTTTTCTGTTGCTATCGGGTACATTAGTGTTGCCATGCGATCACAATTTTGCCTTCTTCACTGCCTCGACCATTCCGTTGATTGCGTGCTCCGAGTAGATCGTCACCCTTGGGATTGCTCCCGGCGCGACGTTTCCTACCGTCATCTTGTCAATCGACATGACGTCGACTCCGGGGATGTTTCTTCCCGCCTTGCCGACCTTCGATGCGTCCTTTACGATTATGAGTACGCTCTTTCTGAAGATCCTTCGCTTTGAGAGCCTCCTTAATCCCTTTCTGAGCTTTGGATCATGTGACTTCTGGATGTCCTCCTCCAGGCCTAGGCCTCTAAGGACCTTGATTAGATCGTTTGTCTTTGCGATGGACTCAATCTTGTTGTCCATCACTATTGGTATTGCTGCAAGCTTCACTATGTGCCTCTCCTTTACCGCGTCAGGCCTTGCCGTCCCTGCGATTGCGGACTCAAGCGCCCTTCTGTATTCTACTGCATTGATTCTTTCTACGATTATCTTCTCGACCTGGTGCGGATGTGCCCTCCTTCCCTTCTTTGCGGAAGGAATCTTTCTGACCTCTCCCTGAGCGCCGCCTGCGAGCTTTTGCCTCGGCCTGATTGCGGTTCCCATGTGACGTCCTGTTCTCCAGGTGGAATATTCTCCTATGTACATTGCGCTGGTCTGCATTCCTGCGCTTATGAAGTGTCCCTGTGGCTGATACTTAAGTGACTGCTCTGCAAGGATTGCCCTTCTTACAAGGTCTGGCCTAAATGGCTTTGCGAACGTCTCAGGCAGAGCTATCTTTTTCTCTACCTTGCCGTCAATTTGATAAAGTGATGTTTCCATATTATGCAGCACCCTGCTTTGATGCGGTTGAGATGTATGTCAACTGCGGCTTCTTTGCAACCGTCTTGTTTCTGATTGCCTTTCTTATCCTCACGAGCCTCTTTGGGACTCCAGGGATTGAACCTTCAAGAAGTATGAAATCATTCTTTACGAGGCCGTAGTTTAGGTAGCCTCCCTTGACGTTGATCTGGTTTGCCTCCGCAGCCGTTCCAACCTTGAGGACCCTCTTGTTCATCTCTGATCTGTAGTTGTATCCCATGTGACCGGCCTGAGGGATCGTGTAGAGGACCTTTGGCGGGTGCCATGCTCCCATGGTTCCCGTGTGCCTGATCTTCTGGGTTGCCTTTCTCATGAGCCTTGCGACACCGTATCTCTTGATGACTCCGGCCCATCCCTTTCCTTTTGAGATCGACTTTACGTCGAGATAGTCGCCCTCTCCGAGGAAGTCCTTTGCCTTTACCTCCTTTCCGAGCCACTGCTCGACAAATGCGAGCTTTTCAGCGTTGTCCTTTCCTCCGACGTCAAGTTCAAACCTCATCCATCTCTTGTTTCCAAATCCGAGAGGCGATGCGTCGAGGTATGCGAGCGCTGAAACGTTTGTGATGTGTGGCATCTCCTTCTTCACCTCCTCGAGCTTGTCCGTTGTGTTTGAGGTCTTGTTGATGCCCAGCTTTGATGCAAGTTCCTTCACATAGAGGTCCTTTGTGACCCCTGTGTAGTGGTTTGCCTTTCTTGAATAGAATCTTACTCCGTAGATGAAAACCCTTGGGAATTCGAGGACAGTTACGGGCTTTATCACCTCTGTTCCCTTCGATGATTCCTCGCTGTCGTCGATTAATCCGACGTGGGTCATTCCTGCCTTGAATGCGACGAGTCCGGTGAATGATGGCGCTGCTATGTCGGGCCAGTTGCGAACCCGCGGCATTACCTTCTTGGCCCTCCTGTGTGGCCAATATTCCATAGAGCCTCGTCTCATAGTAAACACTTCTTAACTCACTTTAACCGTAAAGTAGAGCATTAAAACTGAGAGTATTCGAATTAATTAGTCGACTTATATTTATAAGCATATCGCTAATA
>JAGWHA010000041.1 GCA_028867095.1 Microcaldota archaeon | reverse complement strand
TGGTTCCCAGTGCCACCTTGCCCGTGTCGACGGCGAGTCTGATGTCTTTGACTAAGTCACCCATAATTATCACATAAAAAGATGCAACGCATCCGACTGCAAAAGCACTTTAAGTAACCTTTTCAGTACACTTATTGTTGTTATAAAAGTATTTAAAGCTTACAGATTTTGTCGGCTTTGGACTCACGGGAACTAGATCGGGGTTATCACTTGGTCGCAGCCGGGCGGCTGCGCAAACTGGCCGCTGATTAGCAGCCTCGCGTATCCGATAAGCGGTATTCTCGCATACACGTATCCCAGCACATCGCTCTGGGGGGCGAGGTAGTTGTCGAACTCTATGTCCAGGGCAGGGTTGTTGTCTCCCTTTGTCAGCGTGTAGTACGTCCCGTTGACTGAGATCTCCGCTACAAGCCTGTGGATTATCGGGCCGCTGAAGGCATCCTGCGAGGTCGTCTGGTAGACGACTATGGGGTTGCTGTAGTTCTCTGCAATCGTTGTGTTGACGATCGTTATCGCGGAGGTGTAGATTGTCCTGTAGTTGGCTCCCTGCAGCAAGATCTCTCCGATGCTGTAGTTAAACTTTATCAGATTGCTCTTGGGATTCTGCCCAACATAGCAGAAATGCGCGTATTGGGGCTGGCTTATCTGCGCGTACTTTGCCAGGCACTCGTTATTGTATAGCGCTATGTCGTATGTGAAGTTGTCGCCGTTGGGCAATACCGAGGTTATCTTTGACCTGTTGCCGCCCAGGTAGGCGTAATACGAGACAAACTCGCTGGCCATATTGCTCTGTAGGGAGGCGAACTGGGCGGCAGTCAAATTGACTACCGGAATGTGGTTGGACTGCGTGAACTGCGTGAAGTTTGATATCCCGTGAAGGATTATGCCGTCGCCCCTCTGCAGCGCAGGAAGCATGCTGCAGCTCGAGACGGCGTTTAGAGGGGAGGTGGTCTGCAGCACTATGACCAGGGCGACCCAGATCACGATCACTGCCCCGATGACCATTGCGACCTCCTTGAAGGACTGCTTGCTTCCCTTTTCCTCGACCTCCTCCTTCACCTCCTTGAGGACCAGGACGATTATTATTATGAACATCACGAATGCCGCAATCCCGACAAGGATGCTGTTTTGAATGGAGTAGAATGCGATCAGCGCTACAAGCAGGAGCGTAAAAGGCCACAGCGGAATAGGCTTTGCTATAGGGCCCCTTTTGACCTTTCCCGTGGCTTTTTTTCTGGGCAATCAAGCACCCGCGGCAGGCGCCTTCGCCACGCTTGCGACCTGCAGGCCGACCGCCCTTGATTCGCCGTCTATCTTGGAGACGCCGATTGCCGTGTCGGAGTTGACGATTAGCGAGTCGTTGTGGCTGACCACGACGAACTGGGAGCTCTTGCTTAGCTCCTTGATCAAATGCGAGAGCTTCTTGGAGTTCTCCTTGTCCAGCGCCGCGTCGACCTCGTCGAAGAGGTAGATCGATGAGGGCTTGTACATGTGGATCGCAAAGAGTATGACAAGAAGCCTCAGCGACTTCTCCCCTCCGGAGAGCGACTTCTCGCTCTTGAAGCCCTTTCCCTCTGGGATCTTCATCTTTAGCCCCGACTCGAAAGGATTCTTCAGATCATCAAGCTCAAGCTGCGCCTTCTCCGGGAAGAGCAGGCCGTAGAGCTTTATGAAATTCTTGTTGACCGCGTCGAAAGTCTCCAGGAATATCTTGAGCTTCTTTGAGTCAATCTCCTCGATCATCTTCATTATCGCATCCTTCTCGACCACAAGGGTGCCAAGCCTGCTGTCGGCGTCCTCGACGTCCTTCTTCCTTGACTCGTAGATCTCGGGCGCCTTAAGGTTGACGTTGCCTAGCTGCTCGATCTTGACTGCAATCACGTTGGCCTCCCTCTCCATCGCCTCAAGCGTTCCCCCAATCTTCTCAAGGCCGCTGGGATATGCGGCAAGTTCCGCCTTGAGGTCGACGAGCCTAACCTCGAACTGGCTTCTCTTGAGCTTGATGTCGTTTAGCTGCCTCTCTACCTCGTCGCTCTCGGCCCCCTTCTTGCCCTTGTCACTGTTCAGCCTACCGCCCTTCTCCTCAATCTCGTGCAGCTTCTCGGTTGCCTTCTTTCCTGATGCACTGATGCTGTTTATCTGCCTCTCGAGCTCGCCCCTGCTCTTTTCCAGCGAGCCCTTCCTGGCCTCCTTGTCCTTTACGTCAAACTTCATCTCCTCGATAGACTTGATCGTGGCGCTGAACTGATTCTCCAGCTCCTTCTTTCTCTCCTCTGACATCTGGTTTGCGGTCTGCAGCTCCGCGACCTTCACCTTGAGGTCCTGCAGCTCCTCTCTCATCCTCTTTACCTTCTCCTTCTCCTCCTTGCTCATTCCATGCTTTGATGCCACCCTTGCCGCCTCCGCAGCCTTGTTGTATAGCTCCGCCGCCTCGGCCCTTGAGTCCTCTAGCTCCTTTGCGGTCTTTGCCTCAATCTCGGAGCTCTCGCGGATTCGTATCTCAAGCTCCTTGACCTTTGACGAATGGGACTTGAGAGTCCCTTCAAGCTTCTTTAGCTCTGCGGCCATCTCCTTGGTCTGCTCCTCGAGGTCGGATGAGTGGGAAGTGATCTTTGCCTGCTCGAGCTCGTAAGTTGCCTTCTCCTTTCTGGACTTGAAGAGCTTGTCTGCGATTTCCCTGTTTTCAAGCGAGAGCTTCTCCTTGCTTGAGGAGAGCTCCTTTAGCTGGTTCTCAATCGATGCGAGTGAGACCCTCTTCCTCGCCGAACCTCCGGACAGCACTCCGGACTGCTCGACCACCTCTCCCGCAAGGGTCACGTACCTGTGCCTTCCTATCCCGACCTTCTTTGAGTCCTCGACCTTCTCGATTATGAACGTGTTGCTGAAGACGTACTCGAACACCTTCGAGTACTTTGGATCGAACTTGAGCATGTCTATCACCGCGGATAGGCTCTTCTCCGCCTTTCTCTCGCGGTCAAAAGCAAGGTCCTTTAGCGGGATGAATGTCGCCCTTCCCAGCTCGTTCTTCTTTAGGTAAGCGATTATCTTCGAGGCGGACTCTACCGACTCGACCACGAAGTAGTCGAACCTCGCCCCTGCGCTCGCCTCGACTGCAAGCGAGTACTCCGACCCGTAGCTGCAGAGCTGCGAGACCCTTCCGTAGAATCCGTCCTTCTCCTTGAAGTTCGAGCTGAGCCTGTCGGAGATGTTGCTCTCCCTTGAGCTCTGCGATGCGCGCTGCTCCTTTAGCGCAAGGAGCCTTGAGTCGATCTCCCCGATCTCGTTTGTTATCTCCCTTGACCTTGCGTCAAGCTTTGCTATCCCAGCCTCAAGCGCCTTGATGGACTTTGAGAGCGAGTCGGAGTTTTCGGAGATTTCGGAGATCAGCGCCTTCTTCTCCCTTATGTGGGATTCTAGTGCCTGCGACCTTGATGACAAGTCGACAAGGGAGTTGTTTGTCGATGCGAGGTCCGCCTGCAGCGCGGAGATTGTCCCCTGCACAGAGCCCGAGTCGTGCTCCAGCTTTGTAATTCTGAGCTGGACGCTCTGCATCCTGTTGTCTGCGGACTCGCCCTTCTTCTCCTCGGTCGAATCGTTGAAGAACGGCTCTATCGCGGAGATCTTCTTCTGGTAATCGGAAAGCTCCGCCTTGTTCTTTGCCACTGTCTCCTTTAGCTTCTCTATCTCCTCCTTCATCAGCTTTGATGCCGCACTCTTCTCGGCAATCTGCTTCGAGTTCGTCTCAAGCGCCGCATCGATCAGGGCAAGCTCCTTGTTGACGTTCTCGAGCTTCTTTCCCTCCTCGCCGGTTGAGACCGTGCTGTCGCTTAGCGTCTTTGTTATCTGCTGCCTTTCCGCGTTGAGCTTGTTTATGGCGTTTGATAACTCGTCAATCTCCGCCGTGAGCTTTTGCTTCTTTGAGTCTAGCAGCGCAAGGTCCCTTGAGTGCTTGTCGTAGTTCTGCCTTATCTCCTGCTCCCTTGTGACCAGTATGCTGTACTTGAGAAGCCTGAGCCTTGTGGTCATCCCGGTGTAGTTCTCAGCCGAGATCTTCTCCTTCTCCAGCTCCTTGAGATATCCGAGCCTGACGTTTAGCTCCGCCTGGACCTCGTTGGCCTTTCCGTTCACCTTCTCGAGCTCCTTGAGGGACTCCTTCTTCTTCTCCTCGAATTCAGTTATCCCAGAGGCGATGTCGATCAGCTCCCTTCTCTCCCTCGGGTTGAGGTCCATCATCCTGCTTATCTCCCCCTGGGTGATCGTGTTTGTCTCGTCGATTGCTATCTTGTGCTGCTTTAGTATCTCGAGGACCTCATGGCGGGTCATCTTCTTCCCGTTGACCTTGTACATGCTCTTTCCGTCCGATCTTGCTGCCCTTACGACCTCAATTGCCTCGTCCCCGTCGAAAATTGCCTTCACGTGGGTTTTCGCAAGCGCCCCGCGGCTCTGCTTTGCGGAGTTTGTTATGAGGGACTGGAGGTTGTCGGCCCGCATCCTCTTTAGGGATTTCTCGCCGAGGGCAAATAGGAGCGCGTCGCAGATGTTGCTCTTGCCGGATCCGTTTGGGCCGACCACGCAGGTGAATCCCTTGCTGAAGAGCAAATCTGCGCTTTTGAACGATTTGAACTTACTTAGGCTAAGACTCTTTAGGTAAAGCATCTGTACACCGGTCGCAATAGTATTTACGATGTAAGCTTTTTAAACGTTCTTGCCGAGGGAATTTCGACGGAAGATTGAGCTGCCCCTTGCCCGGCGGGGTTTTGGGCTACCTCTTGCTTGCGATGTGCATTGTGATGAAGGCCTCCATCATGCTGCCCGTCGTGACTCCGACAAGCCTGCCCCTCTCCACCACCGCGACAACTGAGGCGTCTGCCGACTGCATCTTTGAGATTGCGTCCATTATGCTCGTGCTTGGGGAAACCTCGGGGATCGGAACTGCTATCTCCCTGACCTTCCCGGCCTTTCCCCTTGCTTTTTTGAATACATCTGCCAGCATGTAGCCCCTTCCGACCTTTGCGATCACTATGTGCCGCTTGCTGCGCTTCATCAGCAAGTAGAGGCTTGAGAGCGTCATGTCGGGCTTGACGAGAAGATAGCTCTTGCTTGCCGCATCTAAGACGCGCATCCCCTGGGTGTCCCTTCCGAGCGTCACGACCTGCGCCTCCCCCTGCACCCCGCC
>JAGWHA010000040.1 GCA_028867095.1 Microcaldota archaeon | reverse complement strand
CTTGTAGGAAAAGAAGTGGTGACCAACGATGGTTTTGACTTAGGCAAATTCGTCGACGCTGAAATCAACGAAGTCACAGGAAAATTGACGACTCTACTTGTAGAACCCAACGTAGACAGCGCATTTGTCAACAAGCTTGACGTGAAGGAGGGGAAGCTGAAGCTAGGGTACAATGCGGTAGTTGCAGTCAACGACTTCATTGTAATAGATAGGAAGGCACTTTAAGTTGGTGATTAGATCATAATAGCTGGCGGCGACGAGGCCGGCCGCGGGGCTGTTATCGGTCCTCTTGTTATAGGGGTAGTTAGCATGACCTCCGGCCGCGCCGCCAAACTCTCAAAGATAGGGGTGAGGGACTCAAAGCTCCTCACTCCGAGGAAGAGGGAGTTCCTCTTTGAGGAGATACAGTCCCTTGCCGAGGAGGTCAAGAGCTACCCAATCTCTCCGCTTGAGATTAACAACGCGATGCGAAGCAACATCTCGCTAAACGAGCTCGAGGCAATCTGCGTCTCCAGGCTCATCGATTCCCTCGGCGAGGTTGACGCAATCTACCTTGACTCGCCAGATGTCATACCGGAAAGGTTCGGGATCAGGATAAGCGTCCTCTCAAAGAAGCCGATGAAGGTGCAGGGCGCAAAGAAGGGCCCAAGGAAGGAGAACTCGATAAGGGTGGTCTCTGAGCACAAGGCGGACCTCAAGTACCCAGTGGTATCCGCGGCAAGCATAATCGCAAAGGTGACAAGGGACAGGGAGATGGAAAAGATCTCCCAGGAGCTGGGGATAGACTTTGGCTCTGGCTACGCTTCAGACAAGCAGACAATCTCCATGATAAAGCAGAACCTTGGCAACAAGAACCTGCTCCCATACATCCGGGAGTACTGGAAGACGATGACTGGGATCAGGCAGCTTAGGATCTCGGAGTTCGTCGAGTAACCCGTTAGCATAAAGATATTCCAGGGAGATTGAACCATCACATTCGAATTTCCTGAAAAATTTTTATGGAACTCTCATATTGTGTTTTACTTCCACTAATGTGTATTTCGATACATGGTTGTGCTCTATCTAC
The DNA here is from genome assembly GCA_028867095.1 of Microcaldota archaeon. The sequence continues at coordinate 4,222 of JAGWHA010000040.1, read as the reverse complement.
AAGAACCGCATAATGAGGGTATTTAAATCCCCAGTCTAAAGTCTAACTGGTATCCACAACATCTTGTATCTGTTGCGAGGGTGGTATACCATATATTGTGGTTTTATGCGCTGCCCGTACTGCCTTTCCTCTGACATTTGTGTAGTCGACTCTCGAGACGTCGAGGAGGAAAACAGCGTGAGGCGCCGAAGGCTCTGCAACTCCTGCCAGAAGCGATTCACCACCTACGAGAAGGCGGACCTCGTCGAGCTTATCGTGATAAAGAAGGACGGGACAAGGCAGCCGTACGACAAGGCAAAGATACTAAACGGGATAACAAAGGCGTGCGAGAAGCGCCCAGTCAACCAGGAGGCGATAATTGACATCTCTGACAAGATAGACCGCAAGATCCGCGCAAAGGGGGTCAAGGAGATAACAACAAAGAAGATAGGCGAAATGGTGATAAGAGAGCTCTTCAAGCTCGACACGGTGGCCTATGTGCGCTTTGCCAGCGTTTACAACACATTCAACTCCACAAAGGAGTTCATGAAGATCATAACTGTCTTCAACAAGAAGAAGGAGCAGATGGAGAAATGACGCTTAGGGGGTAAAAATGGAAGAACAAAAAACCGAACAAATCGCAATTCCAACGGAAACACTGGATTTTTTTGACAGGGACGAGCTTAGGGCCCGCGTATTCTACGAAAAGTATACCTTGAGAAACGAGAACGGCGACAAGATTGAGAAGACCCCTCCAGAGATGTGGAAAAGGGTCTCAACTGCAATGGCAAGCGCAGAGGAAACCCCGGAAAAGCAAAAGGAGTGGTCAAACAACTTCTACTGGCTTCTTGAGAACTTCAAGTTCGTGCCCGGAGGAAGGATACTGTTTGGAGCAGGTCAGACAAAGAAGACAACTCTGCTAAACTGCTACGTGATCCCTATGAAGGCGGACTCTATCGAGTCTATTTTCGATTGGTGCAAGGAGGCCGCAAGGACGTATAGCTTCGGGGGAGGGGTCGGCGGGGACATAAGCATTCTCAGGCCAAGGGGGACAAAGGTCAACAACTCAGCACTTCATTCAACTGGCGCTGTCTCGTTCATGAACATAATGAGCGAAACCACAGGGACAATTGGGCAGGCAGGAAGAAGGGGGGCACTCATGATCACAATCCGTGTCGACCACCCTGACGTCCTTGACTTCATCAGGGTTAAGCGGAACCTGCGAAGTGTCAGGTACGCAAACATCAGCCTGCGAATAACAGACGAGTTCATGCATGCGGTGGAGAAGGACACTGATTTCACGCTATGGTATGACAGCCCAAAGACGGGAAGGTTTGAGAAGAAGGTTCGGGCAAGGGATCTTTGGAATGAGATAATCAGCAGCGCAAGGGACTGGGCCGAGCCAGGACTCATCTTCTGGGACAATGTGGTGAGAGGCTCCCCTAGCGAGTACAATGGGATGAATGTCATAACGACCAACCCATGCGCAGAGCAGCCGCTTCAGGCATACGGCGCATGCGATTTGGGGCATGTGAACCTGCCGATGTTCGTCACAGGCAGCTACACCGATCAGGCAGAGATTGATTGGCCGACGCTTGAGAAGGCGATTAGGTACGGAGTTAGGTTCCTAGACAACGTTCTCACTTACAACATGGACAAGCACCCGCTCCCTGAGCAGGCGCAGGCGAGCAGGGAAAGTCGAAGGATAGGGCTTGGCTTCACGGGGCTTGCTGACATGCTAATTAGGCTCAAGATAAAGTACGACACCCAGGCGGCGCTCGACTTTGTGGACAAGCTCATGGACAAGATGAAGTACATCGCATATGATGAATCCACCGAGATCGCAAAGGAGAAGGGATCGTTTGGCCTATTCGATGCGGACAAGCACCTCACCATGCCTTTCATACAGGGCCTCTCATCCGATATCAGGGAGAAGATCAAGAGGAATGGGCTGCGCAATGTCGCGATACTGACTATCGCCCCAGTCGGCAGCGGATCGGCGCTGGTCGGAACATCAAGCGGCATCGAGCCTGTCTTCGCATTCAGCTACACAAGGAGGTCTGAGTCCCTCTCGCAGGAGTACTTCAAGGTCTACCACCCGATTGTCGCCCAGTACATGGCGCAGTCAAGGATAGAGCGAGAGGAGGATCTGCCGGACTTCTTCGTTCCAGCCCACAAGATAAAGCCGGAGTTCAGGGTTACGATGCAAAGCGTCGTGCAAAAGCACATCGACAGCTCGATTTCATCAACCGTCAATCTGCCTGAAGACGTCTCGGTCGAGCAGGTCGAGAAGATCTACTTCCAGGGCTGGAAGTCGGGATGCAAGGGAATAACCGTCTACAGGGAGGGATCAAGAGAGGGAATTTTGATAACCGATGAGAAGGAGAGGGCGCTCGAGAAGGCAAAGGGAGCGGCTGAGGCAAAGGAGTGGTCCAGGCCAAAGACGATGACTGGGGACACAATCACCTACAGGATGCCAAATGGCGCAATCTACATAACGGTCAACAGCGACGCAAGCAGCCCAAGGGAGGTTTTCGTCAACATGGGAAGATCTGGAAGCGACGACAAGAGCTACACTGAGGCGCTGGGAAGGCTTGCAAGCATGTACCTGCAGCAGGGAGGGGACGTCAAGAACGTGATCAAGAGCCTCAAGGGGATCCAGGGGCGAAACGGGACATGGGACCACGGGGTCCAGCTGCTCAGCGTGCCTGATGCGATTGCAAAGGCGCTTGAGACGGTGATCAACAAGACCCATCAGGCTGTCATAAACGAGGAGGCCATCAAGCCAAAGCAGGCTACGGTAAAGGCCCAGACAACTGATGGCAAGCAGGTTGGGCTCATGGACTGCCCTAAGTGCTCGGAGCACACGCTAGTGAGCGAGAACGGATGCGACCACTGCCAGAGCTGCGGATACAGCAGGTGCGGATAGGTCATCCCATGCCGCAGGAATACAAGTTCCAGGCAGTCTGCACAAGCGCAGAGGTGCTGCGCTCGGCGCTGCGCGAGCTTCCGAAGATTGAAGGCATAACTGGGATAAAGAGGGCTGTATCCCTCAAACCGGTCCTTGAGGGCCTGATAAGGGATGATTCGGATGTGTTTCAGAAAGTGATGAAGTTCAATAAGGAGCACCCCAGCATCAGGTTGACGATCTTAGTCCCCTAGGGTTTGGTTATAATCTTGCACGAGTCCTTTTCGACTATTACGCTCTTCTCGAACTGAACAACGGTCCCCTTCTTTCTCTCGACCAGGACTGGGAAAGACTCCAAAGCCTCCTGCCTTGCGAGCTCGTTGAGCGCAGCCTTGACCTTGAACTCCGACTTGAAGTTCTCAACAAGCCATCTGAGCGCGAACGGATAGGTGCTGTAATTCTCATCGATGAACTCCGAGATCACGCGCATCTCATTTGTCCTTGGAGTATAGCCAGGAGACTTCTGGTAAATCTGGTTGTACTCCCCATTCTTCACCCATCCCTCCCCGTCCGTCAGGAAGACCTCGACAGCAATCAGGTCTCCCTCAACGAGCTCAGTGTCATCGCCGTTGTCGTAATTCGGTATGAAATAATTTGCGTGTAGCTCGCCCTCATCGATTCCATGGCCACCGAGATTCTTTATCGGCATCACCCCATACTTCTTGGCAACCATTTCAACCTCCTTTCCGATGTCCCCTACCTTCCTCCCCTCCTTCACTACGCTTATCGCGGCGTCAAGCGCCTCCTCGGTTGCCTGCATGAGCTTTGTGTACTTTCCGGATAGATCAACTGTTACTGCGCAGTCCGTAAGATTGTCCCCACTTCTCAGTCCGATATCCACTTTCACAACATCCTTGTCTGAGAAAGTAAGTGGGTCTTCAAAGGAAGGCGTGTAATGAGCTGCATTCTCGTTTATCGAGAGATTTATCGGGAATGCGAACTGAACATTCTTCTTCTTTGCAAGTTCCTCCACCTTCCTTGCAACATCCAGAAGCCTGACTCCTGGCTTCACCATGTCCCTTGCCTGGTTTATTATCTCGAAGGTGCCCTTCCCTATCGCCTCAAGCTTTTTGTAATCGTGTGCCATTCAATCTTCCTTCATTAGAAAACTTATATCCCCGAGCAACTCCTTAAACTCTCTGTATCCCGCCTCCTCGTTTATGTGCCCTGCCCCTTCTATGACCCGCATTGTCGCATCAAGCTTCTTTGCCACAAAGTCCTCCTGCGAAAACTTGACATAGGGGTCGTTGTCCGATCCGTAGACATAGAACTCCC
>JAGWHA010000004.1 GCA_028867095.1 Microcaldota archaeon | reverse complement strand
GCCCCGTCTTCCGTTATGTTAACATTGGCATACTCTTTGATCAACTTTTTGATCGCCTGTCTGGGTATGCTAGCCATAATATCAGCACTCAAGATCGTCATCATGTATTTCAGACTTGATCTTACTCATCACTGCATTTATCTCTCAACGAGATAATTTATAGGCTTCGCTGGGGCTGCAATGAGCTTTTTGAGAAGAAACAAAGTTGTAGAGCGTATTTATAAAGTCGGAAAAGAAAATATCATTGTGAAAGGATGTCAGAAACCCCGTCAGTAAAAACGCCCCCAAGCCCTAGGGAATTGGGTGCAAGGAGCGACCAGACGCTTGCACTCTCCAAAGAGGTAGCTGACGCGATAAAGGGAAGCTATTTCGGAATCCTTGCCATCAGGGACCTAGTGAATGCCTCCAAGCTTGAGGGTTGCTTCGAGGCCCAGATGCAGGAACTGTTTAGACGCAATCCTCACATAGAGGAGCCTACTCGCCCAAAAGGATATCAGGACTTCACATACGAGCAAAAGATAAGGCAGATTGCGCGTGACTATCCTCCTGAGGCCGAGAGCACTGTGATTCCAATCGCCAGCAAGCTTAATCTAAGGGAGGCAATCAGCATACTAAAGGACGAGATAGCGTCCATGTCGGAAAACGGCTCTGATCCGCTCATAAGGTTCAACATCAAGGGCTTCAATGAGGATGTGGAAAGGGTGCAGAGGCTGCAGGCACTCAACGAAGCAAAGCGCAACGGCAAGTACTACCACCTCAGCTCGGAGTAAGCCAGCCATCCAAGGTTCCTCAGACTTATATATTTATTCCTGTCAGAAGTGTTATTGGTGTTTAATATGGCCGTAGATGACATTAACAAGGATAAATTCGACGTGAACGTGCTCAGCGCAAAGACTCCTGTAGTCGTTGACTTCTGGGCGGAGTGGTGCGGGCCGTGCAGGGTATTCTCGCCGATTGTCGAGGAGGTATCAAGCGAGCTCGACAAGAAGGTCAAGTTCTACAAGCTAAACGTTGATGACAACCCGGAGATTGCGGAGAGATACAATGTGATGAGCATCCCTACTGCAGTCCTCTTCGACAAGGGAGAGGTCAGGGCAGTCTCGATAGGCGCGCTGCCCAAGGAGAGCCTCAAGAAGTGGATATCCACAAACTTATGATTAGTGCTTTCTATGCCAATATCCCAGCCAAGGGGCGTTAGAGATTTTGGACCAGGGGAGAGTATTGCGAGGAAGAGGATAATCGCCGTTGTCGAGGAAACCTTCAAGAGGTTCGGATTTTCGCCGATAGAGACCCCGGCTCTTGAGAGCATGGAGGTCCTCAACGCAAAGGCATACGGTGAGGAGTCGGCCAAGCAGTTCTACAAGATAGATGGCGACGACTCCGCGCTGCGGTTCGACCTGACCATCCCCATGGCAAGATACATTGCCATGAACAGCAATATGCCCCTTCCCTTCAAGAGATACCAGATAGGCCAGACATGGAGGCGCGACGAGCCTCAGAAGATGCGATACCGCGAGTTCACTCAGGCGGATGTCGACATAGTGGGCAGCGAGGGCGTGGAATGCGACGCCGAGGTGATTGCCGCAGTCGCGATTGCCCTTGAGGAGCTTAAGCTAACTGACTACAAGATACTGATCAACAGCAGGGTAATACTCGACGCAGTCCTCGACTCTTTCGGGGTGCAAAAGGAGAAGCAGCCCCAGATAATAAGGATAATCGACAAGCTTGAGAAGATCGGAAGGCGCGAGGTCACAAGCCAGATACAAGAGCTAGGCGTCGAACAGAGGGCCGCGGAGAGGATTGTCGAATTCATAACAGAGGGAGGAAACGACGAGGAGACGATCGGGAAGGTCGCCGCAAACACCCCTGGCACAAAAGCGGAATTCGAGAGGCTCAAGAGCCTCATGGAGCTTCTTGCGGCATACAAGCTCCAGGGAAGCGTGGCGTTCTCGCCATCCCTTGCAAGGGGCTTTGACTACTACACCGGATTCGTTTGGGAATTTGTGGTTTACTACGAAGGCAAACTCCTTCCCACGCTCGCCGCAGGGGGGAGGTACAACAACCTGCTCGAGCTTTACGCGAAGAAGAGCGTGCCTGCAGTGGGATGCTCTATAGGGATAGACAGGGTTTTCGACGTCATCGAGGGCAAGCCCATGATGAGCACATATGCTAAGCTCTTTGTTGGCACCATAGGCGACGAGAACTACGGCTATGCGCTCTCCGTTGCAAACAGCGCGAGGGCCGCAGGGGTGTACACGGACATAAACATGACCCGGCGCAACATCTCAAAGCAGCTCGAGTATGCAAACGCACTTAAATTCCGATATGCAATAATAGTAGGCAGCCAGGAGAAGGCCGCAAACAACGTCAAGCTCAGGGACCTGGTAAGCGGAGAAGAGGAATCGCTCCCGCTCTCCGAGGCAATCGGGAAGATGACGATGAAGGAATGATCAAATGGCAAACGATGAAGTAAACAAGGTAATCCAGGAGACGATACACAGCGGCGGAGTGCTTGCGAAGATATACTTCGACATGCAGAGCGAAACCAAGGAAGACCTTCAGCCTCTGATGACAGACCTGATAAGCAACAAGCTTCTCAAGATGCCTGGCGTTGTGTACTGCGTGGGCGAGATAGACGAGCCGATACAGATAGAGAAGCACTGGTCCACAAATGCCGTAGCTGACGTTCTCGTCAAGGACATCGCGGCCCTAATAAACATCTGCTTCAACTATGCCCCTGTCGGAATAGAGGTGGTGAAGCCGGAGAAGGAGATAACGATAAAGGCAAGCCAGCTCCAGTCCATGCTAATCGACCTTGCGCAGATTTCCACCCACTACTCGGAGTACATCCTGAGCAGGATACTGACAAAGGAGGACCTCGAGAAGGTTCAGCAGGATCTAAAGAACAGGGAGCTGATGGGCAAGTCGCTGCTTGAGAAGAAGGATAAATAGCCCCTGCTTACTTTGCAAGTCCCCTCAGGAAAAATCTTTTTATGACAAGGCTTGGCCTGTCCATATCCCCGTATTTTCCAAGGAAGGACTCCAGCCTCATCAGCTTTATCACCTTCGCAAGCCTCTCAAGGCCCTTTTTGTCCATCGATGAGTAGAGGTCGTAGAAGAATGAGTGTAGCCTCACCTCCTTCTGGAACTCCTTTCTCCAGACCCTTTCGTACTCGCTGAGCTTCGTTCCCTTTTCCATGTGCCTGTGTATCGCGTTTGCAGCGTACACGGCCCCGTTCCCCCCAAAAATTATCCCGCCGCCTGTTGTTGGCTTCACCTGGCCCGCAGCGTCCCCGACAAGCAGGACCTCCTCACTGTCCTTCACAAAGCGCTTTCTCATTCCCACAGGGATTATGCTCGCCCCGTCAGTTATGGGCCTTCCATTCTCCACAATCTGCTTTATCGCAGGTATCCTCTTGAATTTTTCAAAGGAGGTCTTGCTGTTGCCGAAGGTCGAGTCTATCCCAATGCCAATCTCAACAATGTCCCTTGAGTTCGGCGAGATCCATCCGAAGAATCCTGGAGTAACATCCTTGTCGAAGAAGAGTTCTACCATGCTGCTGTCATCTACACTGTAATCGTACTCCGCCCTGAAGGTGAGGATGTGCTTCTCGATCGGAGGGAACTTGAAGTGCCTTGCAACTGTTGAGATTGCGCCATCAGCGCCTACGATTATATTTTTCTCGGATAATTTGTCAAGTGCCTTTCCATCAATCTGCGTTCCCACCTTTATCTCTGCGCCAGCATGCTCGCATGCCTGCTGCAAAAGCTGGTTGAGCTCAAATCTCTCAAGCACGTACGCAATCGGTTTCTTTGCGCGTATCTCGATCGTTTCCTTGCCAATGTGCAGCTTGGCCCCGTTTAGGGTGTTGGTCATCGCCTTCTTGTAATCAACCCCCAGAGTTTCGAGCCCGTTTATGGAGAGTATTCCGGATGCCCTGACAGGGAATCCCGGCCTTGGCTTTTGGTCGTAAACGGTTGTCTCTACGCCAAGTTTTCTGAGCCGATTTGCGGCAATCAAACCTGCGGTTCCTGCGCCTATAATAGCCACGCTGTTTTTCATAAAAAGCACAAAGGAGTGTTTTAAATATATTGTTGTTGATAAGTTATAAAATACGTGTCTTCATGGGCTTTTTATTACCGGCATTTATAGCACTACTAGCGATAATAGTGCCAGGATTTTTCCTTGCGTTCGCGCTGCTCAAGAAGACAAAGCTCAACACCTTTGAGATAGGCACGATCGGATTCATGTTTGGGCTGATCTTCCCTCCAACAATGACCTGGCTTGAGTCGTACCTGATCCCATTCTCATCAGCATTCGCCTTTTCGGTTGGGCTCTACAACCTAAACGTCATCATACTTACGATAATCGGGATAATCCTATGCCTCTGGCAGGGGGTGCTCAATCTGGACTCGCTCAAGCCGTTTCTCGGGATGCCCACAGCAAAGCCGAAAGAGCCTCACCACACCCTAAGCACCGAGGCGCAGGTGATCGCCTCGCACGAGATGGGCGAGCCGCTGATCCCAAAGGCCCCGGAGAAGAAGCATTCGAACAAGATAATCTGGTATGTGCTTGTGTTGCTCATGCTCATAACATTTGCAACAAGGCTGATGAGCCTGCCCGCAGCCGCAAACTTCTTCGAGTTCGACCCGTACTTCGATTTGCTGAGCACCGAATCAATTCTAGTCCATGGATATCAGGTCCTATATGACCATTCAGCTTGGCCGATCCTCGCTGCAGGAAGCCCGCACAGAATCGAGCCGATATTGCCTTACCTTGAGGCTTACTGGTACGGAATCACAAACCAGCTCTCCACTAACTATGCCGCATTCAGCACCACGCTGATGAGCAACACAAGCAGCTTCTATCCGCCGATAGTCGCGGCCTTGCTTGTCTTTGTTGTCTTCATGTTCCTCTACCACGAGTACGGCGAGTTCCCTGCGATAATCGGCGCCGTGCTGACAACGGCGATGCCTGCGCTCATAACAACATTCATAGCCGGAGAGCAGCTCGCCGAGCCTTGGGGGATTTTCACGCTCTTCTTCTTTTACGCCGCATACCTGCTTGCGGTCAACAACCTCAAGGAGAAGAAGTTTGCAATCCTTGCGGGAATCGCATTCGTGTCAACATTCCTCGGCGCCCATTACTACACCGTGGACGCAGGAGTGCTAGGAATCTACATCCTGCTGCAGGGAGTGATATTCATCCTAAAGAACGAGAAGACAACGGACTTCTATAAGATGAACGCAATAGTGATCGGCATAATCGCCGTGTTCTACGCGCTCTTTGCGCCATACGGATCTGTGCTCACAAACAGGACGCCTGCGCTTCTTGGCGTTCCGATCATAATCGGACTGCCGCTCTTTGCGCTTCTGTTCGTCGCAATCTTCGAGTACGTTCCAAAGCTGCTTTCGTCCAGAAAGATCCTCTTCAGAGAAACAGACTTCAAGACCTACTCTATCTGGCTTGTAGTGATTGCTGCAATTGCACTACTGCTGATGATGTTTACATCGCTTGGCGAGCCCCTACAAAAGTACATCGCTCTCAGCACCCACTTCACGACACCCTCGATACCTCTCTTTGCCACGGTCCAGGAGTATTCACCTACAGGATTCAACTTCAACTTCGGCGCCGCAGGTTTCGGAATCATCGGCTCGACGATTCGGGGAGTCAATCTGATCGTATGGGCGGTGATGATACTCTTCACTATTTTGATGGTCCTTGCCGTCATCAACAGGAATTCGAAGTTCAGCATCCTTTCCCTTGCGGTTGTCTGGCCCCTCGCGCTTGCAGGGATGACTGAGGTAAAGTACCTTCCGCACTTTGGAGTCGGATACATACTCGCAATCGGCGCAATAATAGGGGAACTTATAATACTGATCAACAACAACTTTAAGCTCAGCGGCATAAAGAACGTAATACCTACGCTCAACTTCAACCTCAGACCAATCAAGATTCTGGTATACGTGAGCATCATAATCGTGCTGTTCGAATCAAGCATCTTCATTGATATTTTGGGCGCCGCAGTCAACCCGAACTGCAACAGCCTTGCCTCGTCTGGAAACGGGATAGGCTACACGCTTTATTGCCAGCAGGTATCTTCAGTCTGGCTCAATGCGACAGCGTGGATGAAGGCAAACGTCGGGCCTTATGCGCCTAGAATCCTTGCCTGGTGGGACTACGGAGACTGGATCAACTGGTTTGGCAACAGCAACGCCGTGCTTAGGGGAGACAATGCGGTCGCAACCGAGGACTACGCAACCGCTGCGCAGTATGTGCTATCTGCATCAGACGGTGTCAACTCCACGACGCTTGCAAACTACATGAACTCGATACAGTCAAAGTATGTTCTCTTTGACAGTGAACTGATGCAGAAGTGGGGCGCGCTCGACTTCCTTGCTTGCGTCAATGCCGGACAGACAAGCCTCGGATACGCAGTCCAGCAGGGGCAGCTCCACGGACAGCCATACTCGCTGGGTGGGTCGCAGTGCGAATTAAACCACGATCCCATCTACGCACTTGTGCCTACGACCACTAACAACATAAACAACTACTGCCAGTTCTCCAACGCCTCATTCCAGGCGCTCAAGGTCATCATGCTTGCGGGCAACAACTTCCTAAACTCTACATACTGCGTGCCCGCCTCAATCTATAACAGCGCCGCGCCTGTCTATCTATACAACGGCAACGGGACAAAGCTCAATGCAGTGATTATACCGACTGCCACGTTCTTCTACGGGACCGTGCCTGTAAACGGCCAGACGCTCGCAGACTTCCTTGTGGTCTATCTACCTAACGGGCCAAACGACACGATCACAAACGCGCCATCGCTCTTCTACAACTCCAGCTACTACAGGGCCTTCTTCTTCGGGAAGCTCCCTGGCTTTAGCCTCGCATACCCAAGCGACTTCAGCGGGATTAACTACATCAACAGCACAAACCCGATCGTCATACTGCAGCTAAACAACTACACGGGAGGGATCCCTCCAGTGACGCCTAAGGCAAGCTATGTCACAAACAACTACACGATGCCAGGCTGATTGATTGAAGCTTCTCATAACCCACCCCTATCTGAATCTGAAGGGAGGGGCGGAGAGGGTAATTCTGGAGATCGCAAAGCGCTACGATGCCAAGATCTACACGGTCGAGTACGACAAGCAAAACACCTTCCCTGAGTTCAAGGAGTTTGACATCGAGGTCCTAAAGAAGAAAATTCCCTTCTCCTCCCTGCTCCCCTACAGGGCTTCACAGGGGATGCGCGCCGGATACGCCTTCTACTACACCAAGATCCGGGAGGACTACGACCTGATCAACGCGCACACCTCGCCAAGCGAGTGGATACGCAACAAGAACCCCCGAGTTCTCTGGTACTGCCACACCCCGATACGTGAGGTGTACGACCTCTACTCGTTTAGGATGCAGAACAGGTCCGTAAAGTCAAAGCTCCTCTACTACACATTCACAAACTCCTACAAGATCCTCTCAAAGGGCGTGATAAACAAGATCGAGGCGCTAGCAACAAACAGCGAGACCACAAACGCAAGGATAAAGAAATACTTGGGCAGGAGCGCAACGGTCATCAATCCGGGAGTCGACGCAAAGGATTTCAGGAACTCAGGGGATGACAGGTACTTCTTCTATCCCTCAAGGTTCTACCTAAACAAGAGGCAGGAGTACGTGATAGAGGCGTTCAATAAGTTCGTGGCAAAGACGGGCCTCAAAAACTACAAGCTGGTGCTCGCAGGCTCGCTCTCAAACGACAAGGAGCACTTAGAATACTTCCAGAGGCTAAAGAAGATTGCGCCTAAGAACGTAATCTTCAAGCTCCACACAACCGATGCGCAGGTCAGGGAGCTCTACGCAAACTGCACTGCGGTCCTCTTCGCCGCGATAAACGAGGACTACGGAATCGTTCCCATTGAGGCGATGGCAAGCGCAAAGCCGCTGATTGCCGTCAACGAGGGGGGGCTTAGGGAAACCGTTGTAAACGGCAAGACCGGAATGCTGATCGAATCCCCAGATGAGATGGCGGAGAAGATGAAATTTGTCGTCGAGCACGAGTCTCTCGCTGAGAAAATGGGCAAGGATGCTAGGAAGAGGGCAATAGCAAACTATTCCTGGGAGGCATTCTTCAGGAAGTTCGACAAGATGGCTCGCGAAGTGAGCCAGGCATAATAAACGAACATTAGGTAATACTTAAAGCCCTCAAAAGCCGAATTGCTTTGATGAAAAAGTTCAAAGCATCCGCGCTGGGGGGCACCTTCGATATCCTTCACACTGGCCATTTCGAGCTGCTACGCGGTGCAGTTGAGGTCTCAGAGAAGATGATAATAGGCCTTAGCAGCGACGAGTTTGCTGGAGCAAGGGGCAAGAGCCCGTTCAACAACTACGAGACAAGGCGTAAAAATCTCGAGGAACAAATCAGCATCCGATTCCCTGGCGCAAAGTACGATATTGTGAAGCTTGACTCCTTATTCGGTCCGGGAATATTCTCTTCTGAGATCGAGGCTCTGGTCACAAGTAGCGAGACCTCAACAGTGATATCCGAACTGAATGCGCTGAGAAAGGAGAGAAACCTAAGGGAGGTTGAGCATGTTGTCATTCCGCTGATTTTGTCAAAGGACGGCCAGAAGGTATCAACGACCAGGATCAAGAGAAATGAGATAGACCCTGAAGGAAACCTCCTCCGAAAATAACGCCTACTGGTTGATCACGTACTTTGAGATTATCTTTGTGGCATAGTCAAGCACCTTCACGATGTTAGACTCAGTGTTTGACCCAGTGCAGATGAGCTTCCCGTTCTTGAATAGTATTATGACTGCCTTCGGCTCCTTTATCCTAAATATTGCGCCTGGGAACTGCTCTGGCTCGTAGTCAACCTCCTTGATGTTCTTTGATAGCGCGTAGAGGTCGATTGTAGAGTGAAGATCTGCGCTGACCACTATGTTCTGTATGTTTATCTTTGGCTTCATGTTCAGAACGCGCGGTGTACCAGCTGGAGCACTCTGTTGCTTTGGCATATTATCATACATCTATTGAAGAAAAGGATTTAAATACCCTATAAATCGCCTTTCTATCGCAAAATCCAGATAAACTTGGCAAAAACGCCCCAAAACTGCCGCTAATTAGAAAGCTTTAAGTATATTCTTAACCCTATTAATATCGACACAAAGCTCAAAGGGAGGGTGCCGCTAATTCGTTGAGAGTCCCATTGGATTTCTATTTATAACAAGTGATAACATGGCTGAGAATGAACTATCTGGACAACAGTATGTAATTTTGCCTCAGGGGTCTTCGAGACTTCTTGGGAGAGACGCACAGAGGACCAACATAGCTGTCGCATATGCGGTCGCAGGGATCGTAAAGACAACGCTTGGCCCTAAGGGAATGGACAAGATGCTCGTTTCCGAGCTCGGAGACATCGTCATAACAAATGACGGAGCAACAATCCTCGAGGAGATGAATGTCGAGCACCCAATCGCAAGGATCATGGTCGAGATAGCAAAGACCCAGGACAAGGAGGTCGGCGACGGAACCACAACCGCCGTAATAATGGCTGGAGAGCTTCTAAAGGCCGCAGGAAACCTGATAGAGCAGGGAATCCACCCGACGACGATCGTCAAGGGGTACAAGATGGCTGCAGACAAGGCAAAGAACATCCTTGAGGACAGCTCATCGACCCTCACAATCGAGGATGTCGACAAGCTAGAGAGAATAGCACTAATTGCAATGGCATCAAAGAATATCGGCAGCGACAGCACAAAGAAGTATCTTGCAAAGCTCGCAATACAGGCGATAAAGCAGGTCGCCTCCAAGGACAGCAACGGGGAGATGAAGATTGACCACGACTTCATAAAGCTCGAGAAGAAGGAGGGAGGGAGCATAGAGGACACGGAGTTCATCAACGGAGTCCTCGTTGACAAGGAGATTGCACACCCCGGAATGCCAAAGATGGTAAAGAACGCAAAGATCGCAATACTTGACGTCGCACTCGAAATAGAGAAGACGGAGACGGACGCAAGAATAGAGATAACCTCTCCTGAGCAGATGCAGGCTTTCCTCACGCAGGAGGAGAAGATGCTCAAGACGATGGTGGAGAAGGTGGCAAAGTCAGGCGCAAACGTCGTATTCATACAGAAGGGAATAGACGACGTCGCACAGCACTACCTTGCAAAGTCCGGGATAGTAGCAATCAGAAGGGTAAAGAAGAGCGACATGGAGAAGATCGCAAAGGCAACAGGAGCAAGGCTCGTCACAAGCCTTGACGACCTGACAAAGGATGATCTTGGATTCGCAGGAAACGTCGAAGAAAGGAAGGTTGCAGGCGAGCAGATGGTCTTTGTGGAGAAGTGCAAGGATCCAAAGAGCGTCACTATCTTCGCAAGGGGATCGACGCCTCAGGTCGTGAACGAGGTCGAGAGGTCGCTTAACGACGTTATCGGCGCGCTCTCAAGCGCAGTCGAGGTCGGAAGGTATGTTATCGGCGGAGGAAGCATAGAGGTCGACATCGCAAATGGGCTAAGGGAGTACTCCGGAACTGTCGGAGGGAAGGAGCAGCTTGCAATAATCGCATTTGCAGACGCAATAGAGGTAGTCCCAAAGACTCTCGCCGAGAGCGCGGGAATGGACTCGATCGACACCCTTGTGCAGCTTAGAAGCAAGCACAAGGCAAAGAGCGGAAGGATCTTCGGCGTGGACATCTACCACGACCAGGTCAGCGACATGGAGAAGCTTGGGGTTATAGAGCCTATGAAGGTGAAGCTCCAGGCAATCTCAAGCGCAAGCGAGGCCGCGGAGATAATCCTCAGGATTGACGACATGATAAGCTCCAAGGGCAAGGGAGGAGGCGGAGGGATGCCTCCAGGCATGCCTGGAATGGGAGGGGAGTAATCCTTATCCGATTGGTTTTGATGGGAAGAATAATTATTTTTCTTGGAACTCCCGGAGCAGGGAAGTCATCGATACTAAAGGGGATAAACCAGGATAACCTCAGGATCATAAATGTCGGGACGGAGATGTTCGAGATCGCAAGGAAGCAGTACAGCGTGGAGGACCGCGACGATGTCCGGCACCTCGCGCCAGAAATCACCGACAAGATAAGCGAAATTGTCTTTGCGCAAATCGTCTCCCAAAAGGAGGATGTCATAATAGACACGCACGCCTCGGTCAGGAGCGGCCCAAGGTTCTACCCAGGCTTCACGGTCGAGAAGCTCCAGAAGCTCAAGGGCCTAAAGACCATAGTCTACGTCGATGCGAGCTCAAGGGACATCCTTGCAAGGAGGAGCAAGGACCTCACAAGGAGAAGGGACGTGGAGGACGAAACTGACCTTGAGGAACAGCGAGAGGTGAATCTCTCGTTCATAGGCACCTACTCGGTGACGATGGGACTTCCAATATACATAATCAAGAACAACGAGGGCCACCTAAAGCAGGCAATCGAGCAGGCAAACAAGATCGTAAGCGAGACATTCACGTGATGAGCATGGACATTTTGGGAATAGAGATAATAATCATCGGGATAGCGTATGCGCTTATTGCGGTCACGGTGCAGAGGAAGCTCTCGAACATGAAGAAGATGTATGAGATGCAGGACACCATCAAGGCGAAGTCAAATGAGCTCATGGAGCTAACAAAGAGGGGCAACACCGACAAGGCTGTGCTTGACGCAAAGCAAAAAGAGGTGATGGCAATGGTATCGCAGAGCATGAAGTTCCAGCTCAAGCCGATGTTCGTGGTCTTTCCGCTCTTTTTGATAGTCTACTACTGGGCGCTGCCGGCAGGGATAGGCCCGCTTGCGGGAACCCAGACGTTCACCATGTTCAATCTTGACTACAAGACGCTCTTCATTGTTGTCACGTTCCTGGTCGGGCTCACGGTCTCGATGGGGCTCATGCAGATCGACAAGAGGAGGATGAAAAAGGAGAAGCTCGCGCAGCAGTCCACCCCTCAGCAATAACTTTTTATATATGAAGAGACAAAGTTGATATTCAACAAACAGGTGTTTAATTTGCCAAGACCAATGTACAGATCTAGAAGCTACAGAAGGCTAGCGAGGGTTACCCCTTCAGGAAGAAAGACGATTCACTACAAGAGAAAGAAGAACTCTTTTCCTCACTGCGCGATATGCGGCGACGAGCTGAACGGAATCTCAATCAGCAAGAGCGCAAAGGGCAAGTCCCTCAAGACGACCTCCAGAAAGTTCGGCGGTGTCCTCTGCAGCTCCTGCAACGCCGAGGTGATAAAGCTCGCTAGCAGGATAGAGAACGGGGAGATGAAGCTTCATTCAATCGGGATCAAGCAGAAGCAGTATGTGCTTCAGATGATCGCCCACTAAAAGCAGCTGCATCTACATGGAAGCGATAATATTATGCGGACTCCCAGCCTCCGGCAAGACCACGGTCGCAAAGATCATTGCAAAGAAGTTCCACTGGAAGGTGATGGGCGGGACCGAGATCCTCAAGGAGATGGCAAAGAAGAAGGGATACAAGATGTCCGGTGACGACTGGTGGGACACGCCTCATGGGATAAAGTTCCTCAAGGAGAGAAAGACCAACCCAAATTTCGACAAGGAGACTGACAGGATAATGCTCAAGCTGATCAAGAAGGGCAACGTCGTCATGACAAGCTACACCGCCCCGTGGCTCTCGAAGACGGGCTTCAAGTGCTGGCTATCAGCCCCCCTAAATGAGCGCGCGGCAAGGATGGCAAAAAGGGACAGCACCCATGTGAAGGAGTCGATAAAGGCGACAAGGATAAGAGACAAGGAGAACCAAGCGCTCTACAGAAAGCTCTACCACATCCGGTTCGGAAAGGACTTCAAGCCCTTTGACATGGTGATCGACACCGGCAAGATAAGCGCAAGGAAGGTCGCCTCAATGATAATAAATGCGTACATTGCGCACGAATAAATAGATGATTGGTCAATAGGTAATGGATACTAAAGTGATTTCATGGCATTGTTAGAAGTAGGAAGAGTATGCATCAAGAAGTACGGACGGGACGCGGGAAGCAAGGCAGTCATAACCAAGATTGTCGACAAGAACACGGTTCATGTTTCTACAAGCGTAAGGCTTAAGGAGCGGAAGTGCAACGTAAACCACCTCGAGTTCCTAGGAGAGAAGATCGACCCGAAGAACGAGGAGCAGCTCTACAGGGCGCTTGAGATCGAGAAGCCAAAGGCCACTGATAAGGCATCGAAGGCAAAGAAGTAATCTAGCGTGAGCTGATGGCGGATTTGGGGGTAGTTGCGATTGCAATTACAGTTGCTGCCTGGGCAATCTCCCTAACCCTTGAAAGAAGGATCGCAATCATCGCAGGGAACCTAAGGGGCGCCGTGCTTGTTTTGTTTGTTGGAATCTTTCCCATACTAATTTTCTTTTTAATTTCAAATTTTGCAATGAGCCCTTACGCGATTTTGCTCTCACTTGTCTCTGGAATACTCCTTGCAATCGGTTACATATTATATTACAAGTCGCTTGAGACCGAGCAGGTCTCAAATACATCAGGCATAGGTCTCGCGCAGCCAGCAATACTACTTCTCTTCAGCATTCTCGTTCTTCACGAGACAATAAGCTCAATTCAGGCGCTTGGCGGAATCATAATCTTCGTTGGGGTCCTGCTCATAATAACAAACAACAAGCTTGAGCTAAATCGCAAGCTGCTTCCCGCGCTCCTTGCAAACGTCTCCTGGGCCGGGTACTGGGTGATTGCGTCCTACGCGATTCTCTTCTCGCAGCAGGTGGGTGCGACGCTGCTCATTGCAAGGCTCACGAGCCTTGTTGTTGTGTTAATTGCCTTCGCACTCGCAATGAAGAATCATGTGGTTCCAAGATTAAAGAACTCTCTTGTGCCAATGCTTTTAATTATAGGGGCTGCGGCTGGAATCTTAGACGGACTCGGAAACGCCACGTTCGGATATGTTGTGCAATTCCAGCTCCTCTCCATCGGCAGCATCTTTGTTGCATCCCTGCCTCTGTTTGTCACGTTGCTTGCATATATCTTCTACAAGGAGCATCTCACAAGACTTCAGGGAATAGGAATGATAATGGCTGTTGCGGGGGCTCTTGTAGTCGCAGCGTTCTGATACTACTTCTTCCAGTTGCCAGAGTAAGAAATCCCATTTGCGACTCCATTCAGAAGATCTCCGCTGTAGTCATTTGGATTTCCATTGAGCGGCCACCAGCCAACTAGGTTCTGCAACCTTATTGGCGCACCCCCGATCCCCTCATTGTAAAGTGCACTTACTCCATTTGCGGAGAGCGAGGTATTGTAGAGTTGTACATTTGATATCTGTCCATTGAATCCCTGACCACAGCATCCGTATCCTATGTACATTGAGGTGCTTCCAGCGGTAACTACTGAAGGAGTTGTCGAAAGCGTAAGTGGGTAGGCCGTTCCATCAACATATGCAGTCACCGAGTTGCCGCTAACATATGTTAACCCCACATGGTGCCATGAGCCATCGTTTATTGCCTTAGTTGTGCATGCGTCATTTCCCGTGTTGCTCACGCAGAAAGTGCTATAGCTCTCAAGAAGCCAGTTCTGGAAATTTGCTATGGAATTAGGCCCATACTGCACTATGAATCCTACGGTTTGGCTTGTCTTAACCCATGCAAATATGCTGATCGAGTTCGTTCCCATTGGGAAGCCTCTATCCGGTATGCCTCCCACGTAGTTTGCAAGGTTTCCTGGAAATACCGCCACAAACTGGGGCAGCTGCCCATTACAAATCCCCTGCATCGAGATTAGCTGAGTTGTGTTTGGCCCGCTGGGCCTTA
Source organism: Microcaldota archaeon (assembly GCA_028867095.1). The sequence goes on along the minus strand of JAGWHA010000004.1, from coordinate 15,628 downwards.
GAACTTGGCATGATCCCGGCTGCGCCCTTCCCTGAAAACTTGAAGGATTGAATATCCCAAGTTGATATAGTGCCCCCAAAACGATAGCGATGATTAGTATAGCCCAACCGTAAGTCATCAGATACTCCATTGCGGACTGTCCTGTGGTGCGTTTGCCTTTTTGCATACTCATTTCATGACAAGACAAAATAAAATAGTATCTGAAACCCCCTAAAGCAAATCAATAATAATCTGCTATGATAATCTCCAATCAATGTGTGCAAAAGTGGATGCCAAAGCGAGAAAGGTCATAGAGCGTGACTCAAAGGTCATGATCAATACCACAAGGGAGCACTACCCGTTTGTCGCCGAGAGGGGGGATGGGGACTACGCATATGACATTTCCAGGCGCAAACTGATTGATTTTTCAAGCTTCATAGGCGTCTACACGCTAGGGGTCAACGCAAACGAAGGCGTCAGGAGGGCAATACACTCGCAGGTCGACAGGCTGATGCATGCAGCATTCACAGATTTCTACTCAGAACTGCCCGTCACTTTCACGGAAAAGCTCCTCAAAATGTTCCCCAGTGGGTTTGGGAGGGCGTTCTTCTCCAACTCCGGCACCGAGGCGAATGAGGCTGCGATAAAATTCTCAAAGCTCTACACAAAGAGACCGTATCTGATTTCATTCTACAACGCATTTCACGGAAGGACTATGGGCTCGCTCGGCCTCACTGCGTCAAAGCCGATACAAAAGGAGCACTTCGGCCCCTTTGCAGGGGTTGTACAGGCACACTTTCCAAACCCATACCGATGCGAACTAAACCACGACCACAATCACGACTGCGCAACCGCGTGCATCGATTACATCAAGAGGAACATCTTCGGCAAGATTGTGCCTGCAAAGGAGGTTGCTGCAATATTCTTCGAGCCGATACAGGGAGAGGGAGGATACATTGTCCCCCAAAAAAACTTCTTTAAGCAGCTTCGGGAGCTGGCAGACGAGCACCAGATCCTTTTGGTGTCTGACGAGATACAGGCGGGATACATGAGGACTGGAAAGTTCCTTGCGCTAGATAACTTCAACGTAGAGGCGGACATCTACACGATGGCGAAGGCTCTTGGTGGCGGACTCCCAATAGGCGCTACAATAACAAGACATTCGCTTGGAAATATCCCGACCGGTTCGCATGCAAACACATTCGGAGGAAATCTGGTTTCCATCGCAGCTGCAAACGCATCGCTTGACTATGTCATGAAGAACAAGAAGAGCCTTGCAGCACAGGTGGCATCCAAGGGAAAGTATGTGATGAAGAGGCTTAGCGAGATGAAGGAGGATTACGAAATTGTCGGAGATGTGCGTGGAATCGGGCTCATGATCGGCGCAGAGCTTGTGAAGAGTAAGCGCACAAAGGAGTACGCGATAAAGGAGAGATCAAAGGTCCTCAATGAGTGCTTCACAAATGGTCTGCTCCTCTTGCCGTGCGGAACATCAACGATAAGGATAATTCCTCCGATAACAATCAGCCAGGGGAATCTTGAGAAGGGAATGGACATCTTCGAGAATGCGGTAAGGTCTGCAAACAAGGATCTTAAATGAAGCTGCTCAGGTTGAACTGCCTCTTGTCAAGTATCACCTCCTCGCTGAAGAGGTTGTTTATCTCATCCTTCACAAGCTTGAGCCTTTGGCGAATGTATGGTTCAAGGCTGTAGGTGTCCCCAAGCGTTATCGCAATCTCCAGGTACTTTTCTATTCCCCCCTTGGAGACTGTGAGCAGCAGCTTGCCCTGGCACTTTGTGCACACCCCGGAAAGCGGGATCCTCCTGTACTTCGCATTGCAAACAACGCACCTAAAGCCCTGCCTCGAGAAGGTGTGGAGGTTTCCAATCAGGTCCGGTATGAAGTGGCTCAGAATAAGCCTCTTTGCTGCGTCTCGTGTGTCCACCATCCTAAGCATGTTCATCAGCTTGAACTCCGCGTCAATCTTGCTCTGCATGTTGTTTAATAGCGCGTAGAGGCTTCTCTTTGGCGATGCGAGTATCGCGGTCTGCGAAGCGCCGTGCGTGAATCGCAGGTTCCTGTATCTCTCCTCTCCTTTCTGCAGCCTGTCCTTGACCGTCTCGACCACCGCCTCTGCGGGCGAGGCCCTTGCAAGCGTCTTGTTGTAGAAATCCAATGAGAACTTTCCTCCCACCTCCACCACGTGCACCTCGTCGTCCACCTCCTCCGGAAGTATGTTTGGGGAGAGAATGATCGGCGCATCCATTGTCGCGCCTATGTTTGTCGAGAGGTATCCCCTCGAGAAGTTGATCAGCCCGTCAAGGAGCATCATTGTGGTGTCCTCGTCACCGTCGCAGTTCCTTCTCCTTGCTGAGACGGTGTATGGGTGGGCGAACCCGACGTTGGCGTCAGTGAACCCTATTATCCTTCCAAGCACTCCGCATGAGGTATGGGGAGATAGCGTGATCACAAGGTGCCCTATCAGGTCATTGACTGTAGACGCGTTGTAGAACGGCTCAATCCCGTAGAACTTGGTGAGCAGATCGTCGACGAAGTGGGTGGTCTTGAGCATGTAGACGCCGCCGTTCTTGCTGAGTATCACGTCCTGGTGCTTCATTTCAAGAAGCTGGTCGTCCCGCTCAAGCGGATTGCCAAGGTAATCAGTCGTATAACCAAGCTCGCGCAGCTTTTCGATCCCGACACCTATCTCCTTCGGATAGATGTGGGTTATCGGAGCGTCAGTCGCGTCAAATCGCACGGTCCCGTCCTTGAAGACCCAAAGCCCGTTGAGGCTTCTGAGTATCCCCTTCTCCACAGCCTCCACCTTCTTGTCCTTGCTCATCAGCCACTTCACTCCCTTCACGGTGTCCGGCATCTTGGAGGTCTTGAGCCTTCTGGTGGCGCTTGAGATGAGCTTTGTCATGTCTATCTCCCTCTCCTCGCCCGCCCGCGTCTCAGCCCCGCAATTTTCGCACTTGACGCTCTCGGTCAGGTTGTTGCACTTGTCGCATATTCTGATGATAATCGCTTTCATCCCGCAGTCATAGCAGTAAGATGTCTCTATCATCCTCTTGCAGCTTGTGCAGGTGTATCTCGCAATCGTCGCCACGAACTTTCTGCTCCCGAATTTTTTCGAGTCGTTTAGGTACGCCTTGGTTATATTCCTCTCCTTCCCCCCGTAGTCGCCGATCGGGAAGAGTCCGTGAGGGGATGGCTTCATCATCCTCTCCTTGGCCTTCTCCGGCCTGCCGATCCTTCCGGCTATGAAAGTCGAGCGCTTCATTATCCTAAACGGGGCGAGCGCATTCACTAGCTCTAGGCTCTCCTTGTCATCGAGGCTTGCGTATTCCTCAAGAACCGATTCGTTCACCTGCAGCTTCCCCTCCGCCCCTGATGCGAATCCCAAAGAGGCCAAGAGGCTCTGCGCATAATCCCCTGCAATAACTATCTTTCCTTCCCTCACCGTGTGCGGCACAACAAGGGATTCCAAGTTCTTCTTTACCTCCGGCCTGTTTTCAATCTCGAGCCCATCAACTGAAAACAGGTCTGCAGAGCTCTTCCAATCAGAGCCCCTTGCTATAATCTGTGCAATCTGCGCGATATCCGAGTTAGGCAGCGCCTGGAACTCAAAGAGGAACTTGGGATGTATCGGGACTCCGTGCCTCATCGATATTTCGTATGCGGTCCTAAAGTCCATCCTCTCATGGTCAAATGTCAAGCTTGGATCTTTCTCCGCAAGCTGCGCCTCCCAGAACTCCTCCACATAGCTTGTCGGCATCAGCGGCGTGTTCGCGTTCCTGAAGTCCCCAAATGTGATTAATATGTCACCGATTGAGATTATTTCCTCAACATCATCCTTCACCCTGTTTGCCATCTCCGCGCTGTTCACCCTAAGCGCCTCGCCAGACTTCAGCCTTATGAAAGGGCCCTCAATTGAATCCACTGGGGTGACGATGCATCCCTTCCTTGGCTGCTCCATCTTGAGCTGGGTCCCTGTTGCCATGAATCCCATCGTGAGTATCATTGTCGCCGGATGCACTCCCATCGCAGCAATCCCGCTCATCCTGCTCCTCCCATACCTGAGCCTGAATCCCCCGACGAATCCAGGGTAGGAGAGTATCGGCCTACCCGCGACCAGCTCGTCAAGGAATGACCTCGCACCGTCCTTTTGCTCGAGCTTTGCCCCCTTGTCAGCCTTCTCGACCTTTATCACGTTGTTTAGCCAGCTCCAGTCCAGCCCGACGTTCTTAACCTCCTTTAGCACCTTCTTTGCCTTCTGCGCGATCCCCTCGCATAGCACAAGCGGGATCCCTCCCCTTATCCTGTTTGAGACCCTAACCTCCTTCCCGTCAAAGCCGATCTTCTTGAGGTCCCTGTGCACGCTAACCTCAATGTCCTCGGTGGGAAGGCTGTCTATGCAGATAGGGCAGTTGTTCACTATGCTCCTTAGGTCCTCATCAGCAGGCTTGTACTGGAGTCTGACCGCGCGGGCATTGTAAATCTCAACCTCCTCAACGTATCTCTCAACCTCCTCCTGTGTCGGTTGGTAGCTTCCAAACCCGAATATCCTCCTCGCATAGTCCGCAAAAGCGACTGACAGCGCGACAGAGGTTCCTCCTGCGCTTCTTATTGGTCCCGTGAACACCATCGAGAGATAGTCCGAGCCGTCAGGATTCTTCATCTGCGTTATTCCGTATACCCCTTCTGTAGGGGCGACAAGAATCCCGTCTGTCTGAATTGCAAGGCCGACCCTGACAGCAAGCTCGAGCCTCTTGAGATTGTCATACTTTGCAAAGTCCTCGTGGGTGCATATCTCCTTTACCACGTCAAAGGCAAGCTCGGACTTGGGCTGGTTGCGGAACTTCTTTCTTATGATGTCTGCAAGTCCCGGCACCCCTATGATCCCCTCGACTCGCGATGCGATGTCCGGCGCAATCTTTATCTCAACGAAGTTTTCCGGATCGAATCCCTTCATCCTAGCCTTCCTCGCAACCTCGTGCGCCTTGTCGAAATCGCCTGAGAGAAGATCAAAGTATTGCTGTGTATCCATTCAAACACCAAGGTTGTTGAAATCCACATTCGAGAGCATCATGCTCTTCGATTCATAGACTGGCAGTATTCCTGGAGTCGGGATGTGCCCCTGTTTCACCTGAAATGCGGTCCTCGCCTGCCATGTGCCGCTGTTTACTATGAGCGTCCCGTGGTAATCGCTTGCCCCGTTCTTGTGCACGTGCCCCATGTGAAGGATGTCAGGCACCTCGTCTATCACGAGCGCGTCCTTGCTTGACGGCACGATTACGTTTCCGCCGTAGATCGGGGAGAGGTGGCGCCTTTTGAGTATCTCAGTCATCGCAATCTCGGGCTTTGCGTAGCTGCACTCCGGTATCGCCTGTATCACCGAGTCAAGGGAAGTCCCGTGGTATGCCAGAACCTTGAGCCCCTCTATGTTGATGTTGGTCGGGTTCGCGATTATGTGCACGTTGCTCATCTTGAAGTCCCCAAGCAGCTCCTTCGTCAGCGGCGGCTGCGGCTCTGCCCTCTGGACCGCGTCATGGTTCCCCGGCGTTATGAATACCTCTATGTACTCTGGGATTGAGTAGAGGAAGTCGAAGAAGATCGAGTATTGTTTGTAAATGTCAAGCACCGCAAGGTCCTTGTCCTGATTAGGATAGACGCCTATCCCGTCTGCCACGTCCCCGTTTATTATCAGGTACTTTATCTTCCCGGCGAGCTCCTTCTTTGAATCGATGTTTCCGTTGAGCCACTTGAGCATGTGGCTGAACTCCTTCTCCATAAAGAGCTTGCTCCCCACATGCACGTCCGACATCATCGCAACAGCAATGTCGCTCTCCGTCGGCACCCTGTGGTGTATCGGAATGTCGGGCCACACGAAGGTGTTGACTATCACAAGCTTGTTGTATATCTTCCCCTTTATCGCAATCACGTCGTCGCTTACAAGCTTCTTTGCGTTCTCAAACACCTCCCCGGACTTCGGATTCGACGTCTGCTTCACAAATAGCACCTTCGCCGTTCCAGTCTCGTCCTCAAGGGTGACAAGTATGTTGCCGTTCTTTGTGATGATCTTGTCGTATACCATCCCTATGACGCCCACGTCCTTCCCTTCCGCATACTGCTTTATAGCGTCTATTCCGCGCAGCATCCCTGCCATCATTCCCTGGTGCATCCTCACAAAGTCGCGCAGTTTGTCAAATCTGTCCCTGAAATAGTCCGTGAAGTCCGATGCCTTACCGCCCGTCTTGTCTATCTTGCTTTCCCTGAGCGTGAACCTTCTTCCCACCTCCTTCGCCATCGGCTTGAAGTCGCTTGAATGCGATATCTCGATGGTTTCCGGCACCTTCTCGTCCTCCTGCTGCTTTAGGATCTGCTCGAGGATCTGCCTTGTGAGTATCGATGCGCCGTGCTTCTCCGAGAAGAAGGACTCTATCCTTGCGCCCAGGGCCTCAATGTCCGCGCCCCGGATATTATCATCGCTTATCTCAGAGGCTATCACTACCCTGTTATTGAGACGGTTAGCAAGCTCTACAATTAGTCTATTCTCCGACAAGACAGCCCCCAGAAGGTAATGGGCAAAATAGGTATAAAACCTTTTAGCGATTTTATGGCTGCTAAACAAACCTATAGAGACATTTTATAAAACAGGGCCGCCAATCAAGAATAAATTAGGTGACCGAATGGTTTGGAGAAACAGGGAAGATTCCAGGGAACTAGAGGTGAAGAAGGAGACTGCAGGCTTCATCGGGATTACCGCACTTAGCTCAGCCATAGTCGTTCTTGACGTCACGATAAACGGAGGGACCCCGGCAAGCGCCGGAGCAGGAGGGATATCAATCATCTCCCTTTGGCACATAATGAACCTCCAAAGGGACAAGAAAAAATCCGCTTTTGATGAGGACTAGCTCCTACTCCTTGATCGATTCGAGAAGGCTGAGCAGATTCCAGATCACGGTCCTTGCGTAAGGGGGCAGGTTTATGTCGTTTGAGACCTCGTCTATCTTGTATGTTGCGCCACTTGCCCTCTCCGCGTAGCTTACCTTTCCGTCAAGCGCCTTCTTTGCCTCCTCAAGCGCGCCCTTCACGTTCCTAGGCACGCTGTTGTCCCCCAGGAGCATGTCTATCTGCTGTTTTACCTGTGCAATCGTTTCGTCAAACTGTTTTTCGTCTTTTGTCATAATAACACCTGTGCTTTCATCCCGGGCCCGGCGGGATTTTCATCAGTTGATTTTGAACCCGCGACCTACAGATTAGAAGTCTGCCGCTCTATCCAAGCTGAGCTACGGGCCCAGTAGAAATCATTGAACTTCTAAATATAAAAGAACTCCCTTAGGTTGTCTGTCGTTATCTGGGCGAGCTCGCTGACCCCCATCCCGCGTATTTTTGCAATCATCTCAAGCGAGCGCTTTACGTCCAGCGGGGTCTTGCCGACAACCGGCGAATCCGTCTCCACCACGATGTTTTTCAGGCTGATGCTGCGAATCGCGTCCTTCCTCTTGCTGTTCTCCACCGGCGGAACAGACATCAGGTATCCACGGCTCTCAAGCTCCTTTGCATCAGCGCCGTTGCCCTCGAAGAAGTGGAACATCGCACGCTTGACGCCATGGCCATCCAGGATCTTTAGCACTTCCCTAAATGAGTTCCGCGAGTGTATGACTATCGGCAGCTCGAGCTGCTTTGCCAGCACTATCTGCCTCTCAAAGAGTTCCCTTTGCCTATCGATCTGCTCTGCTCCGCTTGCTATCTTGAAGTCAAGTCCTATCTCCCCTATCCCCACAATCTTCCTGTTTCCCCTCACAAGATTGGCGAGCATCCCTACCTGGTCAACCTCATTGGCAAAATCAGGCCCGATTCCGACTATCCCAAACACTATCTCCGCGCGCGCGAGCTCAGAAACCTGCAGATTGTCCTTCATGCTTCCGCCTGTCGCCAGCATCACCTTCATCCCATGCGCTGCGCACTCCCTGATTGTCTGCTTTGGGTCTGGGAATAGGTTGAGATGGCAGTGCGCATCAGAGAGATCTGCGGTATCCTGCATTGTCCGCGATATTGACTTTGTGTTCTGATACATCGGAAGGCCCTCAAATCTAGTAATATATAATTATCCCTGCTGAATATAATAGAATAGACAAATATTATCTATTAATATTTGCCAGGTCTAATTCGGAATGGTTTCAATGGCTACTACAAAGCATCAGGCTCAATCCGCCCAGAAAAAGCTGGAGAAGGCGATAAGGACGGTCAAGATAATCTCGACAACCGCTCTTATCATAGGCATACTTGCGATAGTGCTTGCGGCATACCCTCTTGTGAAAGCGTCCCTTGTCGGCCCTGCGCCAAATTTCGGGCACACCCTTGCGGGAATCAACTCCCCGCTTACACCGGCTCAGCTCGCGGTGATCAACAACGCCTCAAACGCATACTTTGAACGGGCGGGTGAGATGTATCTAAACCATTCGCTTCCAAACGTGGGCGGCGCCTCGATAGCGAGGACCAACGCGCTAGTTGTTGACGGAAAGCCCTCAGTCATATATCTCGGCGCAATCTCGTGCATATATTGCGGAGAGAACAGGTGGGCGATGGCACTGGCATTGAGCCGGTTCGGCAAGTTCGGCTCACTCTACACCGGGTACAGCGCCCTCGGCGACGGGGATGTCCCAACAATATACTGGGCCCCTGCGCTCTACAACTCCTCCTCAGGAGTGACATTCGGCAGCAACTACACAAGCGGCTACATAAACTTCCTGCCGATCGAGTACCAGTCCAAGATAGCTCTCGGCTTCCAGCTGCAGTCAATCCCCTACTTCCAGCAGCAGGCACAGGCAAACGGCAATGGCGCATACATCAATGCGACCGACCTGATCGCCCAGCTTAACACCTTCCAGGGAACCCCCTACACAATCTGGGGCAAGGACATAGTCCCTGGGGCCGACGCGATAGCCTTCACCAACGGAAACACGACGATAATGAACATGACCCATGCGCAGATCTACTCCCAGCTTGCAAACCCTGACAATGAGTTCTCATGGACCCAGTACGGCGGGGCGGACCTATACATAGCGATGATCTGCTCAAGCATCGGAAACACCGCGCCTGTCTGCAGCCTGCCCGCGATACAGGGAATCGAGAGGGTCTCGGGATTCTAGATGCTGTCTTTCGAGTACTTCAAGGCGCTGTTTCGTTCCAAGGCTGCAGTTGCGACTACCGCCCTCTTCTCGATAGGATACTATCTTCTTATAGAGTACGTGATAAACCTCAATGCTACCAACGGCTTTGTGTTCGTCACAACCCCCCAGGTCCTAATCTACCTCCTTGCCTTCACATCCGCGCTCCTTCTCACAATCAGCATCCACTCGATCAAGCTCTCATTCTCGATGCTCGAGACCGAGCTTGACGGCGTGGCGAGTGTCGTCACCTCCATTTTCGGGGGGATAATCGCAGGATGCAACTGCGCAGTGCCGGTTCTGGCATCTATAATGTACCTTCTTGCGCTCGATGCCGCAACGGTGAGCACCGTTTTGAGCTTCATAAGCAGCTATCAGATCGAGCTCTTCTCGCTCTTAATACTCCTCAACCTGTTTGTCTCCTACCGCCATCTCTCGGTCCTGTCAAGGACCTGCACCATAAAGAGGGGAAGGATAGTAAGGCTCAAAAAGTGATGGCAAAATTTATCTATGTAAGCGTTTAGATAATATCGGGTCGCGACATGGCTGCAAAGAAATCCTCCAAGGTCTCAAAGCCAAAGAGCTCCAAGGCTCCAGCAAAGCGAAAAGGCTCGCCAAAGGTTCAAAATCAGCAGGCTAGCGGCTTTTCCGACCTAGAGGGATTTCTCGTCAAAGGCATTTCAAAGCACTCAAACTCCCCAAAGTCCGCCTCTCACATCCTCTCAGAGCTGCTCTACAACATAACGCCATCCATGAGGGGGCTCGGATACCTCTCGGGCTTTAGGGCGGGCCTCAAGCTCTCATCAAGCCACAACCCCACAAACACGATACATCCACTTGTGGCGGCGCTCGAGAACGCGGGGTTCTCAAGAATACTCTACCATCCAGACAAGCACAGTGTGGTGATAAGGGCGCACCATCATCCTGACTGCGAGAGCGGCGCAAAGAAACAGGTGCACGTCTTTGAGGCCGGCCTCATTGCAGGATACCTCACAGAGTCCACGCACATGACCCTCAGGGCGATTGAAAACAGGTGTGTCCACGAAGGGGGGAGCGTCTGCCAGTTCCTTGCCGAGCGCGACGTGGAGATGGGGCAGGTGAGCGCATTTGAAGGGATGGACGAGATGATCGACGCGCTTATTCTGGCCATCGGAAGAAGAAAGATAGACAGCAGGATATCTGACGGATACTTCGCGCTCCAGATGCTGCCACTTACAAAAGGGCCGATAAACTCGGAACTCTCAAAGCTTTTCTACGTCATTGGGGAGCGTGTCGCATCCAAGACCCCAAAGATCACCGAGCATACCGCACAAAATCTCTGTGCGCTTTTCGGGCTGCGCAAGATAAAGCTCGAGAAGGGCAGACGCGGAATAAGCGGCATCAGCGCAACCTTTGCCCAAAGCAACTCACTCTCAGGATACGCAGAACTTGTATCCTCGTTCCTCTCAGGAATGCTCTACCAGAAATACGGCAAGGTCGCATCGACGGAAAGGAGGCTCGGCGCCGACGGCAGCTACACTTTGGAAGTCGCAATCTAAAGCTTTATAGCCTTAAATGAACATATTTTGCTGAAAAGATTCGCTGTGCAGAGCGCAGATCTTGGGCGGTGCTAATCGTGGGCATTTTAGAGAAACTAGATCCGATAATTAAGATTATACCTAGCATCAGGCGGCCGGCCAATCCGCTCTCTCTTCGCGACAAGCTCAAGTGGACCGGAATCGTCCTTGTCGTCTACTTCCTTCTATTCAGCATACCGGCGATTGGCTCAAACACCGCAGTGCTCAACCAGCCTGCGCTGCAGCTGATCAACATAATCTTCGCCGCAAGGGTGGGAAGCCTCATCACTGTGGGTATCGGTCCAATCGTGCTCGCAAGCATCGTGCTTCAGCTGCTGCAGGGATCAGGTGTCATAAAAGTGGACATGAATGACCCTGAGCAGAAGTCAAGGTTCCAGGGAATCCAGAAGATTGCCGCGATGGTAATCGCAGTGGTTGAGTCATTCATCTTCGTCGCAACAGGATACGTTCCAATAACCTCCCCCGCGCTCTTTGAACTGGTGGCCGTACAGCTTGCGATAGGCGCAATCTGCGTGATCTATCTTGACGAGGTGATGTCCAAGTACGGAATAACCTCGGGACTAAACATGTTCATAGCGGGAGGGGTAGCATACTCGATCGTCGCAGGAACAATCAACATCATCTTTGCCGAGGCAATCCAGGCAATAGCCGCAGGCGGAGCCTCTGCCATACCCAACGCGATTTTAGCATTCGGCCCGCTCTTCTTTGCCGCCCTTGTGTTTTTGATCAGCATCTACGCATACGACATCAAGGTGGAGCTTCCGCTGGTGTTCAGCCAGTTCAGGGGAGTCGGAGGACGTCTTCCAATTCCGCTTCTATACACAAGCGTTCTGCCAGTCATACTTGCAACGTCATTCGAGCTGAGCATGACGGTGTGGTTTAGGTTCATCGCAAACGTCGGAGGGGCATTTAGCGGCCTTGCCAAGTTCATCGCGCTCTATCAGCAGACAGGGACCGCGGGCGCATCAAGCCTAAACCTTGTAGGCGGAATCCTCTACCTAATCTCACCCACCTTCCCGCTGCCGTACGCAGCGCCTTACGGAATCGGCGGGTACAACACATACTTCTCATACCTTGCCACGCAGACAAGCCAGCTCTACCTTCCATTCGGCGGGATAGTGCTTGTGCCTGAGTGGATCCACATAATATTCTACACATTGACGCTAGTGCTGCTCTGTGTCATCTTCGGTAAGTTCTGGATCGAGATGACAGGGCAGAATCCAAAGAACGTAGCCGGACAGCTCCAGGAGGTCGGCTGGCAGATACCGGGCTTTAGGAGGGACCCAAGAATAATCGAGGGGGTGCTAAACAAGTACATCCCGACCATAGCAGTTCTGGGCAGCGCATTTGTGGGGCTATTGGCCGCCCTTGCGACCCTGACTGGCGCAGTGGGTACTGGAGTGGGCATACTTCTTACCGTAGGAATAATGTACATGATCTACCAGCAGCTTGAGCAGGAAGGACAGCTCGGGGCGGTGCCCGGGCTTGAGAAGCTGATTGAGCAGTAGAAGCAAAAGCTATTTGATATTTCAATTCATTATCTATCTGGTAATTTGATGAAGCAGGTCCAAACCAAGGATTTCCCCGAGACATTCTACGCATACATAGAGATACAGTCAGGCAGCTCAACAAAGTACGAATACAACGAGGAGCTCCAGGCCCTGGCAGTTGACCGATTCCTCTTCACATCGATGTCCTATCCTGCCAATTACGGGTTTGTGGTGAACACGAAGGGAAAGGACGGAGACCCAATCGATGTTCTTGTCTTCTCAGCCCCAATTGCAAACGGGGCTGTGATTAAGTGCAAGCCAATCGGCGTGCTTGAGATGAGCGACGAGGAGGGGATAGACCACAAGCTGATTGCGGTGCCTGTCGAGAAGGTGGACATAAACTCCACCGGGATAAATGACATCTCTGACATTTCACAGGCAGTGAAGGACAAGGTAAAGCACTTCTTCGAGCACTACAAGGAGCTAGAGAAAGGCAAGTTCGTAAAGGTCGAGAGCTTCAAGGGCAAGGCAGAGGCAAAGAAGATACTAAAGGATGGCTCAAAGTAGCCCGTACGAATCCTCAGTCAGACTTTTAAAACAGCCCGGTTCATCAGTTAGAGATCCAATGTCAAGAGCCTTGAGCAAGGAGCAGAGACACCGCCTTCTTGAAACGGAGCAGTTCATAGCCTCACTAGACGTGAAATTCCAGGGTAAGCTTGAGTTTTCGAATATCCGGCGCCCAGACGGAACACAGCTACCAATATCCAAGAAGTTTGATAAGAACTCTTTCGAGTTGGGGTTTTTAGATTACCGCAGGTTCCTGCAGATTCTAAGCGAAAGTGGTTTCATCGATACCGCCAAGAAGTACTCGCCAGAATTCCAGTTCGGATTTCTCCAGTTCCTTGCGACTCCGGATCTTGAGTACGAGGAGGGCCTCAAAGGTTCGCTGCAGAGGATGAATCAGATACTCGGCAACTTCCACCATGACTTCAAGCACACAAATTTCAAGAACGAGGTAAAAGCAGAGGTTGGCGAGGCTCTTGCAAGCGTCTCCTTCAACTTCAACTGGCCTGTTGCGCGAGAGGTAATAGAAAGCCTTCTCTCACCAAGAGGCATAAGGCTGATCAACAGGGGTCCAAGCAATATTCCCCTGTCGGAGTACTCAAGGAGCGCGGCAGATGTCGCATTCAAGACCGCGCTGCGCAATACGGTACGAAGCGGTACAGAAGTCTTATAAGTGAGAAAATCCATAATCTGATTATGGAAGGTCTAAGGAGGAGCCTTAGGCACGAGACGGAGCTCAAATTGCTAAGGCATCCATCCGAAAGGCAGCTCGAATCAGAACTTACCACCAAGAAGGAGGAGCAGAGGAAGGCGACTTCCGAATTCGAGATTAACGATTACGCTTATTTTGTCAAGCATCTCTCAGAGGTCAGCCTAGACTCAACCCCTAAGGTCCCAAGCAGCAACGTGATGCTAGGAATAATGAGGATGGAGAGCCCCAGAGACGAGGAACACCGAAGGAGCTCGTCAGCCGCGCAGACAACCATCCACTACAACGGGGACATAACAGTCGGAATGGACACCGAGCAATCATACGTGCAGTTCGGCAATGGAAGTGCAGAGTACGGCGCATTAACAGGGAGATACCTAATTAACAAACTACACCAGATAGAGATTTCAGAAACTCTCAAGCAGTTCCAGCTAGCGGTCGTGATTGTTGCCTACGCAAGAAAGGGAAGTCCAGAGATAGTGAGGGAGCCGATATTTTTCCTAAAGAAAGATGTACGGGCATGACGGGATTTGAACCCGCAACCACTCGGTCCGAAGCCGAGTGCGCTATCCAAGTTGCGCCACATGCCCATGCTTTATTTGGGCATGGACTACTATAAAAAATCAGTCGACCAGCCGCTCTATCGGCTCGAGCCCGTCAACAAACTCGATCTTTATCTTCCTGTAGAGCTCCTGGAAGTCGTGCCTCTGCTCCTTGCTCACTATGTTGTAGAGCCACATTGAGAATGCGTGCTCGCTGATGTTGGAATTGATCACCTCCTCGATGTCAGACTCGTTTATGTTCTTCCACCCTTCGGTAAATGCCTGCCTCGCCTCCTCCTGCATGCACATCTTGTCCATCACTTCGTTGTTGTGCAGATACCTTGATGTCTTCCATGAATGGTTTGAAGAAAGAGAGGCGATGAGCATCGCGATTTTCTTTACGCGCATGTCCGTGATTTCATGCACCTTCTTTTTAGCGAGCCTACGCACATCAGTTACAAGCATTTCGTACTTGTTTAGCGTAGACCTGTTCGGCATGGCAACCACTACTATTGGGAAGTTCTCCTATATAGCCATGTCTGGCAGAGCCAATTCCCAATTAGCACTGCTTTTACTTTGTAAAATAAGCTATTTAAACTTTTTTCCACCTCCCGCACTGCGAAATTTCGGACGGAGCACTCCGTCATTCTTTAAATATTTTGCCTATCCATACTATTTCGGCACCAGGCGAGCAAATGAAGTTCCCCAATCTATTTGGAAAGAAAGACGTGATAGGCGAGGTCACAAAGCAGTCACCGTTTCGCATACTCACCGAATTCGTCCCATACAAGCTGTATGCCGACAGGAAGAGCTCCGCTACGCTAAGCATCAAGCTCAAGAACCTCACAACAGAGCCCCTCATGTCCTCGATTGTTGTGAAGCTGCCAAAGCAGCTCTCATTCGACCAGATGGGCATGAACCAGGAGAAGGAGATAAGGCTCGGCGATCTTGCGGCAAACGACGAGAAGGAGGCGCGCGTCGATGTGTACGGAGGCCCGTCTGTCGAGAAGGGCGACTACACGATGTCGATCACCGCATTCGCACACTATCGCGACTACGCTCACGTGCTAAACGCGGTGAGCAAGAAGAGCTCGATAGAAGTCGTATAGCTATTTCTTTTCAGGAGGCGGAATCTGGGCGGGCTCAGCCTTGGATACAACACTCATCCTCTCGACTATCTTTGAGATGCCGTCCGCAATCTCTGTTCCCTTTGGAGTCAAGGAGAGCGTCTTTATCTTTCCATGCATCTCCACCTGCACTATCCCCAGCTCCTCGCACCTGCTCACAAATTTGCTTGTGTGGACATAGGTTGCGCCTGCTGCCTTTGAGACCTCGGTCAGGTTCCATCCCTTCGACTTGTCGGAGAGCGCAAGAAGTATCTTTATCTGCTTCTCCTTGAAGAGCAAAGCGCCTTCCTTTTCGGCCATCTTACCACGCAAACTGTATTATTGGCAGTTCCAATCCTACAATATGTATATAAAATCTTAACTATAATATAAGATAATCGTTTTGATGGTGTAAGTATGGTAAAATATGTAGTTGCAGAGCAACTTGTAGGAAAAGAAGTGGTGACCAACGATGGTTTTGACT
>JAGWHA010000039.1 GCA_028867095.1 Microcaldota archaeon | reverse complement strand
TCTTTGCCATTTTGAACACCAACGGGTCCGACGGGATTTTCAACGTTAGTTTTTGAACCCGTGGCCTACGCCTTAGGACGGCGCCGCTCTATCCAAGCTGAGCTACGGACCCAGAGTAGATAGGATTCTATATTATTTTAACCCTATCGCTCAGCGGGAAATGGGAAGGCCAGAATTATACGATTATGTAGAGAACGATTATATACTGCCGCGACACCATTTCCTGAAAAGGGGGGAACTGTGAAAGCCTACATTAAGAAATCCGATCTTGAAGGCACGATAAAGTGCCCGCCTGGAAAGAGCGAGACCCACAGGGCGATTTTCCTTTCATCTTGCAGCGAGGGGGTTAGCAACATAAAAAATCCCTTGCTTTCAAGGGACACGCTTGCTACGGTGGATGCATGCAGAAAATTCGGGGCAGCCATAACGCTAAAGGGGGACAACACCCTTGTAATAAAGGGAAGACCGAAACTGGACGACCATGACAGGAAGATAGATGCGTCTAACTCTGGGACCACAATAAGAATAGCTGCGGCACGCGCTTCATTAAGCAATGGAGAGACCGAACTTGATGGAGATGAGAGCCTGAGGACAAGGCCGATGATGCCGCTTATGAATGCGCTTAGGGGCCTTGGAGCAGAATGCAGAACCAGTAAAAATGGCCTGCCGCCCATCTGGGTCAGGGGCAAGGTACCTGGGGGAGAAGTTTTCATAGACGGAACTGTGTCCAGCCAGTTTATATCAGCCCTTTTGATATCAGGAGCGCTTATGGAAAATGGCCTCACGCTTACTATAATTGGAAATCTAGTTTCATATCCCTATGTCGAGGGCACCATAGAGGCTATGAAGAGGCACGGGGTGGAAGTGAAGACCATCGTTCCAAACAAAAAATACAGAGTAGCAAGCCAGTCATATTCTCCTGCGGACTATGAGATCTCGGGGGACTGGTCGAGCGCGGCGCTTATCATCTCAATGGCGGGCCTTGTCGGACATAAGGTTGGGATTGTTGACAATATCTCGCAGGCCTTCCAGGGCGACAGGGCAATTCTTGGATACGTGCAGCAGGTTGGGATGAGAATCAAAAGCGACGGCAAGAAAATTTCTGTGGAGAGCCCGAAGTACCTAACTGGCGGAAGATTTGATTTGAACGCGACTCCTGATCTCCTTCCGGCTGTTGCGCTACTAGCGCTCAAATCAACTGAGCCGATAGAGATCGTCAATGTCGCGCATGCAAGAAAGAAGGAAACGGACAGAATAAAGGTGATTTGCGAGCAGTTTGGGAAGATAGAAGGGATGAGCGTTGTGGAGCGCTCCGACGGAATGACACTTCAAAGAAAAGGGGAGCTGTATGGTGCGGACTTTGATTCGCACGATGACCACAGGCTTTTCATGGCATTTAGCATCGCGGGAATGTACATTGGCAACTGCAGCGTCTCTCATCCCGAGTCGGTTGATGTCTCCTTCCCGGGATTCATCGAGGAAATGGCGAGGCTGCACGCCAAGATAGAGGTTAGATGAGTGAGGTTTGGAAAGTTCTTTGACCAGAAAAATTCAGAGAAATCCGTGGACGACGAGCTTGGCAAGGTTGGCAAGAGGCTTGAGGAAATAATGAAGATGAGCCTGCGCAAAAACAACATAGTCGAGTTCAATAGCGACTCTCAAAGGACAAAGAACTTCGGGACCAGCATCACCGTGCGGCTCAGAAAGGACGCGGAGATGAAGGCCTCGATTGTTTCCGCATACGTGGGCCAGGCGATAGAGGCTCTTGGAATACTTGAGAGCGAGAGGATGAGGGCGCTGCTCGAACACACCAACTCCGCAAGCGTGGACGAGTTGATGCTGAATCTAAACAGGCTCTTTAGGATGTACGGGGACAGGGCTTATCGGTCCGCGGGCCTCTCGCGAAGGGACTACAGTATACTCTCAAAGAGCGTGACCGACATGTTCGTTGTGCCTGAGATACTTATGATAAACAGCTCAAGCATCGCATTCCAGCAGCTCTTCACAGCCGACTACATTACAAAGGGCAACAAGAAGAAGGCAATGGAGATGGCGAAGGTCGGCCTTGGGATGGGGGCAAGGAAGAACGTTGAAGGCGACGAGTTCGTCCGCTCATTTATGTTCATGGTGGGGGCCCAAAACGCAAGGGATCTGATCAGCCACTACTACTCGCGTTTCGCATCGGTCCACAACATGCCGGAGAGCGAGATCATAGAGATAACCCAAAACAACCTCGCATGGGGGATGCTAAGGCTCATGCTCGCGGTGGACATGAAGAGCGATATCAGCCTGAGGAATTTGGCTCAGATGCTAAAGGGAGGGTATTCAGAGACGATAGAGACGCTCTGCAAGTATTCGGAGAGGTACAGGGAGTATCCTGGCAATTCACATTCTTTCAAGCGGCTCGATTCCGATTAGCCTCAGCGCGTTTCCGATCGTCTGCTTTGCGCAGTATGTTATCGCAAGCCTGACCTCCTTCGACTCGCCGCCGGCTATTATCGGCATCTTCTCGTAGAACTTGCTGAAGAGGGATGAGAGGTTCAGCAGGTAGTCGGTTATGACGTTTGGGCGGTACTCCCTTGCCGCCTTCTCCACCGTTTCGTTAAAGCCTCCGATCAGCTTTATGAGCTCAAAGTCAGCGCCGCGCTCGACCTTCTCGGAATTTACCGAGCCGGGGAGCTTAAACTCCCCCTTTTCCAGGACCCTTGTCGCGCGGGCGTGGGTGTAGCTGCAGTACGGCCCGGAGTCGCCTTCGAATGTGAGCGCCTTGTCCCAGGAGAAGACTATCTCGCTCTCGGCGGCGAACTTTAGGAACTCGAACTTTATCGCGGCGAGCGCAACCGAGTTTGAGATGGAATCGAATGAGGACTTGTCGCTGATGCTCTCGCTCTGCGAGACTATCTTGTGCGCCTTATCCTTTGCCTCGCGGAGCAGATCATCCGCGGTGAAGTTCTTCCCATCGCCCATCCAGCTCCCGCTTCTGGTGCTCAGGTCAGATCCCTTTATCGTGACCCTTCCGTATGCGAAATGTATTATTCCGTTGGCGATCTTCTCCTCGCCGATGAGCGAGAACATCGCCTTCATGATCTGCTGCTCGTATTTCTGCCTGACGTCAATTATGTTTATCGCAAGATCCACTTTCCCAAAGTCCATCGCCTCACCGGACTTTGACGTGAAGTAGAGCGGCTTGCCGTTGTCCTGGTCGATGAACTTTGAGTACCTAAACGCGCTGTCAATCAAACCAAACTTCCAGCTGTGGAACGCGAAGTCCTTTGCGATGTACGTCGCAGCCCCGTTGCTTCGCACGATCACCTTCGCCTCCTCCTCGTTTCCGACCAGCTCCTTTGCAAAGCGGGCTATCTTGTGCATCTTGACAACTGTCGAGTGCGCGTACTTGCCCTCGCTTGGCTTGTCCAGTATCCCCTTAATCTCGGCAAGCTTGAGCGCCTTCTCGAGGAGCTTTGCGCGCACGATGTCGCTCTCCCAAATCATCACGTCATGGTATATTCCGTACGCCATCGCGGTCTCAAGCTGCGCCCTCACGCATCTCTCCGCAAGCTCCCTAACCGTCCTTGACTCCTCCGAGTCGAGGTCCTCGAGCCTCTTTAGTATGATGTCAAGCTCCTTCTTCATGTTCTGCTTCTCCATCTCCTTGTTGACAAGCACGTACTGCTCCCCCATCCACTGGTCGAACTTCTTGTCGGGCTTGCTGGAGAGATTCATCCATCCCCAGAGGCTCTCAGCCATCTGGAGTCCGAGATCGTCTATATAGTCCTCGCGCTCGACGTTGAATGAGACGAACTTGAGTATGTTGGAAATCGATGCGCCAAGCACCGCGTTTCGCACATGGCCTACGTGCCAGGGCTTGTTCGGGTTGACGCTCGGGAACTCGACGATGACCTTCTTTTCCTTTCCGGAATCAGATGCGCCGTAGCACTCCTTCTCCCCAATCACCCTCTCCAAAACAAGCTTTGAGTACTCCTTCTCGTCAAGAACCGCGTTGACGTACCCGTTCGCCTCGGAAAAGTTCTTGAGGAGCCTTGTGGGCTTTGCGTTCTTTGTAATGTGGATCGCGACCTCCCTGGGGCTCTTCTTCATCATCTTCCCGAGCCGAAATGCGATCGAGGTGCAAAGGTCCCCCATCTCGCTCTTTGGAACGCTGATGGAAGAGATAACATCCTCGATGCCGATCTCCACTCCCTCAAAGCCGAACTTCACCGCCGCTAGCACAATCTCTGCAAACTCGGATTTTGCCTGGGCTGAAGGAGATGAGGGCATTCTATCAGATAACATTCTTGTCGAATTCTTTTATAATCTTCGGTATCCTCTCGATTATGTCGCTTGCAAGTATGTGAGTTCCCTCGTCAACGTAGAGCTCATCGCCTATCCTTGCGTGCAGATACGCGCCCGCGGTCGCGGAGATCAGCATGTCCCTGTTCCTTGCGGCATAGCCAGCGATCATGCCCGAAAGGACATCCCCGGTCCCCATTGTCGCAAGAGCGGAGGAATTTGAAGGGATGACCTTGACCACTTTGCCGTCAGTCACAATTGTCTGGTGGCCCTTGAGAAGAATGTTTGTGCCGAGATGGTTTGCAACCCTCACCGCCGCACCGATTCGGCTCTTCAGATTATCCTTTTTTATCTTCGCGGTGGAAAGGTGGGAAAACTCCTTCTCGTTTGGTGTTAGTATCGTTTTGCTTCCCAATCGGATCGAGGAATTTATGGAGTAGATGGCGTCCGCGTCAACAACAAGCATCTTTCCCAGCTTGGAGAGATATGCTACCAATGACGCCGCTGCAGCGAGGCTCTCCTGCGCCCTTCCCAGCCCCGGCCCGATAACCACCGAGTCTGCGCTCTTTGCCGCGCGCTGCAGAATCGGAAGATCGGTAGGGGAAATGTCCTGGGACTCGGTTTCGATCACTATTATGTTCGGCGAGACCTTGCGCACGATGTTTGCGATGCTCCTTGGCACGCACGTTATCGTGTAGCCTATTCCGACTCGGAGGGCCGCAAGTGTGGAGTAGGCGGAGTTGGAGGCCAAGGATGGTGCGCCGTGGATGTTCCTGCTGCCCCCGATTATCACGGCCTTCCCGTTCTCCTTTTTGCTAGAGTACTTGCTTCTTGGAGTTGAAGCAAGGTAAAGATCACCTGGACCTGCAAGAATCTCCGCATCGACAGGCATTCCAATATCGGCAACTACTATTTTTCCTGCGTTTTTATTGCGAAGAAGTTCGACCTTCATCTTGTGGTAGCTTATTGTGTATTTTGCACGGACAATTTTCTTGTTTATTCCATCACTTGTAAGTCCGGAAGGAAGATCCAATGAGACCACGACTTTTTTTGATGAATTTATTGCGTCAATCGCGTTCGACGCCGCCTCGCGCATCTTTCCGTGGAAACCTGTTCCGAAGATTGCATCTATGACAACATCGCACTCGCCCAGTAGCTGGGGGATAATCTGCTCCGCGTTCTCGATGATCGCGATTGTGGGGATCTGGGAGATCGCATTGAGGTGAAACTTAGAGTCCGGGTTTATCTCCTCCCTGTTTCCGAGAAGTGCAACCTTTACATCGTACTTCTTGCAGAGGTGTTTTGCCGCAGTGAAGCCGTCTCCTCCGTTCTTGCCCCTTCCGCAGACAATCAGGATCCTCTTTTCTGCGGTGAATTTCTTCGAAACAAATTCCGCAACCGCCCTGCCCGCGTTGTCCATCAGCTCGTTTTGGGAGATTCCAAGAGCTATGGTGTTCATGTCCACTGCTCGCATCTCCTCTATTGTGAGCACCGGCTTTGTGAACCTCGCAAACTCCTTTAGTCCGTGTAATGCATGCATTCTGCTTCGCCTAATAGTCTTGAA
>JAGWHA010000038.1 GCA_028867095.1 Microcaldota archaeon | reverse complement strand
TAAATAACACTTTCGTGTTGAGTATTGATAAACTGATAAGTATTTAAATGATGTGCTATGTTTAACTTCTTTTTTGTAAAAATCATTTTATTCATCGTCAATTGTTGAAGTTCCATTCTATGATGGGCGAATCGCTTCGACGGAAGCCAATTTTCTGTCGTCGAGACGTTTTTTGTAGACCGCGCTGTTTAGGTGCAACATGCGCTGCTGCCTGGCTATCTACATATTGCCCAAGAGGATTTATATAACCCAAATGCGTCTTACTTCCATCGCTTATTGACGTTGCGGATGGCAACGCCAAGGAGATCAGGTGAATCGATGGAAAAGCTCTCTGTTGTCGCATTCTCAAGGAACGACTATGACAAGGCGATCCTCTTTGTAAAGGAGCTCTATCCGTATTGCGAGGAGATAGTGATAGTTGACTCGAGTGATAGGAAGGATAGGGAGCGCTTCATTAGGGCTATGGGCAAGTACAAGAAGCTCAAGGTGTACTACGCGCTTGCGATAGGATACCCCGACCCGATATTCATGTACGGGATAAACAAGTGCTCGAATAAGTGGGTCCTCTATTTGGATACCGACGAGAGGATGTCATCGGAGCTTGAGAAGAAGGTCCATGAGATAATTTCGACGACTGATGCTGATGCGATCAACATAAAGAGGTACGAGGAGGTTCAAAAGCAAGGGGACATTTCACAAAGGGGCACCTTCTTCACCTGGCAGATCCACCTCTTCAAGAAGGGGGCGGTGGAGTTCCAGGGGCTGATACACGAGCAGCCAAAGGTGTACGGCAAGCTGGACTACATCACCGACAATGAACTCTACCTTGAGCACGTGGTGCCGCTGATGGAGCACCAGACTATGGAGTACCACCGCATGGAGAAGTACGAGAGGTTCTGCTATCGGCAGTACAACTCGAGGATCGTAGACTACTTCGGGAAGGTAACCCTCGCGGGCGGGGGGAAGGCGGAGGAGACAACGGGAGGCAGGCTTATCCGGTCTGCGCTGCTTGCCTACGAGGCGCTTGGGGGCAAGAAGAAGGAGCAGGAGGTGAGCAACCTTGACTACTGGCTGCTCTTTTTGGCAAAGAACTACGCCTATGAGATAAAGGCGGGCAGCCTAAAGGGCTTCCTTGACGTCATCCCAAGGTCTATGCGCTACATGAAGAGGCTCCGAGAGTGGCAGAGCGAGCCCGACGGAAAGGAGAACTTCCTGATCTCAAGGCTGATAAACGACATAGGGATAACCAAGTTCCTCAGGCTCGACGACGAGAGGAACATAAAGAGGATGAACAGGCTGTATATGGACAAGGAGCCAAAGGGGCTAAAGAGGCTAATGGAGCTTATGACAATGACCTACAGGAGCAGGCAGAGGCGCAAGGGTTAGCCTACCTATATTATATACTATATAGCGCTGCACCGCGCGATTTGGCTTAGAAGACTGTTTTTATAGAAACTTCAGCCACTGCCGCCCCTACAGAGCGTAGGTTCATCCCCTCACACGCGCAAGTTCAATGAGAAGCGCCTTAAGCATCTTATCGTGTGCCGCCCCGTTAGAGACAAAGCAGTGCTTGCTCTCCGGTTTCCACTCCTTGCCATCGAGGTCCGATATCCTGCCGCCTGCCTCTGTGACTATGCCGACTATCGGCAAGACGTCGTGCGGAGGGTTTTCTATCATGATCATCCCCTCCACTCCGCCCCTTGCGATGTATGCGCCGCCAACGGCCCCGCACCCGAGCACCTTGAGGCTTGAGCCAAATGCGGTGCCGGTTGCTTCGAACAGGTCCCTTGTGTCTGTATTTTTGTAGACGTGCATACCGTCGAAGATCATCATCGCTTTTTTGATATTCGCCTGCTTTGAAACCCTGATCCTCCTTCCGTTTAGGAATGCTCCCTCCCCCTCGACTGCAACGTAGGTCTCCCCGAGAACTGGCAGGCTTATCACCGAGACCAGCGGCTTGCCGTTGAGAGTGAGCGAGAGCATTGTGCCCCAGAGGGGCAGTTGATGCTTGAAGTTCCTTGTCCCGTCAAGAGGGTCCACGATCCATTTGTACTCTGAAGTGCCCTTTATCTCGCCCTTTTCCTCGGAGAAGATTCGGTGCGATGGGAAGGCGCCCCTTATCGTCTTTATTATCTCCCTCTCCGCCGCTATGTCCGCCTCGGTCGCGTAGTCGTCTGCACCCTTTGCGTAGCTTCTGATATGCTCCACCCTCTTGGAGTACTTTAGCAGTATCTTTGACGCCGACTCGATGGCGCTCTTTGCTATCCTTGTTTCCTTCTCGAAATTTGCCATCTTAAACACCGCGCAGCTTGAGCTGCTCCTCGTGCCTCGCAATACCCCTAATTATGCTCCTTATCTCAGAGGCTATAGGCACAATGCCGTTGTCTCCCCTATCTATCACAATCTCCTTTGGCAGACCGCGCTTTATCATATTCAGGGATGTCCTGAGCGCCGCCAATGGGGCTTTGCTAGAGCCCTGTATGATCTTAAGCGCCTCCACGTTATCTATTTGGAAGTGCAGGGATGTGCCTTCCCAGTCTGGAAGGGAGTATTTGAGAATGCTTACGTTCTTGGTGGTGTCCTTGTGAACCTTATAGTTTGAGAGGTAGTTGATCTCCACTTCTTGAACCAGCTTCCCGCACCTGTTATCAAAAAGCAAGGGGGTCTGGACCAGGAAGGACAGCTTCATCTGGGGAGGTGGGCTCTCAAACGAGTAGCTTCCGATGGACCTCTCAAAATTGTAGAAAACTTGAAGCCCTCCTGCTGTCGGCAGTATTGGTATCTCCTTGTATGTCTTTCCCGTTTTTTGCATCATATCATCAACCATTATGCCCTTGGCATTACCTGGGCTGCAAGCTCTGGCCTATTCGTATCTCTATAGGCGTCAAGAAGGGCCTCCCTGAGCTTTGGTAGCCACTCGAATTTTGTCTCGGGCCAATACCCTGTTAGGTTCTTTCCAGACGCGATCCCGTTCAAGCCGCTCCTGAGAAGCGCTCGCGACTGCCCAGTGAGGCCTGTACTCTTTCCGGCGCGTATTGCGTCTATAATTCCAGAATTATTAAGGAAGCCTCCGATGTCCCCCTCATAGCTTATCTCCCCGCCCTTGAATGTAACCACCAGGTCGTTCCCGTAGAAGTATACCACGGTCCTGTCAAGGGATTTTCCGGTTGTGGAGAGATCTCGTGTGTTTATCCCCCTCATCTCGTTGTCGAATGGAACCGCCTTGTGCTCGCCGTCGAATGGGTTCATCACGACTAGCGGCCTTATGAAATCTATGCTCCCAGTTTCGGACTCAGGGGCAAGCAGGACGCCTTTAACTCCAACCTCCCCCTCAGATACGTAATGTCCGTTGATGAACTCACGCGTGCTTGCGCCTAAAAGATTTGTCTTTATCTCATACCTGCTTTCCTTGAGCACATTGTGGGCGAAATTTACAGCTCCGGTAGTCTGTGCAGTCATGAATGCGGTCCTTATCTCGTCATCCTCATGGGACAGCTGATGTATTGTGAATTTACGCCTGCCACTGATATTGGAGACAAACCCTATTTCGGCCTCGAAGAACACATTGTAGTTTAGTATTGAATGTGTTGCCTTCCCACTTTCCCTCTCGGAAGATGTTGCTCCACCCCCCACAGATGCGGCAAGTGAGAGCGGCATTGTCGGAGCGCCTGCGTCCCTTAGAAGCATCATCATGCCCCCACCCATATACCCTATATGGCTTGCCACATACATCAGGCCCCCGTCGGTTACGAAGAGGCTCTTTGCCCTTGAATTGATGTAGTTATTAAGTATGGCATCCTCGAGAGGCTTTAGGCTCTCTTTGTAAGAGGGATCTGATTTTAACAGTGCCTTAAGGTTGGATGTTGATGCGATGAACTTGTCGCTTATTTTAAGGCTCTTATTGTAGTTTTCAACTGCGTTTATTTCAAGAGTTGCAGCATACCTGTCCCCGTTTGTTTTGGCCTGTAGCCTCTCCTTAAATGATTCAAGATTCATACACTTCCCGAGAAAAATTGTGAATTTCGGAGTATTTATATCTGGACTAGATAATCGTTTAAATAATAATCCGTTCTCTCGGAAAGCACATCTTTTTTATAACTTATCAACGATAATTAGTATTAATAGCGAGGTTAGCACGACCTATCTGCGTTTCTAGCCCTGTAAAAAGTGTTAATATGAAGGTACAGCTGATGGATCCGGTATGCAGCCCGAAGATGATCAGGGCGAGCGTGGACGCAATAAAGAACGAGAGATGGCTGAGGGGCAAGAGCGTCAAGGAGTTCGAAGCGGAGTTCGCAAAGTACGTGGGCGCAAGGCACGCTGTCGCGATCAACAACGGCACAATGGCGCTGATACTCTCAATCATGGCAATGGACATAGGCGAGGGAGACGTTGTGATAACGCCGCCGCTCTCTTTCATCGCAACCGCAAACTCTGTGATATTCGCTCGAGCAAAGCCGGTCTTCGTCGACATAGACCCAAAGACATTCAACATTGACGTTAGGCAGCTTGAGCAGGAGATAGCAAAGCACGGCGGGAGGGTGAAGGCGATAATGCCTGTGCACCTGTACGGCTACCCTGCGGAGATGGACGAGATAATGGCGATAGCAAAGAGGCACAACATCAAGGTGATAGAGGATGCGTGCCAGGCGCACGGCGCGTCATACAAGGGAAGGATGGCGGGCAGCATCGGCGATGCTGCGGCGTTCTCGTTCTTCCCGTCCAAGAACATGACAGTCTTCGGAGATGGTGGGATGGTGACAACAAACGACCAGACGCTTTCCGAGACTCTTGACTGCCTGCGGGACTGCGGAAGGGACATGAAGACTGGAAACATGCACCTGCACATAAGGATAGGGCACACCGCAAGGATGGCCTCGTCCCATGCCGCGATAGGCAAGGTGCAGCTCGAGTCTCTTGACAAGTGGGTGGGCAAGAGAAGGCGGGTGGCAAAGCTATACAACAGGATGCTCAAGGGGGTTGGCGACGTCGTTACGCCTCCGAAGGAGACTGCGGAGATAAAGCCCGCATACCACCTATACGTGATAAGGACAAAGCGCAGGGATGAACTCAAGGCGTACCTTGAGAAGAACGAGATAGAGTGCGCGATAAACTTCCCCATACCTATACACCTCCAGCCGCCTTATCGGGCGATGGGATACAAGGAGGGAATGTACCCGCATGCTGAGGCGGCGGCAAACGAGGTGCTCAGCCTGCCGATGCACCAGAATCTAAAGAAGGATGACGTTGAGTACGTGGTGAACACGATAAAGAGATTCTTCGAGGAAAGAGCATGAAGATAGGTGTAATAGGCGCCGGGGGCTGGGGGGCTAGGGTCATAAGCGAGTACACCCAGCTCAAGAAGGAGAGGAAGATAGACCAGCTCTACGTCTTTGATGTGGATATAGGAAGGGCGAACTCGCACAAGGATAGCGCAAAGTTCATTGTATGCGAGAGCATGGAGGAGATGCTAAAGAACGTGGACGGAGTCCACATCTGCGCTCCGGACAAGTACCACTACGATCTCGCAAAGCAGTCGATGGAGCACGGAAGGCACGTGCTCATCGAGAAGCCGTTCGTCACTAACATGCGGGATGCCCAGAGGCTTGCCAAGATGGCAAAGGAGAGGAGGCTAGTCCTCGAGGTCGGGCACCTCTACAGGTTCGCAAACGCGCTCAAGAAGGCGGCTGAGCTGTACAGGAAGGGGTATTTCGGCAAGGTGTACTACATCAACTTCTACTGGACGCACATATTCAACAACCCGGTGCACCCCGACGTCATGTGGGACCTGATGCCGCACCTGATCGACATGTACAACATGATAACAGGGGAGTGGCCGAAGAAGTTCGCAGGGTT
>JAGWHA010000003.1 GCA_028867095.1 Microcaldota archaeon | reverse complement strand
ATCTTCGTAACCGTGTGCTCCGTGTGCTTGTTGCAGTAGGGGCAGTATGCCATAAGTTCTTTTGTTATCTTCATTTCATCACTTTAGATTTGCTCGCCAAGCTTGTTGTTGAGTAGGAATTCCGCCTCGTAGTTGTCCGTCGTCTCTATGACCTGGTGCTCCTTGTATGGGCCGCTCTTGCCGCCATTGGGCATCACAAGCTCCGGTGTTTCCGCGATTATCCTTATCTTGCGGATCCTTGAAACTCCTGCCTCCTTTTTGTCGAGAAGCGCCTTGATGCTTCTGTAGAGCTCTTCCTCCTCTTCAGGAACCAGACTAGGTAATTGTTTATTGTACGCCAAATATATTAATAGCTTCTGTACTCTCCTCTCCCTCACCTGTGAAAGCAGTTTCTTGAAGTTTCCTGAGTGCTGTTGATCTTCCTGTATCTGCTCAAGCTTGCTGAGCTTTTGTACCGCGTTCCTGTAAAAATCCCTCGGAAGGGGAATAACCTCCCCTGTCTTCTTTTCAGCCTGAATCATGTTGAAGAGTTGATCTACAGAGATTTCCATTAACACACCAAAACAAACTTTACAAAAATACCATACTGCCAGTGTAGAGTTCCACTATTATTTTGATAAAGCAAAATTCAAAACAATGGAACTAATGATGATTTATTATTTGTATATTATATATAACCAACACCATTAGTGGAACTGTGCCCCCCTCTCCCCCTACTTTGACGAGAGCGAAGCTAGAAGGTTTTGAAATAATAGCGAGGGATGGATTTGGACCATCGATCTCCGGGTGTCTCAATACAGCACAACACAATAATTATCATTTGCCAAGTTTTTAATTTTTTCTTGGTTTTCTGTTAGTTTTTGTCCAGCTTTCTTAAATTCGACGAAAAAGACCTGTCCATCTTTGATGGCGATCCGATCACAAACGATTGTTGGCGAAAACACCTGCCAGCCTTCTTTTCGAAGCTTTTCTGAGGCATCTTCCTCCATTTTCATCTGTTTGTACCTTCGTCTTCTCTGGACCTCTGAATTTGAGTTCATCAAATTCCCAACATTAGACGTGTTGCACACCTCTTATGAGCCCGGCGGGCACTCCAGGCTACCCTACCTCGCTATACACTAATTACGAAGAACAAGATTATAATAGCTTCCTTAATCTATGCTTTTTTTAGAATAGGTCATCCTTCTCTGTGAAGATGCTTTTTGGCTGCTGGAAGACTTTTCCTTTGGCCTCTTCACTTCTTTTAGCGATAAGTAGCGGCGAAAACACAACCTCCCTTATCTGTGGCTTAAGTTTCACAGAAACTATGCCACCTGAATCCAGCACCATAAACCAACCTACAGGATCTTTCCCTCCTGCATCACTAGCTGCTCTACCTCCATCTTGTTGACCTGCTTCATTGCGCCTCCGCACTCATGCTTGAATCCCATCTCAAATGCGCTCTCGAACGGGAAGATCGTCTTCTCCTCGCTGTAGCACTTGCCGCAGATGAAGAAGTCATTGCATCCTTCCGGAAGCTTGTATGCTCCCTCTCCGTTTCGCATGACAAGATCGTTCTTCATCTCAGTTATCTTGTTTGCGTCAATATACCACTTGAACGTGAGCCAGCCCTTGCTGTCCTTGTTCACGTTGTAGCGCGCCACTCCGTAGGTGTTTAGGGTGTTTAGCATCCTTCTCACCTCGTTGATCTTGATGTCGAGCTTTTCGGCTATCGCATCGTCCGTCTGCGGCGTTGCAAGCAGCTGGATTATCTCCCCCGCCCTCTTCCCCACGCTCCTTGAGACGTGGTTTGTGAAGTGTGGCTCGTCAATCACCGCCTTGATTAGCGCCTCGTCGGCAAAGTTTGCAGCCCTGAAGTCGACAGCTTCCTTTGCCTTCCTCTCCCTTGGCACTGCAACTGCCTTTGCCGGAATCTTCGCCACCCTCTTTGCAAGAGGCTTGGCCGCTTTCTTCATCTGCTTTTTCTGCATCTTTGCAGCCTTTCTAATAACCTTCTTTGAGGAAACGTGCCTTGCGGCAGATTTCTTCGCAGAAGCACTCTTGTGAACAGCTTTTTTGGTCGCTTTTTTGTTGTTTTTCATGAAGATCACCGGTAGAGAAATCGTATTTCTCTAATATTACGCATTTATCATATTTATATCTAACACCTTCTGAAAGATACTTACTTTATCCATGCCTCTACAAGCTCTTTCATCGCAGTTTTGGGGCCAATTTCTAATTTATACTCCTTAGTGAATTTATCAAACTCTGCTGAGCTGTATTCCATTTCTCGCGAGCCTCTTGTAATGTCTCCAAGAGGGCAAGATTTTATTGTCTCAAAAGTGGCAATCCTATCTCCTTTGCCATAAAATACGGCAATGCCGACAATCCTGAAATCGTTAATCCACGGACCTCTTCCCATGGCAAATTCAGTATACCCTTCTTTGAGCCTTTTTGCAAAAACTGCACTATTTCCATAAAGTCCCAAACTACTAAAGTCTGGCATTCCGTCGCGTCTTATCTGGTCAAGTACCTCCTTAGGTATTTTTTGAGACGTTTGTTCGTTTGTCTTGAACTTATCCATTTTATCAACACTAATTTAACGCTTCCATCATATTTAAACCACCACATTTTTCGCAGAATATGCACAAATGTTTGTGATTCTGTAATGTGTCTGATATAGAATTAGTCTCTCTTTGAGAAGAGAAGTCCCATGACCTGAAATCCCTGTGGCATTACCATCACATATGTTTCTCCGGGGTGGTTTAAGTCCTCTGCCAAATATATCAACTTCTTTTTCTCAAGACTTTCCAAAGTTAGCTCCAGCTCTTTTGAGAGTGTAGGTTTCATATTTTTTCTAATATTCTTTAAATCCACAAATCCTTGGCCTATCCAAAACAACTTGAGCGCCGCTTTTTCACCTTCGCTAAGTTTGGCGCAAACACTTTCCCTCTCTGCATCGCTAAGGCGCGCGCCGTAAAATTTTACCGGAATACTAAACTCTGCAAAACCCTTCTCCACAAGACCTTTATTTACCATAAAGTTATCTATTTTTTAGATTATTTATAGTGTCCTCAGGGTTTGTTTCAATAAAAATGGGCTCGGGGGGATTTGAACCCCCGGCTTGCTGGTTAAGAGCCAGCCACTCTGACCAAGCTGAGTTACGAACCCAGAAAAAGCGTTATTTCCTTTCTCGTGCAAAATTAATAATAGTATCCCTCAGGTGCGGGTTCCTCTCCTCCAGCTCGTATTTCACGTTAATGAGGGGTTTGTTGATCTTTAGTATCCTTCCGAGGTCTGTAGGGGTGCCGGATATCACAAGGTCGCATTTGGCATTGTTTATCGTCTCCTCCAACTCGTGTATCTCGTGTTTGCTGTATCCAACGGCGGGCAGAATCCTGTCAAGGTGCCTATACTTCGCATAGAGTGTCGCTATGTTCCCAACCGCGTACTTCTTCGGGCTGATTATCTCTCTAGCCCCGTACTTCTTTGCAGCAACCGTTCCCGCCCCAAACTTCATCCCCCCATGCGTTACGGTTGGCCCGTCCTCTATGACAAGCACCCGCTTCCCCCGAATCCTCCAAGGGTGCTCAACGCTTATCACCGAATTGGCGAGTATTATCCTTGCCTTCTTGTTTATCAGCTCCAGGTCCAGCCTCAGGTCCTCTATTTCCAGCTCGGTGGCAGAGTTCGCCTTGTTGATGATCAGCAGATCCGCCATCCTGGCCACCGTCTGCCCGGGGTAATAGGATAGCTCATCCCCCACCCTGAGCGGATCTGCGACTGTAATGAATAGGTCCGGCTTGATGAACGGCGCATCGTTGTTCCCCCCGTCCCATATAATGATGTCCGCCTCCTTCTCCGCCTCCTTGAGTATCTTCCCGTAGTCCACACCAGAATAAACTACCGTATTGTTTCTTATGTGGGGCTCGTAATCCTCCCTCTCCTCAATTGTGGTCTTGTATTTCTCAAGGTCCCTTAGCGTCGCAAATCTCTCGACAGCCTGCTTTTTTAGGTCACCGTAAGGCATCGGATGCCTTATCGCGACAGGCACCTTCCCAAGCTTCTTGATTATCCTTGCAATGTGCCTCGACAGCTGGCTCTTACCGCTCCCTGTCCTCACAGCGCAAACCGCTATGACTGGCTTTCTCGAGGCGAGCATCGTATGGGCAGGAGCAACCAGCCAGAAGTCTGCACCAGCAGCATTGACGACACTTGCCTTGTTCATCACCTCCTGGTTCTGCAAGTCGCTGTATGCCATGACGCACAAGTCTATCTTGTGCTGAACGATGAGCTTTGTCAGGAGAGCTTCGCTGTATATCGGTATGCCCTCCCTGTAGCCCTTGCCGGCCAGCGCTTTAGGGTACGTCCTGTTCTCAATGAACGGTATCTGCGCTGCCGTGAACGCGACAACCCTGTACTCTTTTTTCCCTTTGAAGAGCATATTGAAGTTGTGGAAATCCCTCCCCGCAGCGCCTAGTATGAGCACCCTCTTTGCCATGTATTCACACTATACCTAAGTTCTAAAACTTCTTATATTGAGCTGATTTTTGCATGCGCCTCCCCGGGCCATTTTTCGACGACAAACCTGCCTCAAAAGGTTTATAAGGATTGAAATGCAATAGAATTTGAGGGAACCGGTTTGATTTTTATGGTAGGAGTGGAAGATGAGTATAACGCATCGAAAATCACGGTACTCGAAGGTCCGCTAGGGATAAGAAAAAGGCCGGCAATGTACATCGGGTCCACAGGTCCTGGCGGAGTGCTGCATCTCCTCTACGAAGCGCTTGACAATGCGGTCGACGAGGCCATGGCAGGCTACTGCAAAACCATCAAGATCACGCTTTCCTCAAACGGGACGGGCGATGTCGCCGAGCTCTCTGACGACGGCAGGGGGATCCCAATCGACATAATGCCGAAGTACAACAAGCCTGCTCTTGAAGTGATAATGACCTCGCTGCACTCGGGAGGAAAGTTCAACAACGACGTTTACAAGACCGCTGGAGGGCTGCACGGGGTCGGACTCACAGTCATAAACTCGCTTTCAGAATTCACGGAGATTACCGTAAGGAAAAACGGCAAGGAATACAGGATGAGTTTCAGCAAGGGAGCCCCCACATCAAGGTTAGAGCAGGTAGGGGAGACAACCGGCCGCGGGACAACGATAAAATTCAAGCCGGACCCAGAGATCTTTGTCACCCCGAGCTTTGACGCCGAGATCCTAAAACATAGGCTTAGATACACGACCTTCCTCAATCCCGGAGTCAAGATAATATTCATCGACGAAAGAGTGAGCCCCAAGGACGAGCAGGAGTATTTCTCGCAAAACGGACTTCCAGATTTCATCGCCTACCTAAACAAGGGAACCGATGCAATAACACCCATAATACATTTCAAGAAGCAGGTCGACCTCTCAACAATCGAGATTGCGATACAGTACGACAAGGGCTACGACGAGAAGATAGAGGCGTTCGTAAACAACATCCGAACAATGGAAGGGGGAACGCACGTGATCGGGTTCAGGTCCGCGTTCTCAAGGGCGATAATAAACTACATGACAAAGTCCCGCATCACAGAGAAGCGCGATGTGAAGATCGTCGGTGACGATGTAAGGGAGGGCCTCACGGTGGTGATTAACGTGCTCATGGCGAACCCGGAGTTTGAAGGGCAGACAAAGGAGAAGCTGGGGAGCATGCAGATAAAGGGGATTGTGGAGAATGTAGTCTACGCCCAGCTCTCAAGGTACCTTGAAGAGCACCCTTCGGAGGCAAAGACGATTGCGGAGAAGGTGATAAACGCCGCGGCCGCAAGGGAGAGCGCAAAGAAGGCAAGGGAGATGGTCCGCAAGAGGAGCATCTTCGAGAGCTCGGCGCTCCCCGGCAAGCTTGCAGACTGCATAGAGGGTGATCCGGCGAAGGCGGAGATATTCATCGTTGAGGGGGAGAGCGCAGGCGGCTCGAGCAAGCAGGGCCGGGACAAGCAGTTCCAGGCGATACTCCCTCTCAAGGGAAAGATCCTTAACGTCGAAAAGGCGAGCGTGGAGAGGATATTTGACAACGCTGAAATCCACACGATGGTCGCGGCATTCGGAACTGGAA
The DNA here is from genome assembly GCA_028867095.1 of Microcaldota archaeon. Next base: position 27,451 of record JAGWHA010000003.1, on the reverse strand, counting down.
TAAAGGAGACGCTAAACATCGACAAGATCAGGTACAAGAAGATCATACTGATGAGCGACGCGGACGTCGACGGAAGCCACATAAGGACGCTCATCCTCACTTTTCTATACAGGTACCTAAAGCCCGTAATCGACAACGGGTACGTCTACATCGCGCAGCCGCCCCTCTACAAGATCACAAAGGGCCGGGAGTCTGCCTATTGCTACAGTGACGAGGAGCTCGAAATAAAGCTCAAGGGATACGAGGGCAAGGCCGCTGTGCAGAGATACAAGGGTCTTGGGGAGATGAATCCCGAGCAGCTCTGGGAGACAACGATGGACCCGGAGAACAGGGTCCTCAAGCAGATAAAGGTGGATGATGCGGCAAAGGCAAACGAGCTCTTCACGATACTCATGGGAGTGGACGTCGCGAAGAGAAAGAAGTTCCTTGAGGAGCACTCCGGAGAGGTAAAGTTCCTGGATATCTAGATGATCAAATGGGCAGAATAGAATCACGCCAACTGGAAGACGAATTGCAGTCAAGCTACATTGACTACGCGATGAGCGTAATCATAGGACGAGCGATACCAGATGCCAGGGACGGCCTCAAGCCGGTGCAGAGAAGGATACTGTACGCAATGTACAACATCAACAACGTGCACAACCAGCCCACAAAGAAGAGCGCAAGGATTGTCGGAGAGGTAATCGGTAAGTTCCACCCCCACGGAGACTCGGCGGTCTACGAATCGCTGGTCAGGATGGCCCAGGATTTCTCGCTCAACCACACGTTCGTGGAGGGGCAGGGCAATTTCGGCTCGGTAGACGGTGACCCTCCAGCCGCCATGAGATACACAGAGGTGCGCCTCACAAAGCTGGCCGAGGAGATGATTGCGGACCTTGAAAAGGGAACGGTCCCCATGATTCCGAATTTCGACAACACCGAGCAGGAGCCTGACGTGCTCCCCGCAAAGGTCCCAAACCTCCTGGTCAACGGAACCTACGGAATCGCGGTCGGAGTCTCAACCAGCATACCCCCGCACAACCTAATCGAGGTCTGTGATGCGGTGGAGTATGTGCTGGGCCACGAGCAGGCAACGCCGCAGGACATACTCGGGATTATCAAGGGCCCTGACTTCCCTACAGGGGGAATCGCCCTAATGTCAGAGAACAGCTACAACGGCTACCGCTACGGAAAGGGGCAGGTCACGATAAAGGCAAAGGTTGAGATTGACAACAAGGAAAACCAGATCATAATAACTGAGCTCCCATACAGCGTAAACAAGTCGGCCCTAATTCAAAACATCGCCTCTCTGGTCAAGGAGAAGAAGATTGTGGGCATAACCGACCTAAGGGACGAGAGCGACAAGGACATCCGAGTCGTCATCGAGCTAAGGGAGGACGTCCAGGCAGAGGTGGTGCTAAACTCCCTCTACAAGCACACGCAGATGGAGACGACCTTCCCGATAATAAGCCTCGCAATAGTTGGCAAGAGGCTAAAGAACTTCAACGTGCTGCAGCTGCTCACAACATTCATCGAACACAGAAGGGAGATGGTCAGAAAGAGGAGTGCGTTCGAGCTGAACGTTGCGACAGAGAGGCACCACATAGTTGAGGGGCTCGTGATTGCGATAAGCAACATAGACCAGATCGTAAAGGACATAAAGCAGAGCAAGGAGCTCTCCGCAGCAAGGCACCTCATCATGAAGAACTACTCACTATCGGAGAAGCAGGCGAATGCAATCCTGGAGATGAGGCTCAGCAAGCTTACGGCGCTGGAGTCGACATCACTTTCTGATGAGAAAGTCGAACTGGAGGGAAAGATAAAATACTACAACGAGATCCTCGCCGACCCCAAGAAGGTCGATGAGATAATAAGGGGCGAGACCGCCGAGATAAAGGAGAAGTACGGAAGGCCGCGAAGGACAAAACTGCTCCAGCATGACGAGGGGCTTGAGATCAAGGACGAGGACCTCATATCAGACGAAAGGGTTTCTGTGATATTCACAAACACCGGCTACGTGAAGAGAATGCCGCTTGCCACATACAAGGAGCAGGCAAGGGGAGGCAGGGGGGTAATCGCAATAAACCTAAAGGAGGGAGACTTTGTCAGGCAGATAGTCTCATGCAAGACCAAGGACTACCTGCTGTGCATCTCAGACAAGGGGAGGGTCTACTGGCTCAAGGCATACAGGGTTCCCGAGGCGAGCAGATACGCGGAAGGAAAGGCGATCGTGAACCTGCTCAACCTAAAGGACGAGAAGATAGTGGCGATTCTCAGCATAAAGGATTTTGAGAATTCAAGGATTGTCTTCCTCACCGCAAAGGGGCTGATAAAGAAAACGATGGCAAAGCTCTTTGCCCACCCAAGGGTCACTGGGGTTAGGGCGATAACCCTAAACCAGAGCGACACCATCGCGGACGTGCAGATCTACACAAAGGAAAAGTACATGGCGATAACCACAAAGCTCGGCAAAGCAATAAAGTTCGAGGAGGCTAGTATCCGGTTCCTCGGAAGGGCGGCCATGGGGGTGAGGGGGATAAAGCTCGGCCCCGGAGACGTTTCAGAAAACATAATTCCGGTTGAGGAGACTGGATTCCTGCTGAGCGTAACCGAAAACGGATACGGCAAGCTCACCGAGATCGGCAAGTACAGGGACCAGAACAGGAGCGGAAGCGGGATAATAAACATAAAGACCAACCAGAAGACCGGAGCAGTGGCGAAGGCGATGTTCGTCCACGGAAAGTCTCAGGTGATAATGATAAGCTCAAAGGGAGTCACGATAAAGTTTGAGGTAGACGAGATCAGGATAACGGGGAGATCCGCATCAGGGGTTAGGCTCATGAAGCTTGAGCCGGGCGCAAAGGTGGTCGACGCAAGGGTGATAAACGAGAATCCGGATCAGAATCCAACTCCCGTCCCTACCGCACCAGTCTGATGACGTTCATCATCTGTCCGCCCAGTACTTCTTGTTCTTTATGAACTGCTTCTGCGCGTTTATCAGATCTATAAGGAAAAGCTTCGTGTCCTTTCTGAGCCATTTGAGTATCCTCGCCGCGGTCTTGTTTCCCACCCCGTAAGTCGCAAGCGCAATCAGTGCCCTCAATCCATATGCCTCAACAAGGCTCGCGTTGGCAATCGCCTCCGCGTAGAGCGCAACCTCGCTCTTCTTCTTGAAGCGCTCGCTGTTCTTTCTCTTCTCTATCACCTGCCCATATCCTTCCTCATGCACCGCCACCATTGGGCTCTTGCACGAGACGCATCTTATCCTCTCATGCTCCTTTATCTCAGACAACTTTCGCTTGAACCTAAAGCCGCAGTAAGTGCAAATGAGCTCTGCGCTCTTGTTCATCAGCCCCTGCGCAAACTGGTCTATCTCCTCGCTGCTCGGCGCAAGCGGATTCATCAGCTCCCTGTAGAAATATGCCGAGCGCAGTATCTCGTTTGCGATTGCAGACCCAAAGCTCTTGTAGACAAACACCTTTGTCTGCTTGTCAATCAGCTTCTTCTGCAGTTCCCTGACGCTCTCAACGTCAAAGTAATTCCTCACAAGGTCCCGCACTGTCTCTTCGAATATCAGGGAGTCCCTGTAGAAGCTGATTAGCTTCAGCGCTGTGCTGCGCGTTATCGTTGCCTTGCGCTCAATCACACCGAAGAGCTTTGCGTTCTGCACAAACTTATATCGAAACAGATCGAAACTGGAGACAAACTCGCTGCTCTGCAGCAGGTTCTCAAGCTTGTACTGCTTGAATGCCTCAAGTATCTTCTTCATGTCCGCAGGCCTTCCTGCGCCTTCATACTCTAGGATAACTGCGTAAGGTGTGGACTTTGTCAGTACCTTTCTCCCCACGCTCGCCGAGACCAGCGCGCTTATTATCCTCCCGAAGAAATCATTCGCAAGCTTTCCAAGCGGCACGTATACTATCGCCCGCTCGTCAGTTTCCTCTATGTGGATGGCATTTTCATCTATCGGGAAGTGCTTCTCTTGCTCCTCAATGGTTGCCAGGGCCGCCGAATAGGCTCCCGGGCTCAAGAGGGACTTTAGGGTTTCCAGGCGGTGCTTTCCAAAGAAGCTAAATGCGGTGCTGGCAACAGCGTGAGACACCGGAATATCCTCCCCCTCCCAGTCCGGTATCGCCGCATCGATTTCCACGCTCGGTTCCACAAAGATGACCTTCTCGTCTATGCTAACGACCCTCCAGACAAGCCCTTTTGTCACAAAGGTCGTCCCTTCCTCAATGTTGTTGTAGACGAAATTCTCATCAAGGCTAGATATCATCTTGTTCGTGGAGATGTTCTTGACCACAAAGCGCGTCGAGTCGGGTATCACGCTTATTTTCTCTATGACATACCTTCTTGTCCTGCTCGCAGCCGCCATCTCCCTGCCGCTTCTTATAAGCCGCTGCTCGCTAGCAAACGCAAGAGCCTCCTCAAAGACCTTCCTCTCAAGCTTTGCATAGCACGAGCTTCTCCTCATCATTTTGTAGACGAATTCCGGGTCGAGTTTCTTGTATTCCAAGGCTACGGAGCTGAGCTGGTTGACCAGCACGTCCAGCGCGTTCTCCTGGATCTCCCTTCTCTCCAGCCTTCCCTCCTTGTTTAAGGAGACAATGGCTGCGGACTCAAGGGCGTCCATAACGCTTGCCACTATTATGTCTCCGTGTGATGCCCTCTTTTCGCTATGGCCGGCTCTCCCCACTCGCTGCACAAGCCTTGTAACTTGCCTCGGCGATCCGTACTGGATGACAAGGTCGATGTTGCCTATGTCTATCCCAAGCTCAAGGGAGCTGGTAGCTATTATGGACCTTATTCTGCCCTCCTTGAACGCATTCTCTGTGCCGATTCGCTCCTCCTTGTCAAGCGATCCGTGGTGAACCCCTATCCCGCCAAAATCGGCCACCTTGTCAAAGTGTATCAGCTTATTCCCCAGCGACTCCACCACCTGCCTTGTGTTTGCAAAGAGCAATGTCGCCTGAGACTTCCTTATCCTATCAGCCATGTACTCTATTCTTGCCAGCGCCTGTTTGTCAAGGCTGAATTTTTCGGAGAACTCCGCGTATTCCTTCTCAAGGTTTCTGGGCATCACAATGTTGATCACAAACTCCTTGTTTCCCCGTGCATCAACCACGCTGCAGGGCCTCTCTCCGCACAGAAAATAAGCGGCCGTATCTATGCCCCCCACAGTTGCGCTAATTCCTATTCTCTGGAATTCCCCGGCAAGCTCCACAAGGCGCTCCAGTGCCACCGCGAACTGCGCCCCGCGCTTGTTGTGGTAGAGCTCATGGAGCTCGTCAACTATCACCGCCTTCAGGTTCCTCATCGAGTTCCGCAGGTTCCCTGTGAGGAAGATGCTCTGTATCGTCTCAGGCGTAGTTATCAGTATGTCTGGAGGGTTCTTGGACTGCTTTGTTCTCTCAGACTGGGTCGTGTCCCCGTGCCTGACCTCGACTCTCACCCCGAACTTGGAGCAGAGCTTATGGAGCCTCTTTAGCAAATCCCTGTTTAGCGCCCTGAGGGGAGTGACATAAAGTGCGCTGACCCCCTGCCTCTGCTTATTCTTCACGATGCTGTTTAGCACCGGAAGCAGCGCCGCTTCGGTCTTTCCGCTTCCTGTCGGCGCTGTGATTATGCAGTTGTCCCCCGACTCTACGACTTTTATCGCCCTCTCCTGGACGTTTGTGAACTGCTTAAACTCCTCTAGGAAGGCCTCGTATACTTCGCTCAAAATAACCACTGTCAAGAAGAGAAGATGTTGATTGTAGCATTTCCTGCAAGCGTCTTGGTAACGTTGGCGGCCGTGTAATTGAGGAGCAGGCTAAGCTGCAAGTTAAGCGGTATCCCTCCAAGCGGCTTCCCAAGGCTGTAGCAGCTTGCGGAGAGGTTCATGGATCCCAGCGCAGGCAGGCTCTGGCTGAGCTTTGTCGGCACCGGGGTGCCCATCGAGTAGCAGCTAAGCGAATTGAGGTGCAGGCTCTGGTTCAGGTTGTTTGTTATGCGAAGCACAAGAGTTCCGTTATAGAAGTTCGCGTTGCCGCACGGGAAGCTTGAGTTGAACTGGCATGTGTTGCTAAATCCGGAGCTGAAGCTTGCCGAGGTTCCGCTGATGTTGAACTTGTTTATTATCGAGAATGCGGTAGGTATGGATTGGAACACCCGGCTGTTGTTCACAAGGGTGTATACGCTAAGATTATAGTTTCCTACGTAAGCGGTTGTCCTGATCAGCGCAATCCCGGTTATGAATCCGTTGGCCGGAACAACAAAGACGCTGCAGAAGCTTGTCCCATTCTGCTTGCTTATAACCCCGAGGCACCTTGAATCCTCCGAGCTGTTTATCGAGATCTGCGGCGCGACGAAAGTCACCCCGTTCTGCAGAAGCGTTGAGTAGAAGCGCTTGCCTCCAAACCTGCCGCTGAAATTTCCTAGCAGAGTGCTGTTGAGAGGGTTCACCCTTGCAAAATACGTCGCGTTGCCGTATGCAGGCGATTTGTTTAGCGTCCTTATTGTGCCTTTGTAAATTCCAAGGCACGTGCCGCTTGCGTTGTCAAACACCACGCTCTTTATCCATCCCCCCTGATACCAGCTGCAGAGTGTCGTCGTGTTTGTCATGTTCGCAACAGTCACCACAGTTCCGTTTATCGTGTAGTTGGAGACTTTGTATCCCCTTCCGGAAGCCGCCACGCCCATGACGCTCGGGCTCAGGTACCCTCTTATCCAAACCGAGTATGAAGAAGCCCCGTTTGCGTAGGAGGCTGAGGCGACAGAGACATTCCGTATGTAAAGCTGAGTTATGTTGAGCAGCGATGTTATGAACGTGTCCCTGTTTCCAACCGGTGCAAAGGCATCAAGTTTATATGATCCGAAGAGGAAACTCGATGCTATGAATCCCCCCCTCCCGTAGTTGTTCTGGCTGTAGTCCGAGAGGTTTCCTTGTGGTATGAGCGAGTACGCCATGGCTGGTGATGCGTTTGTTACCACCACCATCGTGGTGTTCATCGAGTTCTGCCTATTAACTATGTTGTATACCTGTGCCGGGTCTGCAACCACAGAGATATTGTATGCGCCCGGTTTCGAAGGGGTAAAATTGTACTGGAGCGTGACACTCTTGCCCTCAGGTATGCTGAGCTGGTATGCGACGCTCGAGTTCCCATTGTTCTTCACGTCGAAGACAAGGTTGGTTATGGATCCGCTTCCGGTGTTCTGGACGGTTATCGGAAGGAGAATCTTCTCGAACGGATATATGGTGCCGACCGTTGCGCTGCCGTTTATGGAGACGAACATCGAGATCGTTTGGGTGCTGTAGAACTTGAAGTAAAGCGCCCCTGTGGCTATCACCGCGACGAGTATTGCCCAGAAAATCCACTCCTTATTCATAAAAATCACTGCTGCTTGTTCTTTAGCTCCCTTATCGCCTCGCTGATCTTCACCGCTATCTGCTTATGCTCCTCCTCGAAGAGCTTTGAGGCCCACGCATTTGCGTCAAATCGATCCCCGAAGCTTGGCGGCTTGAAGTAGAACTTGCCCTTGCTGTTCTCTATCAGTCCCATATTCTTCAATTTTAAAAGGTGATATCTAAGAGTCTTTTCATTCATCGCCTCCCAGTTGTCGTTTATGTACTTTTCAATGTCTGCGTAGGCAGGGTCCATGCTCCTCACGAACTGGAAGTTTATCATTGCGTCAAGCACCGCAACGGCGCTGAGCCTGGACTCACCGGGGTTTATTATCCCAAGGGAGAGCGCAAGCCATCTGGCGATCGATCTGCGCGTCTCTAGGACCTCGTTGGTGAGCCTGAGCTTCCTGAGCATTATCTCTGACTCTATAAGTGAGGCTTCGTTTAGTTCCATGGCTTCACAATTTGACTTCATCTTCTAATTTCCGTTAAATTATATAAATCCCTTATATCCCAGATTAGTCGAACAAAACGATTAGTAGAAAATCTTTATAAATACCTCATAAAGAATAATTGTTAAAGGCGACAAGATGAATCCCGCAACCAGAGTAAAACCGATACCACCTGGAGAAACAATACTTGTAAGGTCAGAGGGCAACAGCAAGGCGTCAAAGCTGAAGGAACTTGCAAGGCGGCCCCAAGATCTACCCGTTTTTCTTGAGAAAGAGGCCGAGATAATCGCGGCCAAGTTTTCGATGGCGCAGTATAAGGTTCTTGAGGTAACAAGCAACGCCCCTGTCAAGCTCCCCGATTGGGCCGTACACAACCAGATAAAAGAATTCGGCAGAATAACCACGGAAAAACTGGTTTCACACCTTACAACAGCGCACTCCATGAAAGTCTCTGGAGAGGGACCCGCGACTATAAACCCCGAGATCGCAACGAAACTCAGGAAGCTGTTCACCAGGAAGGTATATCCATTGATAAAAGCCCCCCCTTATTTCAACGGTCCTGGTTTAACTGAGGACAAAATCAACGAAATCAAATCAGAGGCGCTTAAGATTCTCACAGAAAACGTCAGGTCCACGCAGGGATAATCCCCTGTCGATAAATTTATTATCCTATACCCCATACAACAAGCTATGCCAGAAATCACAGCCACGTTATCACTAAGTTCCGAGAGGATAAGGGCATTCACGTACAACGAACTGGAGATGAAGCTCTCCGTTACCACAAATGACAGCGAATTGTATTGGGTCGAATGCATTTACGACGTCCCGGCGCCACTCTCGCTTGCCCCAGACAAGAGCCTTACCACTGCAAAGAGCCTAGTGGGCATATTGCAGAGGGGGGAGGCACGCGAAAAAAGGGTCAAGATCTATGCCAGCAATGAGGTCTACCCCAACACTTACACAATAAAGGTTACGCTCTACCTCTACGACAAGGACGGGGCGATATCCGAGAGAAAGGAGTATACCAAAGAGATAGAATGCGGTGAAGGAAATGCCCAAGTACTACAAAGTCCATGATTCCAAGGAAACCATATTCGTCACTGTTGACGATAGCGGAGCGGTTATAATAAAGGACGTGGCAGGCCACAAGGTCTTCTTGTCAAAATACCAGGCGAAGCTGATGAAGTTTGGAATAGAGAACCTTGTAAAGGACCTATTCAAGGATACCGATTCCTCAGATGTGAAAGTCGACGTAATTTCGGCCGAAGAGGCAGGCCACAGCTGATCGGATAGAAGTATATTGCTTTCCCTACCAATAATCTTGTGATATTATGGCAGATTCAACTACAACCCCGTCCCCGCAGGACGTGGAGAGGATTCTAAGAGACTATCAGATGATCCAGGAGCAGATCCGTGCATACTCTATGCAGGTCGACCAGCTCACTGTGCAGAAAAGCGAGCTTGACGCAGCAAAGGAGGAGGTCGCAAAGGCTACAGGAAAGGTCTACGTAACCATCGGCGGAGTGATTGTAGAGACAAGCAAGGATACCGCGCTCAAGAACATAGACGAGAAGAAGGAATCCGGAGAGATAAGGGTCCAATCGACAACCAAGCAGCTCAACGAGCTCAAGGCAAAGGAGAAGAAGCTCAGGGACGAGATCACAGCGCTATCTAGCAAGATGCAACAGTGAAATTTGATGATGAAGATTAGCTTCAACGAACTGCTGAATTTTCTGATACTTAACAAGGAGGAAAAATTCCTCATAACATTCCATTCTATAGGGGACCGCGACAGCGTAGGCTCTGCCATTGCCCTGCAATCATACCTTCCAAACTCGGTAATAGCAATGCCAGATCTCATAACCAACAGCTCAAAGCGGGTGTTGGAGAGCCTCTCTAGCCCCCCGAAGATCATCGGCAAGGTTCCAAAGGACATATTCGGCATCATCGTAGTCGACGCAAGCGTTCCTGAGGCTACCGGAAACTTTTCAGGCGCCATAAAAAAGATGAAGAAGCAGGTGCTCTTCATCGATCACCACGAGCTCGGCAAAACCGAAGACAGCAAGCCGATGATTTTCAGCGATCCCGGCTACAATTCAACCTCAAGCTTGGTCTGCCAGATCCTATCTAGCCTGGGCATGAAGATCGGGGTTGACGCATCGATAGCCCTGCTAAACGGGATTGTCGCAGATTCCGCAAACTTCCACAACATGCATGCACTCACATTCAAGCAAATTTCAGAGCTGCTTCACAGCAGCGGCATGGGATACTCGCAGTTCCTCGAAAAGTTCGGCCCTAGGGTCTCCGCATTCAGTCGGCTCGAATCGATGAAGGAGGTGTGCGCGGCAACAAGCGAAATAATCGGCAACTACCTACTCGTCTACGGTCCCGCGACAACCCATGCCAGCATTGCCGCAGAGGCTGCCATAGATGCCGGTGCTGACGCCGCGGTCTTCTGGCTTTTGGGGAAAAGGGAGATTTCCATCTCAGCAAGGCTCAGGCCCCCAATTGAGAGGCAGCGCTCCATACACTTGGGAAGGATAATGCAGGAGGTGGGACCGATAGTAGGCGGCTCTGGCGGAGGGCATCCTGCAGCAGCAGGGGTCTACGGCCCAAAGGTGAATCTGGCAAAGAAGGCAACAGATAAGATTCTATTTGAGCTAAAGAAGAAATTGTCATAAGTGTAGAGATGAAGATAGCAATCCTCTCGGACTTCCACTTAGGGTATGAGCGATTTGTGGATGACGCGTACAGGCAGGCAGAAGAGGCGCTGACCAAGGCTTCGGAGATAGCCGACATGATGATTCTTCCAGGGGATCTCTTCGACATAAGGAATCCGAGGCTTGAGATCTTGGCCCAGGGGATAAACCTCTTCCGCAACGTGGCGCGCAAAGACTGGAAGGCAAGGGTCGTCGCGTACAGCGGCGAGAAAAGGCTATTCACAGACATACCAATCATCGCAATCCCAGGAACCCATGAGAGGCGCGCACAGAGCGCAGGAAATTCGGTAGAGCTGCTAAGCCTTGCCGGACTTCTCATAGACGCAAGCGATGCGACCGTGGAGGTCGAGAAGGACGGCGAGAAGGTAGCGGTGTTTTCCTTAGGCGGCCTATCTGAAGAAAAGGTCAGGGAGACACTAAAGCAGCTAAACCCAACGCCCGTGGAGGGAGCGTTCAATGTCTTCCAGTTCCACCAGTCAATCTACGAGCTGCTCCCATTCAGCAACGACTTCATAAAGTTCGATGAGCTGCCGAAAGGATTCGATCTGTACATCGACGGGCACATACACAGCAGGGTGGAGGGCAAGGTGTTCGGCAAGCCATTCCTGATTCCGGGAAGTACCGTGCTCACCCAGCTAAAGGAGGCGGAGCAGGAGCAAAAGGGATTTTTCCTATTCGACACAAGGACAAACTCATACAGCTTCATCCCGATAGATTCCCGAGAGTTCTTCGTGGAAAAGATAGACGTCCAAAACAAGGACCTCCATCAGATCCAGACCGAAACCGAGCAGGCGGTGGAGAGGCTGCTCAAAAAGTCGAAGGACAAGCCGGTCATAAGAATCGTCCTGGAAGGGGAACTCAAGAAAGGCTACAGGAATGCCGACCTTGACCTGGTCGAGCTGCTAAAGCGATACAAGGAGAGGGGTGTCGTCGAGGTCAGCAACAAGATAGACGACGAGGATTCCCACGAGGGAATCGAGTCCCTGCGAAGCGGCACGCTTGAGAACGTCTCGATCAAGGACTATGGCCTCGGGATATTCATCGAGCAGCTAAAGAAGAGTGACTATTCGCTGAGCAAGAGCCCAACGGAGCTCTTCGAGATGCTCAGCTCCGACCAGAAGAAGGATAAGATAATAAGCGAGATAATCGAGATGCTCTTCGCCAAGAACTAGTCGACAATTCCCTTCCTGTACTTTGCGTACTTCAGAAGTTCCGCAAGCGAGTTTGCAGCTGCGGACGGCGAATCGTAAACCGGAAGCCCGGCGTTCTCCATGAAAGCGACCCTCTCCTGCGTGTACTGGGATCCTGCGCTTATCACAACCATTGGCTTCTCTGAGGAGCTCTTGAACTCGACAAGCTTTTCCGCAAGGCTCTCATCCGCCCCAGGGGTCTGGAAGAGGGCAATTACAATCAGCATGTCGATGTTTTTGTCTTGCGCAATCGCATTCAGCGCGTCCTCGTACCTCTTCTTGTTTGCATCACCCACCAGATCAAGCGGATTTCTCACATTGACCGTTATCGGCATACTCCTCCTGAGCTCCCTCTGCGTCTGCGGGCCAAACGCCGCCATCCTAAGGCCCGCGTTGTAGATGGCGTCAGTTGTGAGCACCCCTGTTCCGCCGCCGTTTGTGATTACAGCAACCCTGTTCCCCACGGGCTCGGGCTCCGTGGCAAAGGCCTTGGCGAAATAGAGCAGATCGTCAAGATCCTTTGCTATCGCAAATCCGCACTGCCTGAAAACCGCCTCGTAAGCCTCGTGGCTTCCTGCCAAAGATGCCGTGTGCGAGTGCGCAGCCGCCGCGCCAGCCTCGGTCATGCCCCCTTTGATCACAATGACGGGCTTTTTTTTCGAGAGCCTTTTGCCGATCTCAAAGAACTCCCTCCCCCTTTTTGCCCCCTCGATGTAGAGTATAACCACCTTCGTCTCATCGTCGTTCATCAGGTACTCGAGTATGTCCACCTCATCGACGTGCGCTGCGTTGCCGTAAGAGATGAACTTTGACAGACCGAATCCCTCCTTTGCAATCAGGTCCAGCACCGTGCTTCCCACCGCCCCGCTCTGCGAGACAAAGCTGACGCCGCCCACCTTCGGCTTGCTGAGCTTGTAGGTCGGAAGGAACATCGTGTCTATCCTTGACCTTGGGTCCATCACGCCAAGGCAGTTAGGCCCGAGCATAGGCATTGAGTACTTCTGCGCTATTGCAACAATCTTACTTTGCAGATCGGCGTTTCCAACCTCAGCGAATCCGCCGCTTATAACCACAACAGATTTCACCTTCGCCTTCCCGCACTCCTCAAGCACAAGCGGCACAACCATCGCCGGCACCGCGATGACTGCAAGGTCTATCTTCTCCTTAACGTCAAGTATGCTCCTGTACGCATAGAGCCCCAATATCGTCCCCCCGTCCTTGTTTATCGGATACAGCCTTCCCTGATATCCCTCTTCAATGTAGTTGTTTAGTATTATGTGCCCCACCTTGCCAGGGGTGCTGGATGCGCCTATGATCGCGACGCTCTGCGGCTTGAGCATCGGCCTTAAATCCATATTCTTTCTTGCAGCCATGTTCACACTATTTTAGTATCCTTATATCGACGACATCGTAGCCGTCCTCCCTGATTATCACGGGGTTTAGGTCGAGCTCAGACAGTTTGTTCTCGGCAAGCAGCTTTGACGCCTTGAGCAGCAAGCCCTCGAGGACCTTCTCAGACTTTCCGTTGTATGTGACAATGTTCCTCGACTTCAGCTGGCTAATCATCTGCTTTGCATCAAATACTGTTATGGGGCATACCCTGAGCGCAAAGTCGCGGAACGTCTCCACATAGATCCCTCCAAGGCCGAGCAGCAGCAGCTTTCCAAACTGAGCGTCCTCCCTCCCCCCAACGATTATCTCAACCCCATTCTCCGCCATCTTCTGGGCGATTATTTTGTACGGCGCAAACTTTTTCGCCCTCTTCTGCAGGTCCTTAAACGCACTTCCAATTTCCTCCGGCCTGGAGAGATTGATTCTTATCAGCCCAGCCTTTGACTTGTGCAGCGACTTGTTCGACATCGCCTTGAGAACAATCTTTCCCCCCTTTGAAAATGAGACTGCCTCTTCTGCGCTTTTGACATATCTGCTGTCTATGCTTTTTATCCCGTAGGAGTTGATGAGCCTTGCAGCAGCGTTATACTCCACAAGCTCCATTCTATACCCCGATGAAATTGGTCATCACTACGTATCCCGCAACCGCAATCACAATTACTGCAACGAAGATCCACAGGATCCTCCTGCTTCCATGCGCCTTCACCTCCGCTGTCTGCTCTCCCTGGGCAGCTGGCTCCTGCGGTGAGCCTACGAGGATCTTTCCCAGAGGGGAAGCCGCCTGCTTTGCGGGCTGCGCTATGTTGGGCGCGCTTGCCGGCATTATGTTCTTGATCTTGAGGAATCCGCCCTCGGTCAGGAGGAGCTCGACGCCTCCGTTCTTTAGATCATAGATTATGTAGTTCTGCCTGTAGAGCTTGTAGAGCCTGAATGCAAGGTCCTTGCTCCTTAGGTTAAGCGAGTTTCCCAGCTCCACGGGGAGCCTTTTCCCGCCTGATAGCTGCTGGAGTATTGTGGAGTCCAGCATGTCAAAAGGCTCGGCACTCTTTGCCTCTGCCTCACCAAGAACGCTCTTTCCCAGTGCTGACACCAGAAGCCCGTTCGGCCCTGGGTAGTCGTTTGTGAACTCTATGAGCCCTTTCTGCTTGAGGGTCCCTGCAATCGTGGAGGCGTCAAAGAAGCTGGTGTTTATCAGCCCCCCAAACTTTTCCATAACTGTATCCGGGCCTATTTTGAGCAAACAAGCCATATCCAAAAAATTTATGTCCTCTACAACCATAACAACGCCTAAGGCAAAAGCTAAAGATATTGATAAGTATATACTTAAAAGGATTTTTCTTATTTAAACGATGTGAGTCACTGGAAATACAATTTTTGGGCGGCGCGGGAGAGGTGGGAAGGTCCGCGTTTCTTCTAAAGGATCAGAAGAACATTCTTCTCGACTACGGGGTCAAGAACGGCACCCCGAAGCTAGAGTATCCGCTGATCCCCGCAAAGGTGGACGCGGTGGTGGTTAGCCACGCCCACTTCGACCACACTGGAGCGCTTCCGATCCTCTACGACCAGCAGTTCCCGGTTGCATTCGGCACAAGGCCTACAATGGAACTCAGCGAGCTTCTGCTTGAGGACTCGCTTGGCATCAGCAAGAAGAACCACATCAAGCCGATGTACTCAAAGAGGGACCTAAGGACCTACCTCCAGAAGTTCCTATCCTACAACTACAACTCGGAGATTGATTTCGCAAACTACACGATCAATTTCTCCGACGCGGGCCACATACCAGGCAGCGCAATAACGCTGATAGAGAAGAGCCACAACCAGAGGAGGTTTGTCTACACAGGGGACTTCAAGATTCAACCCCAGGTAACCCAGAACAGCGCAGAGATCGTAAAGAGCGACATACTGATGATTGAGTCCACCTACGCGACAAGAAGCCATCCTGACAGGGCCCAGCTAATCAAGGCGTTCATAGAGGATGTGAAGGAGACCCTTGACAACGGAGGGACAGCGCTGGTTCCATGCTTTGCTGTGGGCAGGGCGCAGGAGATAATAGCAATCCTCTACAACCATGGCCTAATCGACCAGACCTACATGGATGGGATGGCAAAGAAGGCAACAGAGATTGTGATGAGGTATCCAGAGTTCACAGCGAACAAGGAGATGATCATGAGCGCAATGAAGCAGGTCAACTGGATAGGCGAGCACTACGACAGGGTGGGCGCCCTCAAAAGCCCCTCAGTCATCGTGACCACCGCAGGGATGCTAAACGGTGGCCCGGTGCTTCACTACATAACAAAGCTCAATCCGCGCTCAAGAATCATGATCACAGGATATCAGGTGGAGGGCACAAACGGCAACCTTCTGCTCAAGGGCGAGCCACTGGATATCGACGGGGAGAGCTGCAAGATTAACAACCAGGCGACCTACTACGACTTCTCAGCGCACGCAAGCAAGGAGGATATCTACAAGTATGTAAGGGAAAGCGATCCCGAGACGGTCATCTGCGTCCACGGGGACAAGCAGAACACTGAGGCGCTTGCCGAGTCACTGAAGCTCGAGGGATTCGATGCCCACGCCCCCAAGTTCGGGGAGAAGATGAAAATCGACTTCTGAATCAGCTTTTTACCAAATTCCAGCTGCACCGGAAGGAAAAGAATGGGGACAGAAAGGAAGCCCCTTCTGTCCAAAGGGAAAATAAAACAATCAAAAGCGTTCAGTGCTTGTTGTCCATCACGCAGTTGCACTCCCCTCCGCAACCGCATCCGCACCCACAACAGCAGCCTCTGCCCCAATAGCTCCATCCAAGCTTCATGCAGGCCATGCTAACGAACCATACTCCTATCCCTAAAACTATAATTGTCGCAATAACTGCCGGGTTCCACGTGTAGGCGATGTAAATGAAGATCAGCCCCACTATAAGGGACAGTATCCCCCTTCCCCTCCTTGCGCGGTGCATCATCATGTGCTCATGCATCCCTTCCTCCTTTCTGTTGTTTTTCTTTGCCATAAATTCACCATCAACCATTCTTCAGCGCTTCAATCACTTCCTTTCTGTGCCCCTCAACCTTCACAGGGGAGAAGACCTTCGCTATCTCGCCTTTCTTGTCTATTATGAATGTGGTCCTCACTATGCCAAGAAACGAGTTCCCGAACATGCTCTTCTTGCCGAGCACCCCATACTCCTCGCATACCTTGCCCGTCATGTCCGCGAGCAGCATGAAGTTCAGGTTGTACTTGTTTGTGAACTTGACGTGGGACATAACGTTGTCCTTGCTCACTCCAATAACTTCCGTGCCGAGCTCCCTTATGGAATCCAGCGCGTCCCTAAAATCGCACGCCTCCTTGGTGCAGCCTGGCGTGTCATCCTTTGGATAAAAATAAAGGACAACCTTCTTGCCCCTAAATTCGCTAAGCGAATGGGCCTGGTTGTCCGTGCCCATCAACTTGAAGTCTGGCGCTGCGGTCCCTTCCGCAAGTACCATTATATCTCCCCTTCTTCTACATCGTCAAAATTTGCTTCTTCCTCCTCCTTCTTTTCCGCCTTTCCTGAGCCCTTTGTGACTACCTCGATCTTTCCGAACTTTCCTGCGGAAAGCTGCGGCGCCCCCCTGAACTCACTTACATATCCGTTTGTGACCTTTATCACGTCCCCCTCGCTTATTGTCTCGACATCGTTTCCCCACAGGGACATTGCGATGCTTCCCGAATCATCCTTGAGCGTAATGTTCGCTACGTTAAGCCTCTTTCCGTACTTTGTTACAACCTCTCTAGGTTCCTGCTTTGCCGCTACCGTCGCCTCAATTGTGACGTTGGTCGCTCCTGCTTTCAATTCACTTATATTCATTTAATTCACCTAAGTATAGTAAAATAGAATTTAATCGAATAATTATAATAATCTATGTATGCCCCGAAAACCCGCTTTTGGCAATTAAACAAAGCTTGGGTTTGCCCTTATAAACAACCCCCTGCCATAGATGTCGGATTCCATGGCGAAAGCCCCCATTGCAGTTAAAGCTACCCTGCCATACCGACTTGATCTTGAGAAGATAGTTTGTCTTAGGGAAGGCCAGATTGGGGCTGCCGCAGGAGGGGTGGTCAGGTCCATCCCCGCTGATGATTGGTTTGGCAAGGTCACGCTTACCGAGACTTTGATGGGCCTTGCCGACCGCGAGAACGAAACATCCGCAAGGCGCGAGAAGATAATCAAGTTCATCAAAGCGATAAACACCGAGTGGGAGCTTGCCCGCGGGAGGCGCTCCTGATGAAATTATATTAATTCTGCCCTCCCATTAAATGTGTCTAATTGTGATTTGATGACGGAAGGAGAGTTCAACCCGGAAAACGCGAACCTCAGCAAGATAGACCCGTCATTCCTCGCAGTCATAAGGCAGAGGGAGGAGCTCAAGGCAAAGCTTGCAAGCATCAAGCACAAGATCGGCGTCTACAGCGCAAAGGGAGGGGTAGGAAAGACCACAACGGCGGTCAACCTTGCATACACCCTTCACTCAATGGGCTACAAGGTTGGGATACTTGACGCGGATATAGACACCCCCAATGTGACATATTTCGTAGGGTACAAGGGCGAGCCGCCACGCGACTACCCCCTCAAGCCGATAGAGGTTGGCGGAGTGAAGATAATCTCCACAGCAATGTTCTTTGCGGATTCCGGAAAGCCGATAATCTGGAGGGGCCCAATGCTCACAAAGATGCTCAAGGAGTTCTTCGCAGACACGACCTGGGGGGATCTGGACTATCTTATAATAGACCTTCCTCCAGGCTCAAGCGACGCCCCGCTGACTTTAATGCAGCTCATCCCGCTTGACGGCTTCGTGCTTGTCACGACGCCGCAGCACATCGCAGCAATAAACACGATCAAGTCGGGCTCAATGGCAAAGAAGTTCGGTCTTGCGCTCCTTGGCGTGGTGGAGAACATGTCTGATGGCAGCGCAAAGGGCGCAAAGGAGGTCGCCGATGCCCTGGGATGCGGCATACTTGGGGCCGTTCGGGCCAGCGCTAAAATCAGCTCCCTCACCGACGAAGGAAAGATTCCGGTTCTGGAGGATGAGGAGATTAAAGGAGTATTTATAGATATTGTAAAGAAACTCATTACATAGTCGGGGATTTCTTGGTCGAGCCTTTCGCTGACCTCCTTAAGGAGTCGGCAATTTTTATCAACAGGGATGCGCTTTCGCCACACTTCATGCCGGACCATCTCCTCTTCCGCGACAAGCAGATTGCAAGCATAGTCAAGGCGCTCACGCCGTCGCTCAAGGGAGAGAGGGGAAGGAACCTTTTCATCTACGGCAAGACAGGAACCGGCAAGACCTCGAGCGTCAAGTACGTGATCGAGGAGGTAAAGAAGCTTGCGACTGTCAAGGCAAAGATCTCCTACATAAACTGCAGGATCTACAACTCAAGGTACAGGGTGCTCAGCAAGATAATCAGCGACCACCTTCCAAACTACGCGAAGAGGGGGTACGGGCTCGTCGACATATACGAGAGGCTGATGTCCTGGATCGAGGAGGACGGAAAGGTGCTGATCGTCGTGCTCGACGAGATAGACATAGTCAAGGACCTGGATGATCTAATTTACACAATGACGAGAGCAAACAGCGACATAAAGACCGGCGGGATAACAATAGTGGGCGTCTCAAACAAGATCTCATTCAAGGAGGACCTCGACCCAAGGAGCCTCTCGACGCTCTATGAGACGGAGCTGGTGTTTCCCCCTTACAACTCAAATGAGCTTCTCGCAATTCTTCAACAGAGATCCGCGCTCGGGATAAAGCCAAACATAGTTGAGCCCGCAGCCCTCAACCTCGCCGCTGCAATCGCCGCGAGGGAAAGCGGCGACGCAAGGTTTGCGCTTAAGATAATCTCTCGGGCAGCAGAGTACGCGGATGAAAAGAAGCTCACAAAAATCAGCGCAAAGGACGTCGAGGAGGCATCCAAGTCTGCAGAGGAGGAGATAGCATACGAACTTGTCAGCACACTCCCAGAGCACCAGAAGCTGGTAATCTACGCAATCGCGCTACTCACCTTGCAGGGAGGGCGATACAAGAAGCTGATGGAGGGAGGCGAAACCTATCTCTTCAGCGGAGAGGTATACGACAAGTACTCCGCAATCTCGAATGGGCTCAACAAGGAGCCCAAGAGCTCAAGGTGGTACCGCAAGTACATCTCAGACCTTCAGATGCAGGGACTAATCAACACATACGAGTCGGGGAAGGGAATCCGCGGCCACACGAAGCTGATCAAGCTCGCCTACTCACCGGAGAAGATAAAGGCGACTGTCGAGAAGGGATTATTCAAGGAAGAGGAGGCCGCCGCAAAGGAGGAAGAGAAGGAGCAATGATCAAATGCACTACCTCGACATCACAAACTCCCCGAACGCGTTTGGAAAGGACCTCCAGAAGAGGCTCGGATTCAAGAAAATTCTAAACGTCTCAGAGGACGTGGAGATTGTGGAGAATCTTTCCAGGCAGCCTAAGAAGCCGTTTCTCATAATGAGCACAAACCCAAATGTGGTCTACAGCCTGATAAAGTCGAGATGGGCAATCGGACTTCTTGTGAACGGCGATGAACCAGACCAGAAGGTGCTCAACAAGATAAAGGAGAACGGAAAGCTGCTCGTGCTCAATGCTTACTATCTTACGATTGGAGAGAGGGACCGCGTGCCGAAGGTGCAAAGGCTCAAGAAGATCTTCCGCAACGCCCACAAGGGAAGGACAAAGGCGACCATCATCTCTCTTGCCCCGAATCCCAACTACCTTCTTTCCTTCATGCAGCTCCTTGAGATTGCAAAGATGATAACAACCGACGAGCATCAGGCAAAACTGATGCTCGAGTCACTTGGTGAAGCGATAAATGATATTGAAGAGAAAGAGTAGGTACATTCTTGTAGAGTGCTCTGCGCCCCTGGACCTAGGCGACAAGAGGCTTTGGGACGAGCTCAGGGGATGCATCGCAAAATTCATCGGCGAAAAGGACTACGCAGACTCGAACCTCACTTTCATAAAGCAGACTGACCCAACAAAATTCCTGCTCAGGACCTCAAGGGGCGCAGAGAAGAAGATCGTCCTTGCGCTCAGCTTTGTCAAGCAGATAAATTCGAAGGAGGCGGGATTCTACACCCTCAGGACCTCGGGGACAATCCGCTCACTGCGCAGCCAACAAACCTCTACCTAAAATATATAAATGGGCGAATGGTTAGTTTTACATGGAAATGTTTCAAAATTCGCATTCATGCAGGCCTCCTGGTCCATCCACAAAGGCGCTGATTGACACATTCTTCGCGCACAGGGTGCTAAAGACACTCAGCCAGAGCAATCCGCTCTCAGACGAGGATGTTGAGGTTTTGGGAAGGGCGCTGCACAAGGTCAATCTGATCTTCCAGGGAAAGAAGCTCGTCGAGGGACTAAGCTCAGTTTTCAGGGGCCACGAGCCGATCAGCGAGTACAGGCGCGCCCTCAAGGTGCTCGAAGACAAGAAATTCAGAATAAAAAG
This sequence comes from Microcaldota archaeon, assembly GCA_028867095.1. The sequence goes on along the minus strand of JAGWHA010000003.1, from coordinate 6,828 downwards.
CCGTGAGCAGCTCACAGAAAGGCTCGCCGCGGTGCATGACGAGCTGGAGACCGCAATCAAAACCAGAAAAACCACCCCCGCTGCCAAAAACGCGATTCAATTCTTCCGAGGGGTTGAGGAACACGCTTCCAACGCGGATTATTAGGCCTATTCGCCCCGATGGGGTAAGCAAAAGTATATAATTATAATTAACCAATAGCCTATAGTATTCTTTATTAATTTTCGAGACTACTAATTGTCGGTGTAAATATGTATCCAAATGTACAGGCTTATGATAGAGGAGTCATGTTCAACCCAGACGGCAGGCTGTTCCAGGTGGAATACGCAAAGGAGGCCGTCAGAAAGGGCGCAACCTCGATAGGAATGGTCTTCAATGACGGAATCCTATTCGTGGCTCACAAGATGCTATCCGACCCGCTCGCAGTCTCAAGCACGATACAAAAGGTATTCCGAATCGACTCCCACATCGGGGCGACATACAGCGGAATGGTCTCGGACGGACTCCACCTAGTCAACGTGGCGCGAAACAACGCCCAGAACCACAGGATGCTCTTTAGCGAGGTCAAGTCGGTCGAGGCGCTAGCAAAGGAGATTTCTTCCTATATGATGCAGGCGACAATGTACGGAGGTATGAGACCCTATGCGGTTTCACTACTTCTGGGCGGAATCGACTCCGCAGGGCCAAGGCTCTTCGAGATCGAGCCAGGAGCCTCTTTCCTCGGATACAAGGCGGATGCAATCGGCGTGGGAAAGAAGATTGCGACCGAGATACTCGTCAAGGAGTACAAGGACAAGATGAAGTTCGAGGACGCAATGGACCTCGGAGTCAAGATATTGAAAAAGGTTAACGAAGGCAAACTTTCAACAGAGAATGTTGACATAGGGTACATTCAGGACAGCGAGGAATATGTGATGCTGAGCCAGAATGAGATAGCAAAGTACCTTTAATCCTATTAGTTTTGCCCAAAATGTTCAGTGGCTTTTATGTCTTCTAAGACTGTGATAGCGAAATACGCGGTAGGCGGGGAAACGTTCGAGATCTTTATCGATTCGGAGCTCGCCTACGAATACATAACCGGCAAGAGGACGGATCCGATGTCCGTGCTGACGGTGGAGGAGGTATTCAAGGACGCAAACAAGGGAGAGCGCACAAGCGAGGAGAAGCTAAGGAAGGCATTCGGCACAACCGAGATGCCAAAGATAATAGAAAAGATACTCAAGCACGGAAACGTACCAATCACAACAGAGCAGAGAAACAAGCTCCTTGAGGAAAAGAGGAAGCAAATAATACAGATAATCGCAAGGAATTCAATCGATCCAAGGACAAACGCTCCGCACCCGGTTCAGCGAATCGAGAACGCGATGGAGCAGGCAAAGGTCTCAATCGAGCCGTTCAAGAACGCGAACGAGCAGGTTGAGATAGTGCTCAAGAAGATCAACATGATCCTGCCGATAAAGTTCGCTGTTGCGAAGGTCGAGGTAATAATTCCGGCGGACTCCGCAAATCGGTGCTATGGCCTGCTAAAGCAGTACGGGCTCAAGGCGGAGACATGGCTCCCAAACGGATCCCTCTCGGCGGTGGTCGAGTTTCCGGCTGGGCTTCAGGCGGAGTTCACAGACAAGCTGAACTCGCTGACGCATGGAAGTGCAATTACAAAAATAATAGGTGTATGAATGAGCAGAATAGTAGTTCCAGGAGAACTTTTGGCGGAGAAGCCACTGAGAATAGAGAACGCGATAATCGAAGACGAGAAGACCTACTCATCGGTCCTCGGCATATATCACGAAGACAAGTCATCGCTGATACCCCTCGAGGGCCTCTGGTACCCAAGAAGGGATGACATAGTGATTGGAATTGTGGAGGACGCCAGGCTAAACAGCTATTCGGTCGACCTCAATTCGCCTTACAAGGGAATCATAATCGCAAAGTTCGTCGAGACAAGGCTCCAGAGGGGAGACGTCATCGAGGCCGAGGTCAAGGAGATAGACGAGACAAAGACCGTCGTGCTCATGAGGCCAAAGGTGCTTGAGGGAGGAAAGGTGATGGACATAAAGCCGTCAAAGATCCCGCGTGTTATAGGAAAGGCGAACACGATGATTCAGCAGATCCAGGACGGGACCAAGAGCACAGTCATGGTCGGCATGAACGGAAGGGTTTGGGCAAGGGGCGGAAACGTCGCTCTTGCAACCGAAATAATGCTTATGATAGGGGAGGAGGCCCACACAAAGGGGCTCACGGAGAGGGTCAAGACCTTCCTCGCGTCAAAGAAGGGTGTTTAATATGGGATCAAGCGCAAACAAACCAGAACTGATTGTCAACGGAAAGAGGCTCGACGGACGGGCATTTGGAGAGCTCAGGCCGCTTAAGATTGTGGCAGGCGGCCTCAAGAACGCCGCAGGCTCTGCATACCTCGAGTGGGGGAACAACAAGGTGATTGCGGGAGTCTACGGGCCAAAGGAGGCTCTTCCAAAGCATACCCAGGATCCTGAGAAGGCGGTTGTCAAGTGCAAGTACTCGATGGCACCATTCTCATCCCTTGAGGAGCACAACCGCAGCGGACCAAACAGAAGGGCAATTGAGATATCAAAAGTAACAAGAGAGGTTTTCGAGAAGGTGATACTTCTTGAGGATTTCCCAGGAAGCGAGATTGACATCTACATCGAGGTTCTGCAAAGCGACGGGGGGACAAGGGCCGCAGGAATAACTTGCGCCGCAGTCGCTCTTGCAATGTCCGGAATACCGATGACTGACCTGCCTTACGCAACATCCGTCGGAAAGGTTGGAGACCACATGATACTAGACCTAAACAAGATCGAGGACAACTACTCCGATGCCGACATGCCAGTTGCAATCGGCCCAAGGAACGGGGAGATTCTGCTGCTTCAGATGGACGGAACGCTGACCAAGGCGGACATCAAGGAAGGATTCGACTTGATCTACAAGGCGGGAGAGACGATTTCAAGGCTGCAAAGAGAGGCTCTGAGGGCGCCGTACGAGCGCATTTCGGAGAAGTACAAGAATTAGGTGAAGATATGCATCCATTAAGACAAGTCAAAGGAGAATATGTAAAGGGAATGCTCGCAAAGGGCATCAGAGAGGAAGGCAGGGGAATCTTCAGCTACAGGCCAATCCACATAAGGCACGGAGTGCTTCCAAACGCAGAAGGGTCAGCCCAGGTGGACCTTGGAAACACGAAGGTCCTGGTCGGAATCAAGATGGACCCAGCAACCCCGATGCCTGACAAGCCGGATGAGGGAAACCTCATGTCCATGGCGGAGCTTTTGCCACTTGCATCCCCTGAGTACGAGTCTGGCCCCCCGAGCCCGGACTCAATCGAGCTCGCAAGAGTGGTCGACAGGGGAATAAGGGCAGCAGGGGCAGTCGACCTTTCGTCGCTCTTCATCGAGAAGGACAAGGTCTGGTCTCTCTTCATAGACATCTACGTGCTCAACTACGACGGCAACCTCTTCGACGCAAGCATGTTCGCGGCAATGGCAGCGCTCCACAATACAAGGATGCCTGGATACGAGGACGGCAAGGCGGTAAGGGAGGGAAGCCTGGGAAAGCTAAAGCTAAACAACACCGTCACATCGTGCACCTACGCAAAGGTGGGCGACAAGATAGTCCTTGACCCAAACGGCGGGGAGGAGGCGATAATGGACGGAAGGCTCACGATCGCAAACGACGAGAACGTGGTAAGGGCGATGCAGAAGGGCCTTCCTGGCTCGTTCACGCAAAGGGAACTTGAGTCACTGCTCGACATGACATTCGAAAAGTCTAAAGAGTTGAGGGGCATAATAACTAATAGTAAGAGTGATTAGATGGCAAACGCTAGCATAAGATATGGAGTCAGCTTAAGGAAGAGGCTCAAATCTGTAATGAACGAGAAGCAAGCAAGGTACAAATGCGACGTTTGCGGCAAGGATTCCGTAAAGAGGGTCAGCACGGGAATCTGGGCATGCAGAAGCTGCGGCGCAAAGTACGCTGGCGGGGCATACTCGATGAAGACCGCAACCGGCGACACGTTCAACAGGGTAATAAACCAGCTCACCGGTGGCAAGTAATGTCTAAGATAACCTACCTGCCAGCGCAGGAACTCATAATACACGACGTGATAGCACTGCCCAAGGAGGACATGCTCAGGGCGAACGTCACCCCGAACGGCAACATGCCGCTTTACTGGTGCGATGGGATACTCTACAGCTTCTCCTCGCCTCCGGCAACAGAGGAGGTGATCAGCGAGATACTCAAGGGGAAGATACACTGGCTTGAGGTAAGGTATGCGAAGATGGAGAAGTTCCAAAACATGCTCTCCCTAAACGAGGACGAGTACAAGGCGACAATGAACTTCCGTGTGATAAGCACGGACAAGTTCGACCTCCATAAGGATTTCATAAGGTGGCTCAAGTCGACTGTAAAGTAATGATGCTTAATCAATGGTGAAAAAATGGGATATGTTTGTCTGCACTGCGGAAAGAAGATCAAGGCGATAGGGCCTAACTTCATAAGGTGCCCATACTGCGGGTACAGGGTTCTTGCAAAGGAGAGGTCGTCTCTTGCAAGGGAAGTCTCAACCGACTAACCCTCTAACTTCTCGATAAGTTTCGAGAGGTCAATTTCTTCATTTGTCATTATGAAGTGCTCAAGGTCTTTCACCGTGACCTTCTCATAATTTTCCTTTATTTTATTTATCCTCTCCATCAATTTTTCCAGGAGCATGAGCTTCATCTCTCCGCTGAGTATTCTCCCTTTCCTGTAGTCTTCAGCTATATCACGAGCTTCACTATCTTTTAAGAAGTAGTTTTTCAGATAAATGAAGGCAACATCCACCCTCGGGTCGCCTCCATGCTTTCTGTGCGCCTCCACGCTTTCTCTGCCCCCACTGAACGCAGCCATAACTTTTTTCCTAATCTCCTTCTCTGATTCAAGTAAAAATATCCCGTTATTTCGTGATTTGGACATTTTAGCTCCATCAATTCCTGGAAGAAACAGGGAATGCAATACAGCTGGTTTAACATATCCAAATTTTTCAGCGATATCCCTGCACACCCTCAAATGCGCATCTTCGTCAGGGCCTATTGGCACAAGCACATTGGGTATGCCAAGCGTTTGCGGGAGTATGATATGTGCGGATTGCACTGCCGGATAGAAATGCAGACCAACGTTTTGCTCTGGGGCATATCCATACACTGCCTTTATCTGTGAGAGTGTAATCCCTCTGGAAAACTTGAAGGCTAAGTTGTATATATTAGAATAAAGCTGGTCTATCACTATCCTAGTTTTTTTCCTTTCAAACCCATAAGCTATCATTGCCTTTGCAAGCATTATAGAATTCTTTAGGCTTTCTTCCTGCGTTTTGACTTTTAGGCTTACATAACTTTCGTCGTCAGAAATCGGAATAAAAACCTCAACCCCGTATTTCTTTTGGAAGAGCAGATTGGTGTCAAAAACTCCAATATGCCCTATGTGTGGCGTGGCGCTCGCATTAAATCCTGACACTATTGCTGCCTTTTCCTTACTTTTCAATTTTTTATAATAAGAATCGAAATCCCTATGCGAATACATCAGTTCCTTCTCAAAAGTATAAATTTCTGGTACATCAGTAAGCTTAGAAATCTCTGCCGCACCAAATTCCCTGACAAGCCTAAGACTATCTTCACTAAGGTCGTTGCTCATAGCAGTCCTCTCATCTACTTTCAGCAATCAGGAGTTGATTCTTTTAATCCTATTGTTTGGAATTCTATTTGCTGCTTACGATTATAGTCTCCGCAACGTTCTTTACCCTATCATAGAGGATCCTGTTCTTGGAGAGTGCGGTCCTTACGTCTCCACCCTTTGCGAGTTGCTCCATCTTCATCAAAAGCAGATGGGCCACCTTTCCTTCCTCGAGGTCGAGCACCACTTCCTTGACGTCGCCAAGTATGCTTCCCGTGTTCGTAATTATCTTCTTTCCGTACAACTCTGATAGGTAGACTGCCATGTTCTCACTTGATTATTTTCATCCTTGCAAGCTTTTTAGACGCGAATACTCTTATCATATACTCCTGTATCTCCTTGATGAATGCCGCTTCGTCCCTCTGCCTGAACTTTTCCTCATCCCCGTCAAAGAGTTCCACGTTCCTCTGAACCAGATTCCTTAGGTATCCAGGATGCACTGAGTAGTACTTCTTTCCGCATTTGATGCATACAAAAAGCGGTATGACCGGAATGCTTGTAACCGTTTCAGGATCCAGTACCTCTATCTCTCGCTTTATCGAGTCCGTCTTGCAGTCGTCGCACATGGCGTTCACTTTAACCGGAACATACTGCTTTGTTTCCTCGACCTGCAGCTCCCCTGCAGCTTTCTTCAGGAAGGATGCAAGCTCCGCAAGCGCCATGTTTGACTTTTTGTACGCCTGGTCCAAAACCTCCCCATGCTCGTTAAATTCAGAAACCAGTACTCCATGGGCCGTCCTCTCCGCCACCGCAAATGCCCTTTCGCCGTTCGCATCGTAGAAATCGCTCCTCAACCTTCCGTCTGGACTCTTGTGGATAATCAGCCGCATTCACTCACAGTCGATGACATACTTGTTGACGTCATCCTTCGTTATCTTCGCCCTTCCCTGCTTCTTGGCGTTCTTAACCGCGTACTTGGAGATGCTCCTTGCCTTCTTTTCGAGGATCTTCCCAAGCGCCGCAGCCCCGTCTTCCGTTATGTTAACATTGGCATACTCTTTGATCAACTTTTTGATCGCCTGTCTGGGTATGCTAGCCATAATATCAGCACTCAAGATCGTCATCATGTATTTCAGACTTGATCTTACTCATCACTGCATTTATCTCTCAAC
>JAGWHA010000037.1 GCA_028867095.1 Microcaldota archaeon | reverse complement strand
CTCCCGTTGGGGAGAATCGAACTCCCAACCTGTCGGTATCCAGCAATGCATAGCAGTGCTAGTCACAAACTACAGCCGACCGCTCTACCTTTGAGCTACAACGGGGCATAATCATTATTGCCTTAAGATTAATATTAATATCCGATTACTGGCGCATTTTGGCAATTATACAAAACCATAAACCTGATTTAAAAACTCCGCAGTGCCAAGGGATTTGTCTGATTTGATGGCGGTTTTCAAGGAGAAAAGGGGCGCGGAGAAGAAGGACATACATATAATCGAGCTTAGCGGAGCCCCTGACACCGAGCGCATCTATGGCGCGCTCTACAGCGCGCTCAAGGAGGGTGGAGAGAAGGGCGCATTCAGTAATGAGGTCCAGGTAAGCCAGTTTGTGAACACAGACAGTACGATTGCAGGGTGGCACATTCTGGAAAATGCCCCCTCGTTCCCTGCGGAGCTGGCTGCGATCAGAAAGAGCTATTCTGAGAGAAACAGGGCCGTTTCAGGCGCTGCCGAGGCGGAGCTGATCAAAAAGTACTCGACGCCAGAGAACCTTATCGGGGTGGTGGAGGTGGGCAAACTGAGCATACGCGTGAAGACCTACGGGCTCGAGAGGGGCAAGACGCCTGCCGCCCTGCTTGAGGACCATCTCGTGGAGGCTGGCATCTGTGCCAGGAAGGATTCATATTTACAATACTGAAGTTGAGAGAATGGGAACAAACGCCGCAAGCAGGATGGTGGAGAAAGACGAGGTCCTAAAGAAGACCAGGCTGATCCTTGAAACCGCGCTAAACAACGTGTGCGAGAAGGGAATAAGCCACTTTTCCGGGGTCCCCCTGATTAGGTGGCGCATAAGGAGCGGCTCCACCATAGTGGACCTGCTAGACTCGCACCCAGGGAGGCTGGACCAGCAGCTCACGGTGCTGATAAAGATAAGGCTTGAGGGCAACCTCTACGAGGTTATCTCCTCCCAGAGGGGCAGGGACACGGTGCTGGATCTTTTCCTGGAGGAGTTTAGGCGCCTCAGCAGCGGAGAGAAGATGGACATGTACAAGGCGGATTCGGTCGTGATCTGCACGCTCCCCTGCAGCTCAAAGCATCTTCCGGAGACGGACCCGCTCAAGGTAATCCAAAGGCTATCGCAGGACAGCGCGGTCGACAGCCTGATAAATCTGGCGGCGAGCAGGATGATTGGACTCAAGCTGCTCGAGGACAACGTGCTCTCGCTGCGGGGCAGGGACACCTCGGGAAACAGGCTCTGGGAGATCCACGACAAGGTGCTTGCCTCCGTCTCGCAATTCGACGAGGCGTACAAGGAGAGCACCGACGGGGCAGCCGGGCTGACAGAGGAGCAGAAGCTCCAGCTTGCGATAAGCAACTCCAAGACCTCGAAATCGATACTGATAATAAAGCGCGACAGGGACAGGATACAGATGTACGCAAACACCCCTACAGGCAAGATGCTCTCCCTTTTCATAGAGCATGCGATCCGGGAGGGAATGATGGGGGCGCTTAGGCGCGACCAGAACGGCTAACCTATCCGCTTTCAGTCGGATGCAAGGTTTAAAATCTCCCCCTTCTTAATAGTAGCATGCCAGAGACTTCGAAAGTTGGCAAGCCTAGTGTCGGTACTGGAAAGAATCCAGCGATTTCATTTGGCAAGAGGCCCCAGGTAAGTAAGGAGGAGCCGTCATACAAGCTTACCCCTCTCTACATGTACACGTTCAAGGACATGCTGCGCCAGCTGGTCTCTGCACAGCACTTCCCGGACGGAGTCGCAGCGGTGTTCGCGCTGGTCTCGGTCGCATCCGCCCTCCCCCTCTTTCCCATTCCTATCCTGGGGGTGCTCACGGTCTTCACGTTCATAGTCACGCTGCTCCAGCCGCTGATCGGGCTGATGGCGCTGCTCTTTGAGACCTTCCCGATGTTCCTCTTCCAGGTCCCTCTCATCGCCTGGCTCTTCACCCTTTTTATGAGCTTCTCGTTCTTTCTGGGCTACAAGCACTACCGCTCGATAATATTCATCTACGCGCTGCTCGCGCTTCCCTTCTCCGTCTTCGGGTATGTCTTTGAGATACCGGTCTTTGTGCTCACGATACTAACAATCGGCCTGCGCAGGGGCGCAGTCGCTGCGGCGGTCACGGTGCTGATAGTATCCGCATCATCCGGACTTACCGGGCTCCAGAACACCGGAAGCATCGCCTTCGATCCCACTTACTCCTTTGCGCAAACGGTGCAGAGCGGCGCAAGCCTCTACACCGTCCCCTCAAAGCTGCTTCCCAGCTTCTCCACGTTCTCAAGCGCGTTCACAAGCTCGGTAGGCGCGTTTGTTAGCTTCGCGGTGGCCGAGAAGATCTTTACCGGCCTCTCCCTTGCGTTCGTGGCGCTCATCAGCAACTTCATCTTCGTTGTCGCGCAGCTGATAGTCTGGGTGTTTGTCGTCTTTGTGATCAGCAACTACGCCGTGAAAAGCCGCTCCAAGTACAAGGGGACTGAGGCGAGCCTCTTCAGCGCCGTGATCCCGGCTGCGTACATAGGAATCTCGTACCTCACAGGATCCCACTACAGCCTCCTTCCGCTCATCGGGTTTGCGATAACCCCCCCGATTCTCTTCTTCCTGGAGTACAACGACGTCCAGGTGGTCAGGGCCCTTGAGGTCATGAAGCAGGACTTCCGCGGCAAGTTCGGCAGCGTATTCGAGGACCTCACCACAGGGACGAGGGAGACGCTTGACGACGTCGCAAACTACGAGGACGTAAAGCAGGAGCTCAAGGAGGCGATCCTCGCCCCCATCGAGAAGAGGGAGCTCGCAGGCGCATACAACATAAAGCCGCCAAAGGGAATCCTTCTCTTCGGCCCACCCGGAACGGGAAAGACATACATAATGCGGGCGCTTGCAAACGAGCTGCGCGCGGGATTCTTCTACATAAAGGCATCGCAGATCCTCTCCCCATATCCCGGGCAGAGCGCGCAGACGATAGAAAAGATGTTCACGATCGCAAAGAAGCACACCCCGGCGATCCTATTCTTCGATGAGATTGACAACATCGCAAGCAACAGGGAAGTGCAGGACAGCGAGACGGGGAGGCAGATCCTCTCCACGTTGCTCAGCGAGATGGACGGGTTCCAGAAGATAGAGGGGGTGGTGATAGTCGGAGCCACAAACCTGCCGCAGTTCCTGGACCCGAGCATAATGAGGTCGGGAAGATTCGACAAGATAATCTACATCCCCCTTCCAAATCTGCAGGGAAGAAAGAAGATACTCCAGTACTACTTCAAGAAGCTCCCGATAACCGGTGACGTGGACTACCAGAAGCTCGCCGAGATAACCGACAGGTACTCGGGGGCCGACATAAAGAGCCTCTCCGAGAACGTGGCAAGGGAGGCGGCTGACGAGGCGACCGGAAAGGGCAAGGTGCTAAAGATAAACATGGCGGACATCGTCGCGCTTGTGAAGGTGACCAAGCCTTCGACCTCGCTTGCGCAGATCGATAAGTACAACGCATTCAAGGTGGACTACGAGAGGAGGACGCACAACACCCAGGTCGAGGACACCGCAAACAAGGTGGCGGTCGAGGACGTCGTCGGTCTTGACGATGCAAAGAGGGCGCTGCACGAGGCGGTGGAGGTCCCGATACTCCATCCGGAGCTGCTAAAGAAATACGACATCCAGAACGTCAAGGGGATCCTTCTCTTCGGCCCACCCGGAACCGGCAAGACGATGCTCATGCGCGCGGTGACAAACGAGCTGGGCGACGTGCACCTCATCACCCTGTCAGGAAACGAGATAAGCAAGTACGGCCCAGAGCGCGCAATCGAATCGATCCGCCAGACCTTCGACAGGGCAAAGGAGAACGCCCCGGCAATCGTGTTCATAGACGAGATAGACGCCGTGGTGCCGGCAAGGGACCAGGCGAGCGAGAAGGGGGTGCAGTTCACCGGCGAGTTCCTCGAGCAGCTTGACGGCATAAAGTCGGACTACAACATAGTCATGGTGGCAACCACCAACAGGCCGGACGTGCTGGACCCTGCGCTGCTTAGGCCCGGAAGGATAGACAAGATAATCTACGTGGGCCCGCCAAGCAAGGAGGAGAGGAGCGAGATATTCAAGAAGAACCTCTCGAAGGTCGCAAACAGCCAGATAGACTTCGACAAGCTCGCCGAGATCTCGCAGGGATACACGGGCGCTGACATCGTCAACATCTGCAGGCAGGCGAAGATGAACGCGCTTGAGCAGAGCATCCGCGGGGCCGCCGAGGCGGTGATCTCGACCGAGGACCTTGTAGGCATAATACAGAAGATAAAGCCGTCGGCGCCAAGCCTTGTGGTGGGAAGGTACCTGAACTTCCTTGCCAAGTACGGCCAGAGATGATCAGCGCAGCCGCTCCTTCAGCGTCTCGCTTACAAGGATCCTAGAGGACTCGTTTACGTATAGCTCGGTCTTGCCGTTCCCCTTCCTGACCTGCGCGAACTCGACCTTCACAATCTCCCCAGGATGCGCCTGAGATATCTCCCTCACCGCATTCCCGAGCACCGTGACCTTGAGGTCGTCGAATCCGTCCGTCATCGTGAATGTGCAGGAGTCGTTGTCGTTTGAGATTGCAAAGATGGAGTGCCTCACCTGCCCTATCGAGGTGATCCTGCCGATCACGTCAACCTCGCTTAGGCCGTCTATTACGTCAAACCTTATCATGCCCGTGTCCGAGCGCCGTATCCTCTCTATCGTGGAGCGGTCTATGCTCGCGAGCTCAAGCCCGTTGTATCCCCTCTTGACCACGAACTTGCTCGCAAGTATCCTATCCCCCCTCTCAATCGGTATCGAGTTTGCAAGGTCCGCCTTATCCTTGAAGAGTATGACCCTTGCGTTCTCCCCCCTTGTCCCAAGCACGAAGATGCGTATGTAGATGTCAGCGCCGCTGATGTTCACCTGCTTCTTGTTGTACACCCTGTAGACCTCCTCCTCTATGTCCACCAATGACTCGACCCTAACCTTCTGCGAGATCAGCTGGTCCACCGTTATGGTGGCAGGCTTGTCAGCGACGGTCTGCGGGACCTTGAAAGCTTCCGCGACCGACCTGTTCTCAGCAATCTCCTCGGCGGTTCCCCTACCTATCATCCCCAAGTGCTCGTCAATTACATCTTCGGCAGTTGCCATGAAAATCAAATCAAACCAGGGCCGCAGCAGAGCTTGCAAGCCCCATCATCAGGTTCGGATACACCCCTAACCCGATTACAAGCAGGGTGCACAGCACAATCACCAGCAGCACGTTTCCCTTCACGCGAAGGCGCTGAGGGCCGCTCTTGTTCGAATACATTGCGGTTATTACCTTAAAGTAGTAGTATACGGAGATCATGCTGTTTAGTACCCCAAATAGCGCAAGCGCCAGCGCCCCTCCGTACACCGCGCTTGAGAAGAGGAGGAACTTGCCTATGAAGCCCATTGTGAGGGGCGTTCCGATTAGGCTTAGCAGCATTATCGCGAAGCAGAAGGCAGCGACGCTGCTCTCCTTGTGAAGACCTATGTAGTCGTTTATCTCGTTTCTGTTTTTGCTCTCCATGAAAAGCACCACCGCGATCGCCCCTATGAACATTATCATGTGCGCAAATATCTGGAAGAGGCTCGCCGAGAGCGAGTAGCTGCTCGCCACTGCCAGCCCGATCGCAATGTATCCCGCCTGAGCAATCGAGGAGTACGCGAGCATCCTCTTCACGTTCCTCTGCGCAAGCGCGGCGATGTTCCCGTAGAACATCGTGATTACGGAAAGCGCATACATTATCGGCACAAAGACGGCCGTGTCCGCAGCAAAGAGCAGGAAGAGCACCTCGATCAGCGCGAGGAACCCGACCTTCTTGTTTATCCCGCCTATCATCGCAGTGACGTAGGTGCTTGCACCCTGGTAGACATCCGGCACCCAGAGGTTGAAGGGGAAGAGCGCAGCCTCGAATCCTAGCGCTGCGAGTATCATCCCAAGAGCGACAAGAATCAGGTTGCCCGCTGTGGCCGGCGCGACAAGCGCAGCGCTTCCCGTAGCCCCGTAAACCAGCACCATCCCAAAGGAGAACAGTGCAATCGCGACCGACGCGAGTATGAACAGCTTGACGCTTGCCTCTATCGCGACCCTCTTGCTGAGCAGCATCGCAAATATCGTCGATATTCCCATCAGCTCAAGCCCTATGAATATCGAGACAAGCGAGCTCGCAAATGCGACAAGGTACATCCCCATCAGCGCAAAGCTGCCAAGAAGGGCGAAGTTCGAGT
>JAGWHA010000036.1 GCA_028867095.1 Microcaldota archaeon | reverse complement strand
GCTTATGGCCCTCTTGAGGTCGCTCCTTGAGAAGTCAGGCCAGAGCTTGTCGGCGAAATAGAGCTCCGAGTAGCTTATCTGCCATGGGAGGAAGCCAGATATCCTCTCCTCATCCGAGGTCCTTATCACGAAGTCGATGTCGGGAATTGCGTATGAGCGCAGATACTTCTTGAAAGTCGCGTCTGTCAGAGTAAGCACCTTGCCCATCTTTATGACCGACTTTGCGTACTCCTTGACCGCATGGAGTATGTCCTCCTTGCCTCCATAGCCTATCAGCATGTTTATCACGCGGTCCTTGTAGTGCATTGTCTGAATCTCCACCTTCTCAAGCGACCTGAGGAGGTCCTTGGGGAGCATGCTCTTGTTCCCGATCACATTGAAGCGCGTCTTGTTCTTGTGGAGCCTAGCAAGTATCTTTGGGTCCGAAGCGGCCTTCTTGTATATCCTAAAGAGCGCGTCGATCTCGTGCTTTGGCCTTCTGAAGTTCTCCGTAGAGAATGCCCACACCGTGATGTTCTTCACGCCGTATTCACGGCACCACTCGCTGAAGTCAATGAACTTCTGCACCCCGAGCTGGTAGCCGGAGAGTACCGAAATCCTATGGCCAGACGCCCATCTCCGATTTCCATCAGGGATGAGCGCTATGGTCTTTGGAACCTTGTCGATCTGCATAGTATCATCTAGGGATTTTTAAGTATTTAAAACCCAATCTGTAGTATAATCTAGATACGATTAAGCATATAAAGATTGGGATTTTTACGGCTGCAGCGACGGCAAAGGCGCCGGCTTCTCGGCCTTCGGCGCGACTCCTGGTGTCCACTTGATCATATTGAACTCAGCGCGTACGTCGAGGTTTCTGACAGGGAAATTTCCTAGGATCACCTTGCCTATGGTTCCGTACATCACCTTCACTTTGTGCCTCTTGAATCGGTCCTTGTAGTATCTTATCAGGTGCTTGAGGCCTATTGCATCGTTGTCGTAGACCCCCACGAAGAAGAAGTCGTAGCTTCCGATCAGCTGCGCGGAGAAGAGGCAGCGGCTGATGAGCGGCATCTTGTCGTCGAGGAATGTTAGCTCCTTTCGCATCTTCATCGAGTCGTCCTCGAATCCCTCCGCGATGATGTACTTGCCGAAGAGCGACATCATCGAGACCTTCGGGGGATTGCCCATGGTTATCGTGAAGCGCTTGATGTAGCCCATCTTGAGCAGCTTGTTTAGGTTGTATGCGAGGGTGTTTGGCTTCATTCCCAGCCTGCGCGCCATCTCGTTGAGCGACATCCTTGCGTTCTCGTTTAGAAGCAGCAGTATCTCCTTGTAGGTCTTTGGGATGTTAAGTCTCTGGAGCAGCGCGTTCCTTATCGGGAAGAATCCCAAGTGGCTAAAGGCGAGGTCTGAGGGCTGCCAGTGAGCCTTGTACTTTGAGAGCATCACCTGCATGGTCTTGTCCCAGTAGACGTATTCGCCGGAGTTCTCCGCGTTGGCATAGACAAAGAGGTCGTACGACCCCTCCACCCTCGCCGCAAGCTGAGTTATGTGGGAGCTGGAGAGGATCTTGGCCACCTCGTCGTAGTTTGGCTTCTCCGTGAACTTTATGAGTATCAGATGCGGGTTGTCCAGGCCCAGCGCGTTCTCGTCGAGCTCAAGGGTGTATCTTATCCCCAGCTCGGCCTCCGCCTTCTTCAGCTTGTCGCCGACGGTCTTCCTCGAAACCCCCAGGTGCTGGGTCATCTTGGTTATGGACATCCTGGAGTCCTCGGAAAGAAGCCGGATCATCTTCTTGAGAAGCGGGCTCCACTTCTCGTTGAACTCGCTGCGGAATTCGTAGTCAACCATACGTATAGCATGCAAACAAAGGCATTTATTACTTTCCAGGGTGCGTTGCAAATACGCAAAGATTTATGGGAAAATTGCAATTTTGAGGTGCGTATTTAAGCAGGCAATCGCCATACCAGATTATGCAGATAAGCACCAAGGCGTACATCTACCTATTCGCATCGCTACTGATAGGCTCGTTCACCCCGGTTCTTTTGGTACTGACGATAGGGACAAACGCGTTCGAGCTCTTCCTGCTCGCATCGCTGTTTAGCATACCCGTGGGGCTTGCGCTGCTGGTAAAGAAGAACAAGCTGCCTGCGCTCGCTGGCCTGCTTGGCAACAAGAAGAGACTCTTCTACATCGCGCTCGCTGCGCTCCTCTCATACGTCCCCTACCAGTATGGGATCGCATACGCGGAGCACTTCATCAGCGCCTCGCTTGCGACAGTGCTCTTTAGGCTCAATCCGCTGCTCATGCTGATATTCATACCGTTCCTGCTAAACGAGAGGCTGAGCAAGAGCCAGATGGCGGCCTTGGGGCTCGCGTTCACGGGCATAATCATTGGGGTCAGCGGCGGAAACCTCTCCGGCATACTAGGCAGCGCGAATCTGCCGATCATCGGATTCGTGATAATGCTCGCAGTCGGATACGCACTTTCAAACATCATAATAAAGAGGGAGATGATCGACACCGAGCTCTACCTTGCCGGATCGGCCTTTGCGCTGACCCTCTTCTACGCGATATTCTTCGTAGGCAGCGGCGCCCACTTCGTGGCGCTAAGCGCTCTTGACATAGGGATAATAGCATACCTTGCAATCACCAACATCTTCGGCTTCTACATGTACGTGCACGCGCTCAAGGTGCTCAAGACGACAATAGTGACCAACACCTACCTGCTGTCGCCTTTCTTCACATTCGTGTGGGCGGATGTGCTCTTCGGCACGCCGATCAAGATCTACTACCTTGCAATAGCAGTGCTTGCAGGCATAGGAATTGTGATACAGCGCCAGGACAAGGTGGGAGGATCTTATAGGTCCAGCAAGAGGGGCGCGCCGAAGCACAACTTCACCATATTCGACGTTACTGGGGCATTCGGCGGAGACGGCCAGGGAACAGTGAAGGATATAGTCAGGTCGGGGGGGAGGGTGTTTGCGACCAAGGTGCACAAGGACCACGCACACCACATAGCGGCAATGATAGATGACAGTAGGTTCGCAAATGCGTACAGTGGCAGCGAAGGCTTCATCTCAAACGAGTCGGCATTCGTGAGGGAGATACTCGGGGTGCAGAAGGACGAGGCGATGGTGATAAAGGCCGGGGCGGTCCCTGAGAACGATGCCTTCTTCGACGAGCTAAACCAGAGGATAGGCCCACTGGAATGAAGCCACGAGAGCACCCATTAGCAAAAGCACAATGGAACATTGGGATTGTGCGATTTAAGGGCAGGTATATAAAGGAGTTTATTCATAGTATTATTCAGTAAGGTACGGTTCATATTTTAGGTCCCCACCTTTAATTCCCTGGACCGTTCCTTACCAACTTTTTCTTCAAGAATCTAAAATCGCATCAGCGGTTGAGCGGTTTTACTTGGATATTTAAACTTCCCTTTACGTAAAGGATGTGATTAGATGGACGCGGAACAGAGCATCGAGAACGAGTCGGATGACGTTATAACCAAAGGCGAGCTTGCGGCAATCGCAGAAAGGATGAGGAAGCTCACCCCGCAGGCGCTTGACGAGTTCTGGTTCCGAAACGGTTTTGTTTTCGAGGACAGGGGCTCAAACAAAGCAGTCCCGAAGGATGGGATAAGGAGGATGCTTGGGTCGCAGGAAGAGTGCGAGACAATGCTGCAGATGCTCTTCATGGAGACCCACCTTGAAGACCTAAGAAAGGCCCTTGCGGACATAGAGAGGGAGAGGGGAAGCAGGCAGTCCTAAAACAGCCTGACCCCGCAGTGGTAGCAGTACTGGGATCCCTCGACAAGAGGCTCCCCGCAGTTGTAGCATCGATCGATCTGAGGCACGCCCACAATCGCACGCTTCTTTGGAGCAGTCTTGATTATGTTGTGCACGGATTTTGTTATGTGCCTTAGCAGTGCGCTCGCGTCCTGGTAGTTGAATCCGTCAAGGTCGCGGCTCGCGGTTGCGGCGGCCCCAAGCTGCCCGACGACTATCGAGGCGAGGATAAGCCCCTTCTCGAGCCTTGTGGTCCTTATCGCGGTGAGGGGAACTATGGTGATGTTCCTAAGCAGCCCCAGCCAGTGCCTACTCACTATTATCAGGCGCTCGTTTGTCAAGAACACTATCACGGGCTTGAAGATCGAGTTGAGCGGGACGCCTGGCCATAGGCGCGACTGCTGGACTATGAGCTCTATCTTCTCCTCAGGCTCAAGGTTCGACCTCACAAGCTCCACGTAGCGGTTCACGAAGTTTGGTTCGGGCATGCGGAATCAGCACCACTATACTATCGCAACGATATCTTAAAATACAGGGTAGGGGGCGAGGCTACCAATTTAAAGATGCTCTTCCAAATGTGAGTATGGGAATTTTGGACGATTTCAAGCTTGACGGCAAGTGCGCGATAGTCACAGGGGTATCGAGCGGGCTTGGAGTCGCGTTCACAGAGGCGCTCGCGGAGGCGGGGGCGGACGTGGTGATTGCCGCAAGGAGGGAGGAGAGGCTAATTGAAAACGCAAAGCGGATCTCGGCGTCCACCGGCAGGCAGATCGTGCCTGTCAAGGCCGACGTGTCCGTGGAGTCGGACATACTAAAGATCGTGAAGGCCGCGGAGGACTCGTTTGGGAAGGTTGACATTCTGGTAAACAACGCAGGCACTGCGGCGATGGGGCCCTCGACCGAGATGACAAAGGAGGCATGGGACGGGGTTATTGCGGTGAACCTGACGGGGGTCTTCCTTTGCTGCAAGAATGTCGTGAAGGATATGATAAACAAAAAGGTCAAGGGCAGCGTGATAAACATTGCCTCGATCTATGGGGTGTTCGGGGATATCTTCCCTGTCGCGCCCTACTATGCAAGCAAAGGGGGGATAGTGAATCTCACCAGGGCTCTCGCTGTGGAGTTTGCCTCGTCTGGGGTAAGGGTTAATGCGATTGCTCCTGGGTTCTTCCCGAGCGAGATGACGCAGGGAGTCCTTGAGAACAAGCAGATGCTGGACCACATAACTACGAGGACTCCGCTTGGAAGGCTGGGGGAGGTCAAAGAGCTAAAGGGCGCGGCAGTGTTCCTCGCGTCGAATGCGTCGTCGTACATAACGGGGCACATACTTGAGGTGGATGGGGGCTGGACTTCGGAGTAGGTTATCATGGATAAGACAAGCAGGATTGCGACAATGTTTCTCTGGAGCGCGATAGCGCAGGGCGCGATACTTGCAGCTACTACATTCGTCATATTCATATGGGGATCAGTCTACCTTAGCCCGAGCCCTTCGATGGTTATCGCCTCTGGAAGCGCAGGGATATGGCTTGCGGTCGGCTACGTCATGTACGTCGTCATGGTACTTGCCCTTGGCGTGACGTCCTTCCTCTACGATTACATAGAGGCCAGGCTGGGAAGGAGGCTCGACAATGCCTCATCTGCCCTTGCACGCGTGCATCTTGTGCTCATGAATTTGGGCATTCTTGGCGCATCGCTTCTCTTGATTTACGCAGGATATGTCGGAGGCGTGGGGCTCATGCCAGCTTCGGTTGGCGGCGGGGGCCTCTCACAGCTGCAGGTGCACGAGCAGATCCTGGGTCAGTTCCCCGTGCCGATAATCGCATTCGTCGCGGCGACGATAATAGGTGTGCTTGCGGGCGGGCTTGCATACATACGAAGCCTGCTCAGAAGAAGGTAGAGTATTTTGACCAATGCCTGCAGTGCGACACAGGATATGCTTTGGCCCTCCAAAGTTAAGAGTTTAGAGCCTTGTGCCGCAGTGGGAGCAGTAGTCGCTTGCCGTCTCATTCATTGTGCCGCAGTTTAGGCACTTTAGCCCCTTGCTGTGCTTTAGCATGTCCGACTGGGCCTGCTCCTCCGCACTGAGCGGATTGCGGGGAAGGGAGACTATCTTTGCATTTATGAAGTGCTCAAGGCGCATCGCGTCCTCGTGGCGGAGCCCGGATACGTTCTTGGGCTCGTTCTTCTCGATGTCATCAGAAGGCATGCTTCCCTGATGGCCGATTGCGATTGACGAGAGGAAGATCCCCCTGGTGGGCTTTACCGCGATTATTATCTTGTAGGGAAATATCGAGTAGCTTCGCACAAGCCCGAGCTGGTGCCTTGCGATTATTATTACCCTCCGGTTTGTCGCGAAGATTATCTTTGGCTTGAAGATCGAGTTTGCTGAAACCATGGGCCAGTACCTCGTCTGAGTTATGACCAGCTCCACCTCCTCGTCAGGCTGGAGAAGGTCCTTTATCAATGGGATGTAGCGGGAGTTGCTGCTCTGCTCCTCGACCTGTTGCAAGTTATCAACAAACTGTTATTGCAGCAACACCTTAAAAGATTGAGCTTGCGGCTGTAGCGGCACTTAATTTTCGCGTACAGCACAGGGACGGTTTTGGGCCATTTACATATGAGATTGCGATTCCAGAAAAACGTATATAAAGCTTCTCTACCTAACTACTTGTTAGTGCTTTGATGTCCAGTTGAGCTTCCTAGAGGTCATACTCGAGAGCTCGCGCTTTGTGAAAGGTATACGTCTTAGAATAACTCATCTGTGATGCACTTTGTGAG
>JAGWHA010000035.1 GCA_028867095.1 Microcaldota archaeon | reverse complement strand
GCCTCTTTCCTTCCCTGACAAATTCCCTATCGCTTATCCCCTTAGCCTCAAAGCCGTGCTTCTCAAAGAATCTCTTACCCTGAAGATTCTCCTCTGCGACCTCAGCAATTATTCTCGACGCGCCAAGAAGCATCGCCCTTTCAATTCCAGTGACCAAAAGATCGCTTCCGATTCCCTTTCCCCTATGGCCTGCCTCGACTATGATCCCGACGCTTCCCAAACCTGCACTGATAACTATCTCGCACTCCCCGACAATCCTTCCCTGCTCAACAGCGACAAGGCCCACCGCAGTCTTGTCCTTGATCGAATCTATCTTGGATGCAAAGAGCGCCTCGAGCGACTCTGGGCTCGGCTCAAATTCAAACCACATTGCAAGCGCGGAGTCCCTGTACACGCCTATGATAAGCTCCTTTAGCTGCGCCCTGTCTTCGGGCAGCAGCTCTCTGATTTCCATCTAAACGCTCTTTAAACCTTTCTTTATTAATAACTAGTGTTGGCATGAGAATCACCAAGATGACGATAAAGAAGATCCTAAAGGAGGAGGGCGCCGAGCGCGTCAGCGAATCCGCCGCAAGCGAGCTGGCGAGGATTGTGAACAGATACACTTATTCTATCGCGAAGAAGGCGGTGAAGCTTGCCGCCCACGCAAAGAGAAAGACGGTTGAGAAGGCGGACATAGACCTTGCAAAGTAGCCAGCGCTCAGAAAGCTATCCCCAGAAGCCTAAGTATCACCATTATGGCCACCGCCGGCAGCCCGAAGAGGGCGGTCGCTATTATGGTCAGCCAGTTGATCGGTATCCCTATCCCGAAAAGCGCGTCCACCGCAAATATCGAGATCAGCCCAAGAATGCTGTTTGTGAGGAGCCCGATGATGAACCTCCCAGACTTGAAGATTATGAAGATCACAAGGAGTATCGCTACAAGAAGCACTATCTCCGATGCCGCAGACCCCAGGATGCCAAGGATGACCGGAAACATCTGACCAATAAGCAATATAAAGCTGCAAATCTAATAACCTTTCAGTGGTGTGCGGGTGGCTTACCGTCTTTACGATGGAGGAAGCTCTTCCCATGCAGAGCGCATATGGCCCAAGGCCTTGCCCCGGAGCAGAAACGAGACTGCTGTGCCCCACAGGCTATGAGAATACGAGCCGGGCAGTGCAGGTGAAACGGCCAGGGAGATGCGCAGTGAGCATGCAAGGCAAAACGCCGCTTAGTCGAATGTCACCTAAAACAGAAGGAGGGCTACGGCACACCACTATTGTGCTTCGACTCTTTTCGGGCTTGGACTGTCCTAAATAAAGAAGTCCCGCGCCCTCTGCCATTCCTTCGCACCCACTTGTTCAACGCAAATGCGCCATCCGAACTGACTAACTCTCAGACGGCCTCTTCTCTAGCTTTATTGCCCCAGCGCTTATCTTCTTTGGCATGGTTGCGAGGTATCTGAGCGCTGCAGTTCCCGCATAATATACTCCTACCCCAGTTGCGGAGATTATCATCCCCTCGCCGATTCCGGCCATGATCGAACTTGCGTTAAAGATTGCCATCACATTTGCGGCAATCACCTTTGCGCCCTGGTTTGCGGACTCCGAGACCAGCGGCATCTTCCCGAGCGCATTGTCAAGGGCAACCCCCCAGTTGTATGCCTGTATTGATATGTATTCCAGCCCCGCTGCGCCCAGAAGCATCGGCCCAACAATGCTTGCCACTCTCTCCAGCTTTGAAAATGCCAGCGACTTGGCCTCGATTGCATCCGAATCCCTGAGCTCCACATTGATCTTTATCCCCTTCCCCGCTTCGTTCTTTTTTCCAAACATATCTCATCAACTTATAATATTATATTAAATTTGGGCTGTATACGCCTTTCTCATAAAACGTTCGTTCCCAAGGCAGCCTAGAGGACCTGCCGTAGCAGGCTCCAGAAAGTCGCTTCTCCCACCTTTTGCGCTATTGTACACATCGCCTGCGCGCTGCGCTCCATTGCATCCAGCTGCTTTTGCATTGGCCCCTGCGGCGAGAAGAAACTGGCCCACCTCACGCTTATCACCCCTCCCCTGTATATCGGGAAGTTGGTGCACTGGTCTGCCCCAACGAAAGTAAGCTTGCCCTGGTTGCAGTCGACAAAGTTGCGCATCTCCATTATCAGCCATGGCATTATAGCCCCCTCCGTTCCAGGGACGTAGATCGTTATCCCCTTGCCCACCTGCTCGTTTGCCGGGTTGGTGAGGCGCACGAGCTTCTCGAATGTTCCCACCTTGAACAGCACCCTGTTGCTGTAGTTTTGTATTATGTCCGAGAACTCGTGTATGCCCTCTATTGTAGCCTGCTTTGTCGTCGGCCTCTCAAATCCGAGCCCTATGTGGATCTTCCAGCCCCCCACATAAGGCCTGTCAAGGAGCATCGGCCCTGTGACAAATCGGTCTCCATCCTCCATCCTGTCCCTCAGGCTCGCCTTGAACTCTCCGTAAATGCTCTCGGTCTCAAGGCTTTTTGATGTGCCACCAAAGTTTATCCAGGGCATAATATCAATGGAAATTGCTGGTGTATATTCATTCCTAATTGGGCGTTTCTTGCAAAAACTATGCGCCTCGCTGGCGTTTTATAGTTTTGCTGAGCTAACTCATCATGGAGGGCTTAGCAAGACACAAGGTGCCAGGGGGCAAGCTTGTCACTGTCAAGATCAAGTTCGGCGAGAGGATAGACTCCATACAGATCCTTGGGGATTTTTTCCTGCATCCCGAGGATTCCCTCGAGAAGATAGAGAAATCCCTTGAGGGAATGGAGATTACCTCGTCCGAGTCAGAGCTTTCAAAGAGGATTGCAGAGATTGCGCAGTCAGAGAAAATCGAGATGATAGGCGTGACCCCACAGTCAATTGCGCAGACGATAATTATGGCGGTGAAGAAATGAAGTGGAGAATACTGCCCCTGTCAACTCACGATGCCTTCTACAACATGGCCACAGACGAGGCGATAAGCGACGCCATAGCAGAGAAGAAGGCCCCGCCGACAATCCGATTCTACCAGTGGAGACCCGGTGCAGTGTCAATCGGCCACTTCCAGTCCATGAACGATGAGGTGAATGTTGGGAGGTGCAAGTCGTTTGGGATTGATTATGTACGAAGGAAGACGGGCGGCGGCGCGGTCTACCACGCAGAGAACGGGGAGATAACCTACAGTGTCATTTCCCCAGAGGAGCTCTTCCCAAAGGGAATAATCGAGAGCTACAAGGTGATCTGCGGATGGGTTGTGGACGGCCTCTCAGAGATTGGAATAAGCGCACAGTTTGCACCGATTAATGATATCCTCGTCTCTGGCAAGAAGATCTCAGGCAACGCCCAGACAAGGAGGCGCGGGACGCTTTTGCAGCACGGGACGATCCTCTACGACCTGAATGTGGAGAGGATGTTCTCGATACTGAAGATAACAAACGAGAAGATCTCAGACAAGATGATAAAGGGCGTGGAGGAGAGGGTGACAAGCGTGCTGGGCCACAAGAAGATCTCCGAGGAGAAGCTCTACGAGGCGCTGCTAAAGGGATTCACAAAGGACAAGGAGTTTGAGTTTGGGAAACTCTCCCCGGAGGAAACTGAGAAGACAGACATGCTGGTAAAGACCGTCTACAAGACGCAGGAATGGAACTTCATGCGCTGATCACTTTTTGTTCACTATCGCAGCAATGAAATGCTCTCCGGCTTTGTAGGAGCTTCTTACAAATGGCCCCGACGCAACGTAGAGGAAACCCATCTCCAGCGCCCTCTGCTTGAAATACTCGAATTTTTCCGGAGTCACGTATTCCTTGAGCTCAAGATGATGCCCCTTTGGCTTTAGGTACTGCCCCATCGCAAGGAAATCCACGCTCGCCGCTCTAAGGTCCCTCATCGCCTGCAAAACCTCCTCGTCGGTTTCCCCTATACCAAGCATCATCGCCGACTTTGTGTATCTTGTCGAATCGATTTGCTTTACGTTTGCAAGTACCTGGAGCGATTGCCTGTACTGGGCCCTTCTGTCCCTTACATCCGAAGTGAGTCGCTCCACAGTTTCTATATTGTGGCCAATCACATCGGGTTTTGATGCGACAACCCTTTCAAGGCAGCTTGAATCGCCTCTAAAATCCGGTATAAGGACCTCGACAAGCGTGCTCGGAGTGAGCTTCTTTATCTCCTGGACGCACTTTGCAAAGTGGGCGGATCCCTGGTCCTCCATGTCGTCTCTGCATACTGAAGTTACAACCACGTATGACAATCCCCACTTCTTAATGGCCTCCGCAAGCTTGTACGGTTCAAGTATGTCGACATTTGATCCCTTTGCGCTCTTTGACACTGCGCAAAAGGTGCATCCCCTTGTGCAGGTCTCTCCTAGCACCATGAATGTCGCGGTCCCAGAGCTCCAGCACTCGGTAATGTTTGGGCACTGCGCCTCGGTGCAAACCGTGTGGAGGCTGAGCGAGGAGACGGTCTGCTTTATCTCTGCGTACTTCTCTGTCGAGGCAGGTTTGATCGTAAGCCATTCTGGTTTCATCTGGTCACGATGTTCTTGCTAAGTTCAGCCTTTTAATCCTTTTCTGCGCTCTTGAGCATCCTTTTAATCTCCTTTAGGATTGGAGGGGAGGTCGTCTGGTCTATGTGGCCCTTGTTGTGGAGAACTACAACCTTTGCGTTGAGCTTTCTTTTTATTGTCTGCGCAGCACTCATTGGCACATAAGCATCATTGTCCGAATAGATTGCGGTGAACTGATTTGAATGCCTCTTTATCGCCCTCCAGTCTATCGGAGTGTCGAGCCATGGGGCCATCATCTTAGCATTCGATTTGAGCTTGAAAGGCTTGGCCCGCTTGTCCAGCCAGCTCGCCACTATTATCGCTCCGCCTATCTTCGCATCGATTCCCTCAAGGTACCTGAGAAGCAGCCTGCCACCGATGCTGTGCCCTATCAGAAATAGGTTCTCATCGGGCTTTCCGACAACCTTTGCAAGATGCCTGTTCCACTCCTCTATCTTTGGCCTGTTTGTGTTCGGCATCATTGGGATTTTGACCACTACATCCTCATCTCGGAGCCCTGATTTGACCCATGCCAGCCAGTCACGCGTGGGAGTCCCCATCCAGCCATGGACAATAATCAGCCTGCTTGCTTTGTGCATAATCTCTTTGTCCAAAGCAATTTATTAAATGCTCCATTAGGCCCTAAGCGCTCAATGAATCCTGGCTGAAAACGCCATTGGGAAGTCGACATTGTGCAATTATTTTTATGCGTGAAAAACCCTCAAATCGAGCAATTTAAAGGTTTGATGGAGAATGCCAGCGCTATAAGTGGGATAAATGGAGAGCGCTTGATCCGGCTTACGCTCATCTAGCGCGAGTTGGCAGAGAAAACCAATTGATAAAAGCGTTTTTAATGGTAGGATACGCAATACTGTTATGCCAAAACTCAATAAAAAGGTGGATTCTAGAAAGAAGACCCTTAGAATAATCACCTCCCAGATAGCAATTGAGTATATACTCACATACGGCATGGCGCTGCTTATACTAAGCGCTGTGATAGCCGGCTTGTTCCAGCTCCACGCCTTTACCCCTCAGCAGCTCAGGGCACAGCCCGGAAGCTGCAGCGTCTTTAGGCCAAGTGGGTCATACACGTTGCAGCTGATTTCGCTGGTGGGTGCGTGCACAAACCTCCCTCCCCTATTTGCAAGCAATGAAGGGTCTGCATACAGCAGATTCCTAAACCAGGGCAACAACGGGAAGGGGGGCGGTGGATTCACGTATCCCAGCTATGTGAGCGCGCCAGCGCTGCCCTTGGGAAAATCTGGCTCGCAGGGCCTCACGATAACTACGTGGGTCTACTGGTATGGGCAGACGCAGACCAACTGCCAGGGATTGGTCGCAAGTGACCCGAGCCCCGGCTCGGGATTTGCGCTTTTCGGGTACGGGCGCAACAACGGGGCATGCGGGATTCTCTGGATAAACGGATCATATGTAAAATGGCCTTCTGGGGTGAATGGCTCCTTGCCATATCAGAACAAATGGGAGTTTGTTGCCGCAACCTACAACAACAATAATGGAAACGCAACGGTCTACGTAAACGGCAAAGTATTCTCCTCAGCGGTGCTCTCCCCCAGGGACTTTGAGACATCGAACGCCACCGTGCTGGGCGCGGATATCTGGCCGAGCGGGAGCGTCTATCCTATAAATGGGATAATTACAAATGTGCAGATATACAACGCGCCTCTCGCGCAAGACGAGCTTGCAGCGATGTATGGCGAAGGGATAGGAGGAGCGCCGATAAACCTGAAGAATCTGGTTGGGTGGTGGCCGCTAAATGGAAATGCGAACGATTACAGCGGCAATGGCAACAACGCCACTGCGGTAAATGTGACCTTCACTGAGAGCTATGCAACAACCTGAGCCCGAAAGGGCATTTTGGGAATAAGATAGACATATCTCATTCTGTTAGGGATTTGAACAGCCCCTCGATGACAAGGCTGCTTGGCGGAGGCGGGATTCGGACCCGCGACCTCTAGATTTCTTAGCAGTCATCGCAATAATGCTCATCACTCATAGTGCTTTGCATATGAGTCTAGCGCTCTAACCAGGCTGAGCTACCCCGCCATTTGGGTATACCTACATTCACA
>JAGWHA010000034.1 GCA_028867095.1 Microcaldota archaeon | reverse complement strand
TTTAGATACCGATAAATTTGAGGCCATAAAGATTGTCCTAGTTGCAAACGAAATAAAAGAAGAGGTTGGTGGGAGAGGCCATGGAAGTGCTAGAGGTAGTGCAAAAGGGGAGGCTTATTGCTATGAAGAAGTGAGATACAGACCAGTCTGACTCACTTTTCCTGGATTCCCAAAAAGATGAAACCTCTCCAAATTCTAATTTTCATTCCATAGTTATGCATGAAAAAGCGCATCACGAGTAAAATGCAATCTTTCGGATCCACTTTTTTGCAGAATATGGATGGGATGGCTATTAGCGCCTTTTTTCCAAAAATACGGTTGCTAAGCTTTTTGAAGATTGGATTTTCATTCCATTGTTTTAGAAGATTGAAAATTGGGCAGTTTTGCACCACAAAGATGGAACTTCTTTTTCAAATAGTGGAAGCGCACCCAAAACAACTCTACGACGACAAAATTAGCCCCTAAAATAGGCGGCGTGGCACGCATAATTTTTCGTTAATGAGAAACTATGGCCGCGGAGATGTGCGCTGTAGGCTCATTTAAAGAAGGAATTTGAAAAACTAAGTATTTGCCAGAAAAACCAAAGGGTTATGTCCTCTCCGTCTAACCTGGAACATCAATATATCCAATTTTTCTGTTAGGATCAACAAAAAGTGTTGCCTTTAGTTCTTTGAGAAAATCAAGCCCGATTATGACGGTAATCCTGTCAAGGTCATTGCTGAAATCGAGTGGTATTCTCATAGCTGCTAGTAAAGAATGGTCTCCCCAAGCCTTGTGATGTACTGGACCAGTATATGCCTGGTGTCAGTTCCGGCTTTCTGAAGCTGCTCACTGAGGGCATTGAGGTTTTTATTGTGCGCGACAATCTTCCCGCTGTCTAGGGCAATGTATTCATCAGGATACTTTTTCTGCAATATCTTATAGCGCGTTCTAATAACTTCGTCGCTTTTTTGCATCATTTTTATTAGCTGCAACTCTTCCTGCATTGTGAATCCCCTTTCAATATGATAGTGATATTCTGATTTTTAAACCTTCCGAAAAAAACTTCGTTTTGTTCTTGAGATCGCGTGATACTAGCTATTTCCTAGAAAAACTACAACAATATGCTTATTTCCTATTCAGCTCAGCAAGCCTTGCCTCGGCAAGCTTGCTTAGATTCGTGTTCGTGCTGCCCTTTAGAAGCTCGAGCACCTCTATTGGCGCGCTTGGGTTTGCGACAACCGCAAACTGCACAAGGATCTTCTCATCCTTTGCAAGGGCCATGAGCATCACGCCTGGCGCGCTTGCGTTTCCGGCAGCCGAGTACCTGACGTCCCAGTCCTGATCTGACGCAAGCCTTGTGAGAACCTCCTTTGGAGTTGAGGCGTTACCGGCGACCTGCCATCTGACAGTTGCATTTGGGTCAAAAGAGAGAATTTCCAGTATCTCCCTTGGGGTGTTTTTGTTTCTTGCGATTGCGGATCTGATAAACCAGATCTCGCTCTTCGAGTTCTCCCTGAGAAACTCGGGAGGGGCATCCTCCCTTCTTAGGCTCAGCCAAAGCTCGTCCTTGTTCTCATTGGCTCTTTCCTTGCGCATTGAGGACCACATCATTCTAGCATGTTGCTAGAAAAACTAACATCTATTTTCTGGCAAGCTTCTTGCTCTCTAGCCTGTCTCTCTCCAAGATCCCCCTTATCTCATCCATATTCTTCTGGTTCCTTACCTCTTCGACTAGGATCATACGGCTCGGGCCGTCCATTCCCCTTGCAAGCACTATGTCCCTGATCTTTTGAATTGCCCCAGACACTCTGAAGTCCTCGTTTGCCAGCGGATTTTCTGCGCACAAGTCAAGCAGGCGCTGCGCGCTTGCGATCAGCTCCCTGGCGCTTTGCCCCCTGCCGGCAGTGGTTATTGTAGAGGGCATGTATTCGCTGAACCAGTAATTGCCTGGCACTAAAAGCTCCTTCTCCTTGAGGCTCTTTATGGAGTTCTTGAGCACCTCCATAGGTATTTCGGTCACAGCCGCAAGGCCCGTTAGCGTTGAGACCCCAAGTGGGCTGATGTTTGCCATGACGGCAACCTCATTTTTGTCAAGGGATATCTTACTCTTTTTTGATATTGTCATTAACTCGTCCGGAAATAGTGTCTCCTTTTCGTTTATAGGCATTTCTCATTCTTTGTTTTTTTGCCATGCCCTCGTTCAATCGAGAAAGAGGCTGGAGATACTAGCTTTTTGTCAGATGCGGCTGTCGACAAGGCTGCCTATTTGGATTACTGAAACATCAGAATTTGCAAGACTTATGTGATTGAAATCCTTATCTCCTGTTAATATGGTCAGGCCATGCGCCACTGCCTGGGCCGCTATTAGTATGTCAAGCACATTTACCGCCTTGCCTTTGCCGCTCAATTCTAGGCCGATGTTTGCGGAGGTGACGGCATCCTGCATGGTGAATGGGAGAGCCGCAAAATCGGTAAAAGCGTGACGCAATTTCGACCTCTTTGCCTTGTCGGTTATCCCGACCATCACCTCGTAGAGGCTAATGGGGCTTATGCTTGTGGATTCGCTCTTTTCCACAATCTGCGCAACCAGGCTGTTTCCCCGCATGAGCTCGATCAAAGCCGAGGTATCAAGCAGTAATTTCATAGGATCTGACCTTTGCATTCTTTCTCATTTTTCCAATCCGCTCCATGGCCGCCCCCGCCTCTTTGTCGGTCATTAGCCCAAAAATCTTTCTGAAAACAGCTTTGTTGGAATCGTTTGATTTGTCTGAAAGCTCTTCTAGGAGATCGCTGAAACTCTTTGAGCCCTTGATCTTCGAAAGCTTCATGTATACATCATCTTTTATCATTATAGTCTTCATGATATCTGTATACTATATACAGCATACAGATTATTAATACTTTGTTTTGGCATGCAATATTCGTTGTTTTGCGTTCTTAAACCCTTCGAAAAAATAGTGTTTTTTATTTTTAGAATCACTTTGGGATGCGGCTGTCGACAAGGCTGACGATCATGTGGATTGTCTCTATCTGCCGCTTTATCCCCTTGTCGTCGCTTAGCTCCCCGATTGCAATCATGTCCATTATACCGGCTAAGGCAGAAGATTCCTAATGCCTCAGGGCCTCTCCGTGGTCAATTCTAAGCCTTTTTATCTCCTTTGCGGACTGGCCGCCGAGCCTTATCTCGAAGTTTCCGTTGAACCTCTTGGAAAGCTCTCTCTTGAGCTCATCAAGTCTTTGAACGTTAGAAGGATCGTATGCGGTTATGATGTGCCTCACAGTCTTCTCCCAGACGTTGTTGCTAATCAGCCTGTTTAGGTGGATCGAGCCGATGATGTATGTCCTCTCCGACTCCACGCCTTTTGAATATACTGTCTTTGACTCTGTAACCAAGACTCTGCTGTTTTGGTTCTCTTTTTCCTTTTGGTTAGGTATTATCCCCTTGAAGTGCTTTGACGCGATTATGTCGCACACCTTCTGCTCAACCGCCTCTCTTGTCGCCGGATTCAAAACAACTGTCGTGTCCCTTCCCAAGGTTTTCAAACGAGCCATGCCATTCCCCGCTACAACTCGCGTTGCAATCTTTAAATAGCTTATCTGGAGAGTCGTTTAGCTTTCTTCTTTTTTCTCCCTCCTCTCGGCACAGCTGCATCCGCACTCGCACCCCTTCTTGCACGTGCATCCTCCGACGCATCCGCACAGGCACGCCCCTCCGCACTCGCATCCGCTTCCTCCTCCCTGATTTGGCATAAAATCACGTCTATTACTCGCTTAAACGCATCATGAAAACATCTTGCGGTATACTGCGGTCAGCGGGGCCTTAAGATTTCCAAGGCGTCCCGGGCCGCTCGCCTCCTGCTCGATCGTCACGCGGGAATCGATTATGCTGGCGCCGAAATCCTCCGTACCCCTTAGGAACAGCTCGAATTGGCCCACCCTATCATGCGGCATCTCGTATTTGTGCGTGAGCGCCTGCCTTGAGATCCCATCCCTGTAGGCGCTCCACACTTTGAAAATCATCCGCTTGACGTCTATCTCCTCCGCCCTGATTTTTCCGAGCACATCGCCAAACTCTGCCGCGCTGGAGGACTCGAGAGTGAAGTTGAACTTTCCGCGGCTCGACGCGAACTGCACATGCCCGCTGGGCTTTAGGCCCATCCTGAAATTGTTTCCGGCGTACTCCCCCTCCATTGTTATCCCTGAGCTTCTGATCCGGACGTGCGCATCTAACCTATACATCCTGAAATGGAAAATCTTCGAGAGAACCTCGGGGTCGCCCGCAGAATCAGACTTTTGGCCCCTGGAAAACCTTTCGCTTATCACGCTGACCACGAATTCTGTTGTTTGTTTTTGTATATATAACTGCTCTGCAACTTTGCAGACCAGCGTAAAAACGGATTTCAGATCGGG
This sequence comes from Microcaldota archaeon, assembly GCA_028867095.1. The sequence goes on along the minus strand of JAGWHA010000034.1, from coordinate 2,411 downwards.
CAGAGCGCTGCCGCCCCGATTCCGCCGCCCAAAAATAGGCTCAGGATGTACGGTGCGAGCACGGCGATTATCGCGACGCTTATCCCGCCCATCATTATCCCGGCCCCGTAGCCCTGCATCATCCCCCTCGCCTGCGACGGAAGCGTGTGGGCAAGGGTGTAGAGCACGCCGCCGATCACAAAGAGCGCAAGCGCAAGGGTGTAGAGCACCATATTGAGAAGGGCCACTATCCCGCAGAGCGTGCTTTGCAGCGGCTGCGCGCCTGCTGATGCGCCTCCAGTGCCCGTTTGCGGATTGGCGGTTGTGGTTGCTGGCGAAACTGTCGTTGTTGACGTGGTGGTTGAAGTGCCTGATGGGCCGCCGGAGGGGTATTGGGATGAGATGGGCATGGAGACATACGTCGTCCCTGTGGCGCTAGCAGCCTTGCTGTCGGTTATCAGAAGGGTGAGGGTGTATGCGCACCTGCTGCCTGAGCTGCTGCATCTTGTGGAGGTCTTTGGGTAGGTGTGCGACTCCCCCTGGGGCGTGGAGATCGCGGTCCCTCTTGTGAAGGAGCCGTCCCCCCAGTCTATCTCCGAGAAGGAGTAGTCGATCGATGCGCCCGCGGCAAGATGCACCTGCGCGTCTATCGATGCGTTGTATCCGTTTGTCTGCGCAACCTGCACGCTGACTGTGGGGGAGGAGCTTGCGCTGAGGTCCGATGTGACTGTGAAGGATTGCGCTGAGGCGGCCGTGAAGATCGCGGCCAATAAGAGCAGGATCGCCCAAATGGTGTTCGTCCCTTGCATGCAAAGCAACAAGGAGTATCTTCAATCAAGCAATATAACCCTTGCTGCTACATCTCTTCCCGGGTTAAGTCGAGGCCCCAGTGCCTAAATCGCCTACCGTCTAATCGACGCCCAGCGCCTCCACCATGTTGATCGCCACTATCTCCGATAGGCCCTTTTTCACCGCCCTTGCCAGCCTTGCGCATTCGCTCCCCATTAGATACTTGTCGAAGGCGCAGATTATCGTCTCCCTGCTCTGCGGGAACTCGCCAGCGTACTCCTTGAGCTGCTCGACCAATGATGCAGACCTCTTCTCCCTTATCGCTCTTGCCAGCTCGTCGCTTGTGAAGGATCTCTCAAGGCCCTCCCCAAAGAGCATCGTCTCGATCTCCTCCGCAGAGCTTGCGCTAGCAGATTTTTTTGAACTCCCCATCTAATCCCCACTCTTCCCTGTGAATAGCTTTGTGATTTTTCTGATATATAAAGCTGCCTCCCTTTCCATAAAATAGCGCATTTCCAGGGAGAAATCACGGCAGCGATCCTTTTGAGACTAACGCTTTCGCATAGTGAGCGCCGACCCTTGTGAGCACTGTTGCAAATCCGGATGGCACTTGGGGCTCCTCAGCCCTTCCGTCCATTCTAATCAGCTCATAAAACCTCTTTTTGGAGAGGTCCTCCACCAGGCCCCTTCGAGCAAGAAGGTCCATGCACAGATTCGCGGCGCTAAGCCCGATCCCGTACCTGTAGTCAACCTCTTTCATGACGGCGCCGAGAGGCAGCACCTCGCCCTCCACGATTCCGCTTCCCCTCTCAGAGAGCTTTTTTATAAAGACGCCGAAAACCCTGCGCTCCCACTCGCTCATCTTGTTTTCGCATTCCGCCCCGGCCCTCAGCGGCTCGATCTGGGAGATCAGCTTTGACATCTTGCCGAACACGAGGGCATACTGCCTCATGTAGCCGGTTGGCGAATTTGTGAGCGCGATGAGCCTATCCATAGTGTCCTGTATCTCCTTGTTCAACTGGATGGCGTCGCATGCCTCCAGGTCGCCTGCGCGCGAAACTTTTGTCCTGCCAGAGTTCAGCATAATGCCACGTATAAATTCCTGATGGGGCACTTAAATAGATTCCTGTATGCTTGTTTACAACAGCCTTTTCTGGGATCCGATCCCCTCCTGCTTTGCCTTTAGCTCGCCCTTTAGCTTGCTTACGGCCTCAAGCATCTTCCTCTCCCTCTGCCGAGAGACGAGAAGGTAGATCTGGTCCTTTGTGCCGCGCGTGACAAGCAGGTAGACGTCGCCACTGTAGAGCCTTCCCGTCCTCCCCCTTCGCTGGATGTTTCTTATCTCGCTTGCGATCGGCTCGTAGAACACGACAAGGTCGACTGTCGGGATGTCCAGCCCCTCCTCCCCGATAGAGCTGGAGACAAGCACCCTGAACTTCCCGTTTCGGAAATCGGATATCGTCATCTTCTGCTGCTCCTGGGTGATCCCCCCCTTCTTGCCCACAAATGCCCTTGCGGAAATGCCGTTTGCGTTGAGCAGGCCCGCGATCATCTTGATTGTCGAGCGGTACTGCACGAAGACAATCGCGCTTTTTGCATTGTTCTCCTTGAGTATCCCAAGAAGTGTGAACGCCTTGGGGTGC
>JAGWHA010000033.1 GCA_028867095.1 Microcaldota archaeon | reverse complement strand
GACAAGAGGCTCGTCATAATCTACAGGACCGCGATGGGCCTGCGCAAGTACTACGAGATAATACCCTACCGCAGGATAACAAGCGTCAGGATAGAGCACGGAATAATGTCCTCCTCGCTCCACCTAAACATCCTCGGGGTCGACAAGGGCAAGGTGCTAAAGGAGGGCAAGGCGGAGGGGGTGATAGAGGGCCTGCGCGCCAGGGAGGCCGCGGAGTTCGCGAAGTTCTTGAACCAGAAGCTGATGGACGCGGCAGGCGATCGGCCGCAGAGCGACACAAGCGATGTCGAGGAGCAGGCGGCCCCGATGTTCTGCAGGACGTGCGGCGCAAGGGAGTCTGCCCTCTCAAGGTTCTGCCGCAGTTGCGGAGCTGCGCTTGGGACGTAGGGGCGGCCGAGCCGAGTCCAATGTGGTTGGGCAGAGGCAAAGAGCGATCCGCACAAATGAGCCCGGGCGCAAATTATATATCTTGCCAGAGTCATGTTAGATTGGGATTGCATGGTCAAGGACAAACAAATGCTGAGGGTATACGAGATAATGAGCTATCCGGTCATAACCGCAGGCGAGGGGGAGGACATAAAGGGCGTCGCGCAGAAGATGCAAAAATACAGGATAGGGTCGGTGGTTGTGCTAAACAGGGCAAAGAAGGCTGAGGGGATCATAACGCAGGGGGACATAGTCAGGAGGTTTGCGGAGAAGAAGATGAAGGGCACGCTATACACCCTGAAGGCAAGGAACCTCATGAGCAAGCCCCTCAAGTTCATAGGGGAGGACGAGACATTGGAGGAGGCGGCGAGGACGATGGTCGAGTACAGAGTCAAGAGGCTGTGCGTCGTCGACAAGGAGAAAAAGAAGCTGGTCGGGATAGTGACAGACAACGACATAATGAAGAACGCCAACTACCTAATCGACATCCTAGGCGAGATCCTTAGCACCCGCGGCCAGGGCGGAGAGGGGGAGAAGGAGCCAGAGGAGTTCGCCATCGCTGAAGCGGAGAGCGAGTCCGAGGAGGAATCCTGAAGGGCAAGCGCTGCGCCATTTCAAGGCCCAGGCGCAGGGGGCCCATCATCTTCGGGGCATAGCGGCAAGGCGCGCGGCCGCATGCGCTCATGATCCATCCATGGATGCGCGGAATGAATTTGCTTGCGCTGAGTTCACGGCTTTAGGGCATACCCATGGCTTCTCATTATCTCCACAACCCTCTCGTCAGCCACCTGGTCGAAGAGGGTGTAGAACTCCCCAACAGCCATAAAGAGGGTAGGCGATTGCAGCGCGACAACCTCGGCGAGCCCCGAGAGCCTCTCTAGCGTCTCCTTCGGACCGACTGGCACTGCGACTATCAGCCTCTTGGGGGACTGCCTCCCTGCCCACTCAACCGCAGCGAACATCGTCGCGCCGGTTGCTATCCCGTCATCCACAATCACGATCGTCCTTCCCTTGAGGTCGTATTTCTTGCTTCCGCGGAACCTCTCCAGCCTGCGCTCCACCTCCTCAGACACTATTGCCGCTGCGCGCCTTGCGAACTCCTCGGGTATGCCAAGCGCAATGAGCGCCTCGCGGTTTGGGAAGAAGGCGCCGTCAGGGGCTACCGCCCCGATCGCAAGCTCGGGATTGCCTGGTGCGCCGACCTTCCTTGAGACAATCACATCGAGCCTCGCGCCAAGCGCCCTTGCGATCACCTCTCCAGTTATCACCCCTCCCCTTGGGATCGCCATGATGATCGGGTCCTTAAGCCTCATTGCCTTCAGCTTGGCAGCAAGCTGCGCGGCCGCATCCTCCCTGTCCCTAAATATCATCTGCCCTTCGCACCCCCAAGGTACTGCAAGAACCACTCGCAGGCGTACTGCGCCACCTCCTCGAGCTTCCCCTTCTCCTCAAAGAGGTGCGTGGCGCCTGCGACTATAAGCAGCTTCTTGCGCTCGGACTTGATCTTTTCAAACGCGAGCCTGTTGAGCTCTATCACCATCTCGTCATCCCCGCCGACTATGAGCAGGATCGGGCACCTTATCGTGGGCAGCACCTCGGCGGCAAGATCAGGCCTGCCTCCCCTTGAGACTACCGCCGCTACTGCCTTGGGCTTTTCGGCCGCGGCCATTATCGCGGCTGCCGCACCGGTGCTTGCTCCGAAATAGCCGATCTTCAGCTTGGAGGTCTTTGGATTTGCAAGCGCCCACTCTGTTGCGCCCGCAAGCCTCTTTGTGAGCATCGGGATGTTGAAGCGCAGCTGCGCGCTCGCCATGTCCTCCACTTCCTCCTCCTCTGTGAGCAGGTCGAAGAGCAGCGTGGCTATGCCCCTCTTGTTTAGCTCGCCTGCCACGAACCTGTTGCGCGGGCTGTGCCTGCCGCTTCCGCTGCCGTGCGCAAAGAGCACAAGGCCGCCAGCGCCCTTGGGTATTGTAAGGTCCCCCTTGAGCGTCACCCTTCCCGCCTCTATCTCCACCGGACCGCTTGAATTTCCGTCTTTGACCATTGCATCCCCATATGGGATTTGAGTGGGGAATCATTAATAATCTAGCCTACAATATTGAATCGCTGTTGCCATGATGATCATAGGAGGGCCCGCGTCCTGGGGCCTTGAGGAGCGGATTGCAGAGATACTGGGCGCCAAAAGCGCTCAGGTCGATTGCAAGCTCTTTGGCGACGGCGATTCCTACATAAAGTTCCCGACCAGTAGGCTGGACGGGGAGGATGCCGTCATAGTCCAGACGACCTTCCCCTCGCAGGACAAGAGGATACTCGAGCTGCTCTTCATGGTCAAGACCGCAAGGGAGTTCGGCGCAAGGAGCGTCACCGCCGTCGTGCCGTATCTGTCCTATGCAAGGCAGGACAAGCGGTTCGACAGCGAGGGCAGGGACATCATAAGCATCAAGGCGGTGCTGGAGCTATTGGAGGCAGCAGGGCTAAGCAGCCTGCTGACGGTAGACATACACAGCGGGGAGGCGCTAAAGTACTGCGGCAGAATCAGGGCGCAGAGCCTGGATGCATCAGCGCCGATAGCAGATTACCTTCTCGGGCAGGGCCTTGGCGCCAAAGGGAACGAATCGGATGCCTTGGTCATAGCTCCGGATTACAACGCCTCCGCCAGGGCGAAATCCGTAGCAGGAATCCTAAAGGCAAGCTTCGCGGCAATAGAGAAGCACAGGGACAGGGAAACCGGAGAGGTCAGCCTCAATTTCGCGGAGCTGGATTCGGCGCTCTCAAAAGGTAAGTTCAAGTCAGCAATCGTGGTGGACGACATGATCTTCGGAGGGTCGACGGCGATTCCGGTGGTGGAGCACCTGAGATTGAATAATGTGGAAAAGATCGTGGTCGCATGCGTCCATGGCGGGTTTCTGGGCGACTCGCTTGACAGGCTAAGGGCTGCCGGGGCAACGGAGATCGTGGCGACCGACACGATACCAAACCCTGTTGCAAGGATCGGCGTCGCGCAAATCATAGCGGAATCGCTGGGCAAGCTGCTTGGATGAGGGAGCGCGACAAAACAAATAATGAGGAATCTATAAAAATGGCCAGGGCAACATCATGGTGAGGATGCCGGATGGAGCTAAATGAACTTGAGGCCCTGCTTGCCTCGCTTAAGGGAGAGGAGAGCGCATTTGCGCTCTACAACAGCAAGGGCAAAAAGGAGATAAGGCAGATAGCCGAGCTCTTCCTTGCGACGCGCGACTACAACGTGGAGAAGCTCAACTCGATCATAAGAGGCGTCTCCGAGATGGGCCCGAAGTCAAAGAGAGTGGTGAGCCTCTACGGGGAGAAAGGGGTCGGCAAGTCCACTGCGCTGAGCATCTTCCTGCTTGACAATCTGCTCAAAAAGAACATAGACGGGGTAGTGTACCTCAGGTACGACGCAGAGGCGGAGGAGTTCAAGGAGATATTCAACGTGAACGGGGCGGATGGAAAGAAGGTGGTTGTCTGCATGGATGACATGGCATACTACTCATCCGCACTGGTTGAGGGCAAGGCAGTCAACCTCGCAAAGGGAATCGAGGAGAGGGCAAGAATCTACCAGAGCCAGGGCACAAAGCTCTTCTTTTACGTCTCGGACATAACACACGCAACCTTCATCTCAACCTTTGAGACCAAGATACTTGAGAAGGTCGGGAGGGGGGACCTTGTCTACAAGATGCCAAAGATGGGACTTGGCAGGACAGGATCCACAAACAAGGACGAGGTGACGCTTAGCAACGAGTTCTATGGAAAGACCTACGCCCTGCTAAAGGGCAACCTTGAGTTCTACGGGCTTGGGGTGCTTTTCGGGGAGGCAATAAGAGAGAAGGACAAGGTGCTTGCGGACAACCCAAGGCTGCTCAAGTTTCTGATAAAGCAGATTGAGGCAAACAACGCAAGGATCGAGCCAAAGATATTCATGGACAAGGAGTTTGGAAAGCAGGTGCTAAGGTCTGGGGAGCTTGACTCAAAGAAGGCGATAGACCACTTTAGCGAACTTGGGGTAAAAGAGATATCAAGATACTACGAAGGATTAAGGGACTATGCCCGCGGGATAAGCAACGAGCACAAGAAGATGCAGGGTATACTAAAGGAACTAAAGGAGGACCTGCGTTCACTGCAGAAACTTTGTAGGGAAGAAAAAGGTTTTGGCCTCGAAGGATTTTTGTCTGAAGTTCCACAGGACATAACGGGGAAGCTCAACACGCTATCAGCTTCGCTTAATTCTGACATGAAAAAGCTTGACGAAGATGAAAAGATCATTCTCAGCATGGAGTCTGCCTACTCCCTCTCCGCTTCAGGCAAACTTAGCGAGCTATGGGAACAGCACGTGAAGGAGAGCCACTTCTATTTCCAGAGAGCTACAAGAGTGGTAAATAAAATGAATGAGTCGGTCAATAAGATTCTTGGAAAAGGGGTCTGGGACAGAAATAGCAGAGACCCTGACGATTTTAAGGCAACAATCAGGTCACTTGCTCACGTAGTTCAGAAGATAAAAATGACAGGGCAGTACAAGCCAAACACCCCTGCAGCCAAGATATACGACACCCTTTTCTACACGCTTAATCGGATGGCAAACAACATGAACAGCTCCGAGTCTCTTTTTCACTACTACTCCAAGGTCTATGAAGGGGATGAGCTGGTCGAGCAGACAAATAAAAACGGAATCGTTCCAATACAAAACAAGATAAACTACTACAGCGAGATATCAAGGCACAAGGCAGACCTTGCGAAATTCAATGATCTCTACAAGGACATAGATCTAAAGGTCTCGCTCTTTGTCTCAAAAAACCCGACTGTCTTCTCAGGAATGGATGCGAATAAGATAGACTTGGATAAGACCTTTGAGCAGTTTGTGAAGGCAAGGATGCGCTCAAGGAAGCCGGTCTACTAAGCGAGGCGCGCTCGCAAACAAGGGTTAGATTTCAAGTATTGCCTTGTCGTCCCCGAACCTCTGCTTGTAGAGTATGTCCATCTTTATCGGGGTCATCTTGAACCAGCAGTGCTTCCCACCGTAGCGCTTGTCGTTGTATGCAAGCAGCTGGTTCTCATCTATGGGCGAGTCGAACTTCATCTTCTCTGTGCGCATCCTTGCAAGCTCAGGGAACTCGCCCTCGATCATCTGCGCGATTCCGGATATCTGCACCGCCTCGGTCGGCTGCTGGGGCCTATCGCTTATAGTTATCGCGCCTGCAACCATCGGGTTGCCAAGCAGCGCCTTTGAGTGGCGGGACTCGGTGTTTGAGATCCAGTAGATGTTTAGGTCGGAATCGCTCACGTACACGATCTCTGAGATCCACGGCCCATCCCCATCTGAGGTCGCAAGGCTCATCAAATAGCCCTTCCCAAGAATTGAGCGCACTATCTCCTTCATCTCATCCTTCGACGCCTTCTCCATTATTTAGGATTGGCATAAGGGATTAATATTCATTTCTAAGGAGGACTTAATTACTTGAGCAGTTCTGCATCCCGCATTCCTTTGAAATCCTGATCGCCTGTTAGCACCTTTGCGTGCAAATCCATGGCGGTCTGAAGCGTAAAGGCATCCCCAAAGCTGAAGTTTGGCCTTGATCTCTTGATGCTTCCGTGCAATAGCCCCACCTTTTTTGCAAATGCCTCATTAACTGTTGCTATTTGAGACATCGATGTGATTGCACTATATGCAGTGTCAACATCTCCGCCAGTTTTATGTACCTTTGATACCACTTCCGTCACAGTTACGGCACTGGTAAATAATTCCGCGTTTTTAATTCGTCTTCTAACTTCCTGCCCCATAGTCCTGCCTTCAAGGTATTCCAACCAAGCCCAAGCATCAATCACGTACCTTTTCATCAAACTCGTCCTCCTTTGTGAATGGGCCAACACCCTTCAAAGCGCCAAACCAGTCCCTTTTTTTCTTGGTAACTTTTATGGTTATAATCTCACCAGCAATTATGCCCTCTTTGTCCGCAATCTTCTTGGGTATCCTAACAAAGAGAGATCCTCCGAGCCTCCGGGTCTTAACCATTGTTTCCTGCATAATTTCATTCATGCAATCAGATATTTAAGTTTAACTATTAGTTTAACTTTTTTATTTATTTGACATGATAAAAATTGGCTCAAAGTTATAAAAACTCTTCGAAAAAATTATTGTTTTTTATTTGCCAAGTGGAATACTTGTAAACTTCCACTTCTTTGGCCTCCCTTTTCCCTTATAGGTGCAGAGATAGAGGTGGTTCACCATAAACTTGGCCTTGAAATCGAGATTGCCGTAATTCTTTAATATCGAGTAGAAGATCTTCTTATCTATGTCGGTCCTTGCTATTGAGAAGTGTGGGAAGAAGTGATGACCTGTAGAGTTTCTTTCCCTAAACGAGAGCTTTAGCTCTTTGTACAGCCTGAGAAGCTGTTTTGGGCAAGATGGCCTTAGATAAACAACATAGTTTCTTGTCTTGCCCATTCGCTTCATGAAGTAGCCGATTCCGTTTACGCTGAGCTTGATTGGTTTGTATCTTCTGCATATCTCACGCATCTTCTCAAGTGAGTCTGCCTCGAATTCGACCTCACCGGCATATAGGATCGAGATGTGCGGGCCCTTTGGGTCGTCAAGCGCCCTTGAGATACCGTACTGCGCCTTGAGCTTCCGCATCAGACGCATCATTCTCTCAGAAAGAGCGGCATTCGGCTTTATCACAACTGAGTAGATAGCCATGGTTGGTGTTGGGATTTAAGGTTAATATCCCTTCTGGGTCTCAGATTAGATCCCTATAAGATCTTGTGGAAGTCGAGGTTGTATCCTCCCTCCTCGTCAACT
>JAGWHA010000032.1 GCA_028867095.1 Microcaldota archaeon | reverse complement strand
GACCCTATAACAATCGAGCGCCCTGAGAAATTCGGAGGCAACATAGAAGCAGCAAACTTCCACGAACTAACAAAAATCTACGAAGCAGGCAAGCTCCACCCGATGGACCTAAAGGGCTTTGTCGCTGCGGAACTGGAAAAGAAGATCCGGCCCGTGAGGGAGCACTTCGAGAAGAACAAGGAGGCAAAGGCGCTCTACGAGCAGGTCAGGGGATACGCCATAACGAGATGAGCCCCTAGTACATCGCCCATGCCTTCGCCCTGTCCCTGCACTCCTCCTTCCCCCGGGCATAAAGCCTCACGTCCTGGGGGATGCATGCCCTATTTGACAAGGCCTCCCGCACCTGGGAGAGCATGTCCTCGGCCATCCTGATTATCATCTTCCTGCTGTTTGCCTGTATGAACTTTACCGCATCCTCGCTCTGGGCGATGGTGATCCTCACGTTGAAGTTCGGGTAGCTTGTCAGCCACTCATAGTCTCTGATGCTCAGTTGGCCCCAAATCTTGCCGAAGTGCTTTTGGAAATTTGCCACCTCCTCCTCGTTGAGGCTCTTTCTTTTGGACTCGGTGTTGAGCTGGATCGACTTGACCAGCTCCCTGATGACCTGGGCCGTGTCCTCCTTCTGTGCAATTGCCATGGTAATAAAGGGCAAAGCCCCTTTTTAAGCATTTTTGTATGTTCGTCTAATTGCTAGCTGACCCCTATCAGCGCGACCCCGAGCGCTATGACCAGTACCCCCGCCCATCTGAGGAGCGGTATTCCCTCGCCAAGGACGCTGAGCGCGAGTATCGTCGTGAAGATGTAGCTGAGGCCGCCGAAGCTGTATGCCCAGCTAAGGTGCGTCCTCCCAAGGATGTAGAAATAGAGTATCGTCGAGATTCCGTACACCACGAAGCCGAGCAGGACGTAGAGCGCCATCATCGTCAGGGTGGAAGATGAGACCCCTATCTTAAAGGAGAGCTGGCCCAATGCGCCCAGCAGCGTGCTCACTACCAGGACAAGCGCAAAGGCGATCTTGGTGTTGTTTGCTGTCCCCATTCACATCCCAAACGTCAGCGCGGTGAGCACTATCCCAAGGACTATCAATCCGACCCCAAGCATCCTGACCGGGCTCACAAGCTCGCGGAGCATCTGCCTGGACACTAGCATCACGAAGATGAAGACGCTGGCAAATATCGGGTACACAATCGAGAGCTGCCCCAGGCTCAGCGCGACAAGGTAGATCCCAAGGCTGATGATGTAGACGACCATCCCGAAAAGTATCCCCCTGTTGTGCAGTATGGACTTTATGCCCTTTATCGTCATCTCGAACTTGGGCATCTCCTTCTTGAAGTTGTACTGCGCGTAGGCTATCATCAGCGCGGAGATCAGTGTCAGGACAATTATGTAGAGGAGATCGAGCATGGGATTGCACTGGCTTGTAAATCCTTATGCCTTCGAAGACTATTTAGAGTTTTGTAAGAATATCCTTAAAGGTTGGAGCATGCCAGATTTTTCAAGCAAGGAGAAGCTCGCGATTGGCCTAGCGCTTGGGATAGTCGCGCTCAGCGCAATCTCAATCGGCACATTCATAGTGACCGGAGGAAGCGCGATCTTCTACATAGTGGCCGTGATCGCAGTCGCGCTCGGATTCTATATAAACTATTATCTCTCCAAGACCGAGCAGGAGCAGCCTGCAAGGAAGGCAAAAAAGTAGCTGGTTGAATGAACAAGCTAATCATTGCGGAAAAGCCTAGCGTTGCGCTCACAATAGCGATGGCTTTTAGCGAGAGCGGCTACCCCCAAAGAAAGACGGTCAACGGGGTCCCCTATTACGAGGTGATGAGCGATGGCGATACGCTCTACATCGTGGCCGCAGCAGGACACCTATTCACAATCCGCCAAAAGGAGGGCGCCTCAGGATTCCCGGTCTTTAGCATAGAGTGGGTCCCCTCATACAAGCAGAATCCCTCCTCTTATTTCACAAAGAAGTACCTTGACACGATCGAGATAATCGCAAAGAAGTGCACAGCATTCATAAACGCCTGCGACTATGACATAGAGGGGACTGTCATCGGGACAAACATAATAAAGTTTGTCACGAGCGGAAACGTTAACTCCGCGGTGGGCGATTCGAACGTGAAGCGGATGCGATTCTCGACCACGACGAGGCCTGACATACTCGAGGCATACAAGAACGTCACGGAGTTCGATGCAAACAACTTCAGCGCCGGCGAGGCAAGGCACAGCCTTGACTGGATGTGGGGCATCAACATGAGCAGGGCGCTCATGCACGCGCTGCTCACAACCGGGATAAAGAAGATAATCAGCATCGGAAGGGTTCAGGGTCCGACGCTTGCGATTGTCGCGGAGAGGGAGAATGAGATAAAGAACTTTGTCTCAAAGCCACTCTGGCAGGTCTTCCTAAAGGCAAAGGGGACGGAGTTCTCAAACACGAAGGGAAGCATATTTGACAAGGAGTCTGCGGAAAAGATTCTTGCGACAACAAAGCAGGCTGAGATTGTCGTCGAAAAAGTGGACAAGAAAGAGAACCTGATCCGCCCCTACCCCCCGTTCGACCTCACGTCGCTGCAGGTCGAGGCGAGCAAGGCATTCAAGATTGATCCGTCAAGGACTCTCCAGATCGCACAGTCCCTATACGAGAAGGCATACACCTCATATCCGAGGACCTCATCGCAGAAGCTCCCATACACGCTAAACCTTCCGAAGATAATCGCGGAGCTCGCAAATAACGAGAAGTACAAAAAGGCCGCAGAGTACCTGATGAATGCAAAGATGTTCAGGCCCAACGAGGGCGCAAAGACCGACGAGGCACACCCCGCAATCTTCCCGACAGGCGTGATGCCAAAGGGCCTGGGCGCAGAGGAGGAGAGCGTGTACGATCTGATAGTAAAGAGGTTCCTCTCCTGCTTTGGGAACTACGCAAAGTCGGAGCTCACAACGGTGGTCCTTGACGCAAGCGGCGAGAAATACGCGGCACAGGGGAAGCTCTACAAGGAAAAGGCCTGGATCGATCTCTACGCGCCGTACTTTAGGGCAGAGGACGTAGAAATGCCGGTCTTTGAGGCCGCTGAGAAGATAAAGGCGGAGAAGATCGCCTCCAAGGAATCCCAGACAAAGCCACCTTCAAGATACTCAAAGGCAAGCCTCATTGCTCTGCTGGAGCGAAAGGAGCTTGGAACGAAGGCGACCAGAGCAGAGGTCATCGAGACCCTATTCAAGAGAGGATACGTGAAGGGGGCGTTCATCGAAGTCACAAACTATGGCCTAAGCGTCTACAATGCGCTGCACAGCTACTGTCCAGACATAGTCGAGGAGGACCTCACAAAGCAGCTTGACTCGGACATGGAGAAGATAATGAAGGGGACCATTGCAGAGAGCGATGTGATAAATGAGGGGAAGGAGATCATCCAGAGGCTGATAGCAAAGTTCAAGGCAAACGAGAAGCAGATCGGCACCGCGCTCTCAAAGGGGCTCGAGGAGAGCGAGATGGCTGATGTGCTGGGCAAGTGCCCGACAGACGGAGGCAACCTTGTGATCAAGAGATCAAAGATTGGAAAGCAGTTTGTATCGTGCGCAAACTGGCCGAACTGCAACACCGCATATCCTCTTCCCCAATACGCGAAGATCGTCCCGACAAAGAAGGTATGCGAGAAGTGCCGCACTCCATTTGTAAAGGTATTCAGGAAGGGAAAGAGGCCATTTGAGATGGACCTTGATCCAAACTGCGTCACCAAGGCGGATTGGGGAAAGCCAAAGCCTGCTGAGGAGAAAGAAGCCGTACCAATAAAGACCGCAGCGCAGCTCAAGTCCGAAAAAGTGGGGGCAGAGGCTCCGAAAGTGAGGAAGCCGAGGGCTCCGAGAAAGAGCGCCGCAAAGGAAAAGCCTAAAACCTCCAAAGCCAAAAAGACAAAGTGAGAATATGTCGATGTTCATCTATCCAAAAATGTACAGAAAGCTAAGGAGGGGGCCGCAGGTAATACTCCCAAAGGACATCGGAATGATAATCGCCTACGCGGGCGTGAACAAGGAGAGCGTATGCATTGATGCGGGAACCGGAAGCGGATGGCTCGCAGTCTCCCTTGCAAAGATCGCAAAGAAGGTTTACAGCTACGATCTACGGGAGGACTTCATCGCAATAGCCGAGAGGAACAAGGCGATGCTGGGCATTGACAACCTTGTTATAAAAAAGGCGGATGTGACAAAGAAGATTCCGGCAAAGAACGCAGATGTGATAGTTCTCGACCTGCCGGGATCCGAGAAGGCTCTTGCCAATGCGAAGAAGGCTCTCAAGGCGGATGGGATGGTTGTCGGATACCTGCCGAACATGGAGCAGGTGAAGAGCTTTGTAAAGAAGCTCAACACGCTCAAGTTTGTAGAGGTCCACACAATAGAGGTGGTGGTCAGGGAGATGTTAGTTAGAAAAGAGGGAATGCGCCCGACAAACACGGGCCTTTGGCACACAGCCTATCTTGTCTTTGCCAGGAAAAATTAGCACTAATCTCCTTGTCGGTCCTTGAATCTATCTCTTACAAGCTTGAAAGCGTCCACATCCGCTGGCGCGGCGTCCCTTTCCTTTCCGTTTCTTATTGCCTCAGCATGAATCACATCTGTAAACTTTGATAGGCCACCGTTCGAAAGCCCGAGTATCTTTGCAATCTCGTTTGTGGTCTTGGTCCTCAGAAGCTCCTTTACCTTCTCGACTGTCGTAAGTCCTTCAAGATTGTTCTCCCTATCCACAACTTTCCTCATCAAATCAAGCTTTTTCCTTTTCAAGGAGCGCGAACCTTGCGAGCATCGCCTCCAGCTGTATCCTGTCGTTTGCTCCCTCAACTATCCTGAAGTTGTAGTCGCCGATTGCGCTTATCAGCTTGAGCCTTACCTTGTCAGGAACGTCAAGGGTGAGCGCCTCCCTGTAGCACTGAAGCAGTATGTCCTCACCGCTCATTCCATAGGAGAGAACAAGCTGGTTTAATTCGTCTCGCGCCTTCATAAAATCTCCCGAGAGCGCGCATCTGAGCATCACCGCAACCTCCTTTGGCCTTGCACGCGCCGCTATGTCGTATATCTCCTTGTCAGTGACCTTCTTTCTGCTGAATCCCGCGCTCTGAAGTATGTTGGTCAGCTTTCTCAGGTCCCCTTCGCTGACATACAAAAGCGCCTCAACCGCCTTCTCATCGACCTCTATTCCCTCGCCCTTCCCGACCCTCTTGATATACTTTCTCATGTCCTCCTCGTTGAGGGGCTTGAACCTCAGCACCACGCACCTGCTCTGTATCGGCTCGATTATCTTGCTTGCGTAGTTTGCGCTGAGTATGAAGCGGGTCGTTGCGCTGTACTTCTCCATTGTCCTCCTCAGCGCGTGCTGCGCCTCAGGTGTGAGCGCGTCGGCCTCGTCAAGGAAGATTATCTTTATCATGTCTCCGGAAAGAGCGATAGTCCTCGCGAACTCCTTCACCTTGCCTCTTATAACATCGATGCCACGTGTATCGCTGTTATGCAGTAATATCGGAATGGTTCCTCCCCAAAACATTTCGCTACCAGGCACCGAAACGTCGTACACATAACCTTTGTAATCTCTAGGTGATATCCCTGTAATCTTAAGCACAGATATATCCGAATTTGCTAATTTACTAATATTTTCTGAGATTAAAGCACTTTCTTCAGAGAGCGCATCGCCCTCAATTTTATTCAGCAACTCTTTTACCGATTCCCTTTTTATCCTAACCGCTTTTTTATTATATAGTTGGTGCCTCATTCCATATCTCCAGTTAAATCCTACGTCTTTTATGCTGCAAAACAGCTTTTCTACAGGCTGCATTGGTAGGAGATTGCTTCTAGTGTAAGTGGCGTCCCTACCATACCACGCAATTCTCGCTTCTCTGTTAAATAGCCGACTTTCAAGTCCCGATATTCTGGCAAGCCAGATCACATCTATTAGAAGACCTGCGGATACTGAGGCGTATCTGATATAACTCTTTCCCCATACACCTGAAGCATCTCCCATATACCCTTGTAGGAACGCGTGCCTGTGTTCCTTCGGCGTGCTAAATATGAAGCCTGGTATTTTTTTGCTATGGGCATTCTTACTCTTCGATGAGGTTTGATAGAACTTGCTCCTGATAAATCTAGCAAGTTGTGTGGAGGAGACAGTCAACTGTACAGCTGACCATCTGTTGCTTGAGCCGGATTTTATTATATGCTCATGGCTTGGAAAACCAATCTGTGAGATAATCGAGGCTGATTTTGCTGATATTTCAGATTCCTTTGGATACGCGTAAGTAAACACGGCAACACCGCTGGTATTACCTCTGAATCCTATTGCTCCCTCTGCAGTGTAACTTCCAAACAACCATGCAAGGTCTGGAGTAACTGTCATGGTATTCAATACTGTCTTAACCTTAGGATTTCGCATAAGCCTATCTTGTCTTCCGGAGGTTACGTGTATGAACTGGTTTGGCGCATATTCCGACAAGTCAATATCATCGTTATCTGAATTTAATACCGTGTTAAAGGTTATCAGAAGGTCGCCATCTTTAAGTTCCGAAGCCTTTATGCTCTGTAGCTCGCCCTTCTCATTTATAATTATCGCCGAGTGGCTTTCTGTGATGCTTACACTACCTCCTTCTACCTTTATATCAAGAACTCTATCCACACTGTGTCTGGATATATTTTCAACAGGCATGAATTTGACTTTAAGATCCGTTTTATCTATTGATAGTATCTCAACTCCATATGGATAGGCGTATTTTTCATCTTTGGAAGCGAAGTGCCTAGATGCAAGTTCGCCCATTGTGGTCCTTTCAACATTCCCCCCATATTTTATGAGTATTGGCGTATCTGGAGTCACGCTTGCGTTTAATTCTAGGAACGCCTCATTTATCTTCTCCTTGTAGAGCTCCTTTGCCATCGCGATCGCGCAGGTGGTCTTGCCGACTCCCGCAGTGCCAGAGAATATCATGTTCGGGAAGCTCTTTGCGTCAACGAAGGTCTGAAGCCTCTCGACAATCGCGCTCTGGCCTATCACGTCCGCTAGCTTAGTCGGTCGGTACTTTTCAGTCCATGATAGGTCCAAAACAGCCATAATCAGCCCCCATATGCTATGCCTAGTCAAGATATTTATAGCCTATCTAGCCCCTGTGCAATTTGTTACCTGCCAGAAAGCAAATTTTGGGGTTCTGTAGAATTCCTCTATTCAAAGGACGGCAGAAGGTGTTAAAACCCTCTGCCGCATCGTATTTTTGGCGATACGATGGAAAAACATAGAGAATCCAAATATAAAAAACTGATTCAGGTCTTTATCCTGCAGATAAAGAGGGTCT
>JAGWHA010000031.1 GCA_028867095.1 Microcaldota archaeon | reverse complement strand
CTCATGAAGCTGCAGGAGAAGATCGGTGGTAAGATTGTTGAAAATAAACTCTGAGAAGTTCCGCGAGACGCTTGAGCAAAAGTACAAGGAGGGATACAAATACCTCGTCAAGATCACCGCTGTTGACTACAATGACAGAATAGAGGTGCTCTACTTCGTGAGGAACCTGGACAACTCAGGGGAGGAGACGATACGCTTTGACCTCTCCACAAAGAACCCGCATGTGCCCACGGTCCTCGACCTCTATCTGGCGGCAGACTGGTACGAGAGGGAGCTAAGCGAGATGTTTGGGATAAAGATAGACGGCAGGAAGGCCAGGAGGCTGCTTCTTGAGAAGTGGGACGGCAAGGATCCGCCGATGAGAAAGAGCTTCGTATGGAGCAAGCCGTACGAAGGCATGAAGGACGAGGTTAAGTGGGCTGAGAGGTACAGGGAGGGGGACAAGAAGGAAGATGGTGACCAGAACGTGATAAGGATCGGCAAGCCGCTGAAGTGAGGATTTGGGAGAGACAAAGATAAACATAGGCCCGGTTCATCCGAGCACGCACGGGGTGCTAAGGCTTGTGGTGACGCTCGATGGGGACACGGTGAGGAAGGTAGAGCCGCACATAGGGTTCCTTCACAGGGGGGTGGAGAAGCTGGTTGAGACCAGGATGTACATGCAGAGCCCGTCCTACATGGAGAAGATAGATTACGTGGCGCCACTTTCATACGATGAGCTCTACGTCGCGACGGTTGAGGCGGCTCTTGGGATTGCGGTCAAGGAGAGGGCGCAGTATGTGCGGCTCATCCAGCTTGAGCTGCAGAGGATCGCAAGCCACCTGCTCTGGCTCGGGACAGCGATCAACGACATCGGCCAGCTCTTTAGCGTCTTTATGTGGTGCTTCAAGGACAGAGACATAGTGCTCAGCCTGCTTGAGGAGGCGACCGGCGGAAGAATGTTCTACGTAAACCAGAGGCTCGGGGGGCTAAACCGCGACATGGCGCCAGGATTCGACAAGCACGCCTACAAGGCGCTTGATTATCTGGAGAAGAGGATCGGCGAGTACCAGGAGTACCTTGAGTCAAACCCAATCTTCATGGAGAGAATGAAGAGGATAGGAATCATGAGCAAGGAGGAGGCGATCAGCCTTGGGGTGACCGGGCCGACGCTCAGGGGATCAGGGGTTGAATTTGACGTAAGGGAGAGCTATCCGTACTACGTCTACGAGAAGCTCCACTTCAACACGCAGTTTGAGAACGGAGGAGACTGCTTTGCAAGATACAGGGTTAGGATCAACGAGATGAAGGAGAGCATAAGGCTGATTAGGGAGGCGCTTCACATAATTCCGGAAGGCAATGCGATAGGAATGCCGATTAGGCTGATTGGGCCGCAGCCGAAGGAGAAGGAGGTAATGGTCAGAAGGGAGCTTCCGCGCGGAGAGGGGATGATGTATATGGTCACCGAGGGGCAAAGGCCGTATCGGCTTTCGATAAGGGCGCCATCATTCATCAACACCGCGATCCTTCAGCACCTTCCGAAAGGGCACAGGCTCCAGGACCTCTTCCCGATACTTGCAAGCGTCGACACGGTCATGGCGGATGTAGACAGGTAGATCCATGATATTCCAAAACATCATAAGCGGAATCGAGGCAACATTGGGCTTCACGGCAGTCGCTCCCGTCATCAACTACGCGATAGCTGCGCTCATCTTCGGCGCGCTGATAATGGTGCTTATAACAATCTTCGACTACATCTTCGGATGGATCGAGAGGAAGCTCGTCGCAAGGATACACCTAAGGCACGGCCCGACGAGGACGGGGAAGTACGGACTGCTGCAGAACGCCGCAGACTTCATAAAGCTCTTTGCGAAGGAGAACATAATCCCGGCAAGGGCGAATCGGATGCTCTTCCTCTCCAGCTTGCCGATGGTCGCTGCGATATTCGCATTCATCGTGGAGATACTCCCTTACGGGGCAGGACTCTATGGGATCGACCTAACACTCGGCGTGCTAATCGCCTTTGTGCTGATCTCATTCATACCCATACTGATATTCATCACGGGATGGGCGAGCGGAAACAAGTTCTCATCGATCAGCGCGCAGAGGTCTGTGCTGCTCCTCATAAGCTATGAGATTCCTCTCTTCCTTGTCATCGCAAGCGTTGGGATACTTGCAAACAGCTTCGACTTCTTGCAGATTGTGAATGCGCAGTCAAGCTGGTGGTTCATCGCACTTATGCCGCTCGGCTTCGTGCTCTTCTTCATCGCGCTGATTGCTGAGCTTGAGAGGCCGCCGTTCGACTTAAGGGAGGCGGATTCGGAGCTGATTGCGGGATGGCTAACGGATGTTGGAGCCCCGCTCTACGCAATCTCGCTGTTCATCGACTACACAAGGGTCTTCCTCGGCAGCCTGCTTGTCACCCTCCTCTTTCTCGGGGGTTGGGACGGCCCGGTGCTGCCGCCCTACGCGTGGCTTGGCATAAAGGTGCTGATTGTCGCAATCTTCGTAGTGGTGCTCAGGGCCACAACTCCCAGGATGAGGCTGGATAGGATACTTCATCTAGGATGGGTCTGGCTCGTGCCGCTTGCCATAATCAATTTGCTGTGGACGTTTGTCCTCGCTGCGGGAATAATCTAATCGGAGCGGATTGCCTTGAGGAAGGATTTGAAGATCAGGGAGGCAGGCAGGTTCTTTCCTGGATTTAGGATTGAATCGGCGGCCCTTTCAGGATGAGGCATGAGGCCGACCACATTGCCCCTTTCGTTGCATACGCCTGCGATGTTCTCGATAGAGCCGTTTGAGTGGTTGCTGTAGGAGAAGACAATCTGGTTGTTTTTCTTTAGAGCCTCAAGGCCCTTGGCGTCTATGTAGTACCTTCCCTCCCCGTTTGCTATCGAGATTGGGACCTTGTCTCCGACCTTTAGTTCTGAGGTGAATGGAGTCTTGTTGTTTTTGACCTCCATCTCCACCCTTGCGCACTCAAATGTGACCGATTCGTTTCTGATCAGCGCGCCAGGGAGTATCTGCGCCTCGGTAAGTATCTGGAATCCGTTGCACACCCCAAGTATGGGCATGCCCCCATCCGCAAACTTTCTTATCTTCTCAATGACTGGCGAGTGGGAGGCTATTGCGCCCGAGCGGAGCCTGTCCCCGTACGTGAATCCGCCGGGCAGGACTATCCCGACCAGGTCTTTTGGCAGCGGATCCTCGTGCCAGACAAGCTGCGCATCGACCTTGAAGGTGTCCCTTAGCACGCTTACCATGTCGCGGTCGCAGTTGCTGCCCGGAAATGTGATCACAGCCACTTTTCCCCTCGTCTTCGCCCCCATGATCTGATATTCTCGCATATGCATAAATATCTATCAGAAGTAGGTTTAGTGATAGCATGTCAAACCCGTTGGTAGAGACGGCAAAGAAGGCGCTTGAGAGCAAGTTCACGCTGGACTATCCCGAAATGAGGCAGTCCCTTCCTGACAACTACCGCGGAATCCACCGGCTTGACATGAAGACGTGCATAAACTGCAGCGCCTGCGCGCGCATCTGCCCGAACCAGACAATAGTGATGGTCGAGTCGGAGACCGAGCGCGGGAACAAGCTGTTTCCGCAGATCAACCTTGAGAGGTGCCTCTTCTGCGCGCTCTGCGAGGAGGTCTGCCCCACAAAATGCCTTGTGCTCACCAAGAACACCGAGCTTGAGGCGTATGACCGCAGGAGCCTGATAAAGAGACCTGAGGAGTTGGAGTGAGTATTTGCTTGAACTTGCGCTCTTTGTACTTCTGACCGTGGTAGGGATCCTTGCATCGGTATCAGTTTTGGGCCAAAGGAGCCTCTTCAAGTCCTCGATTGCGCTTGCCATACTCTTTGCGGTCGTGGCGGGATACATACTGATGCTCGGGCAGACGCTGATCGCCCTCTTTCAGCTTCTGGTGCTTGTGGGGGGGCTCTCAACGTACCTTGTGGTCGCAGTGGCTGCCGAGGGGCAGATAGGCTTTAGGCACGTGAGCCCAAGGCTGTTTAGCGTCGTGTTTGTGGTTCTTGCGGGGATAATGATGTACGCGGTGGCGATAAACTCGAATGCGCAGTTCTCGGCGCTCCCGAGCATGTCCGATGAGATCGTGCTTGCGATAGGCAGCGGGTTTGGGATGATCGCGGCGATCGTGTTCTTGATGTTCGCGGCCGGGATAGGCAGCGTGATGCTGATAAAGAGGGCGCTTAAGACAGTGGTTTGATGCTTCCGTTATACGATTTCGTACTGGCCGGCGTCGCGTTCCTAGCGATTGGGCTTGCGGGAACTGCCGCCAGCAGGCACTTTGTGATCACAATCCTGTCAATCGAGCTGATATTCGCGGGCAGCATAGCCGCGCTGGTGGGCTACTTCGACTACTCAGTCGCGAGCGGCTTGTTCTTCCCGATACTTCTGAGCATCTGGGCAGTAGCTAGCGTCGAGATAATCGCGCTGGTCGCGTTTTACGTTTACATGAAGGACAAGGTCGGCGACTTCGATCTTAGAAGGCTGATGCAGATGAAGGGATGATATGTTAATATTGCTTAGTTTGGTGCCTCTGCTTGCGGCGATCGCGGCCATAGCTCTGCTCAGGAAAACCTCGGGGCTTGTGAGGATCGCGGCTCTGATAGGGTCTCTGACGCCCCTTGCGTTCATCCCGGTCCTGATGGGCCAGGTGGGGGCCGCGCAGAACGTGGACTGGTTTAGCGTCAGCGGAGTGGCATTTGCCGTGACTGCGAGCCTGCTCCCTATCAACCTGCTGCTCTTTGCCTTGGTATCCATAATTGCGCCGCTTGTTGTGCTCTACTCGTTTGGATTCATGGACGTCCTCTCAGACAACAGGAGGTTCTATGTGGAGCTGCTCGCCTTCCAGGCGGCTATGCTTGCGTTCTCAGTTGCAGGCAGCTTTTTGCTGCTCTTCATCGCCTGGGAGTTCCTTAGCGTTACCAGCTACCTTCTGATCGGCTTTTGGAACCAGAGGGAGAGCGCAAACCACGCGGCAAGGAAGACGATCACCATAATACTAATTGGCGACATCGCACTGCTTGCGGCGATCGCGATCTTCTTTGCGACCTACTCAACGCTTGACTTCGCGGCCATAATCTCCGCGTTCGCGGCCGGCGGCATGACGCCTCCCGCGCTTGCGGCGCTGACGCTTGTGATGGTTGCGGTATTCACAAAGTCCG
Organism: Microcaldota archaeon; assembly: GCA_028867095.1. Next base: position 2,841 of record JAGWHA010000031.1, on the reverse strand, counting down.
CCCAGTTCCCGTTCCAGGAGTGGCTCTCTGCCGCGATGGAGGGCCCCACACCGGTCTCCGCATTCCTTCACTCATCGACAATGGTCAAGGCAGGGGTGTTCCTCGTCATGGTGCTCTTCCCCCTATTTTCTCCGACAAGGCTGATGCCGGCGATCGCGATCGTAGGCGCGATTACCGCACTGATTGGGGTCTTCAACGCGCTTGTTGGAAACCACATAAAGAGGATACTGGCATACTCGACGGTAGAGGAGCTGGGGCTGATGATGTTCGCCTTGGGGATAGGCGCATACTCTGCCGCGCTTTTCTTCTTTTTTGCGCAGACCTTCTACAAGGCGCTGCTCTTCTTCTATGCGGGCAGCCTGATGAGGGCAAACAAGACAGAGGACATACGCGAGATGAGGGACGCGGGAAGAAACAAGGTGCTGCTCTTTAGCGGCATATTCGGGGTCCTTTCGCTCGCCGGATTCGTCCCGTTCAATGGGTTCCTTGCAAACGTTGGGGTGGAGGGTGCGGCGACGAGCGCCTATGCCTACGGGTTTTTGCTCTTCATCGACCTGATGGTGAGCGCAATGATTGCGAGATGGCTCCTCTTGCCGATTAGGGGCACCGTCAACAAAGGGATAAGGGGGAGGCTCTCGCTAAGCTATGACACGCTGCCAAAGGCCATGACGATCCCGCTTGTGGTCCTCGCGGCGCTCTGCCTTGCAAGCTCCTACCTCATAGGGTATGTGCAGGGCCTCTCCGGAGCGATGCAGGGACTGGGATACTCCTTTGCGCCTGCGATAAGCATCGGGATTGTGGACGCTGCAGCTGAGAGCGCTGCCGTGCTTGCAGGGATAGCGATTGTCTACCTACTTGTCTACAGGAGGGCCCCTAAGGAGAGCAAGAGGTTCGATGTCATAAAAAGGATTATGGGCAACTCGCTTCTCTTCGATGGGTTCTACCACTACGTTGCGACCTTCGGATACCATGTCGCGGGCGCCTTTGAGTTCATTGACTCCGAGCTCAATGCTGCGTTTGACTCCGTTGGGAGGGGCGCCGTGGGGATGGGGAACAGGATCAGGCTGATACAGACAGGGTCGGTGAACGCCTATGCCCTTGCTACGATGGCCGGGCTTGCGATAATAATTGTTTTCGTGGTGATAGGATGATGGGCGTCTTGGTATCCTCAATGCCTGTCTTCTACATCTTCGCCACGCTCTGCGCCCTTCTTGTACTTTTCAACCTTGTGGGGGCTGTGGGGAGGAGGACAAGGATGCAGTTTGCGTCGACGGTCCTGTTCCTTGCGCTGATTGCGGGGTCGATAGCCTGGATGATCATGGAGAATCCAAACTACGTCGCGCTGGGAGCCTTGCACATTGATGCGTTCTCGCTCTTCTTTGCGCTTATCTTCACATTCGGGCTGATGCTGGTCAACATCCTTGGGTATGCAAGGGACATTCACTACTCGAACTTCGCCCTTCTTGGCAGCTTTGCGCTGATGGGGATGTACCTTGTTGCATTTGCGAGCTCCCTTGTCTCGATCTTCATAGGGCTTGAGCTGATGGGAATATCGACGATATTTGCAATGCTGCTCAGCAAGAGGGTCGCGATAGAGGCAAGCGTCAAGCTGTTCATACTCGCGTCGGTCGCGATTGCACTGTTCTCCTTTGGGATGGTGCTAGTTTACGGGGCGACTGGAAGCGTTGCGCTTGTCGCGCCAGCCACCGCAGGCAACCTGATCCTTGTCGCTCTTGGGATGATACTCGCAGCGCTAGGATTTGAGGCTGCGCTCTTCCCCTTCAACCTCTGGGTGCCGGATGTCTACCAGGGTGCAAGCACCTACGTCACGGCGATGATTGGGGGGATAAACAAGAAGGTCGGGTTCCTCGCACTAATCGAGGTGCTCTTCTTGCTCTTTGCCGCGGACAGGGCAGTCTTTGTGCCGATAATGTATGCGCTTTCCGTAATCACGATGTTCTACGGGAACTTCGCCGCGCTTGCGCAGAGGAACGTGAAGAGGATGCTCGCATACTCCTCGATTGCACAGGCGGGGTACATAGCAATCGGGCTGGCCGTAGCAAGCAGCTACTCGCTCTCGGCGAGCCTCTTCCAGATATTTGCACACATGATAATGTTCATAGGGGCAATCGCAGTGGTGCTTTTCATGGAGAGCAAAAACAGAAACGAGATAAACGACTACATAGGGCTCCACAAGGAGAGCAGCGTCAGCGCCTTCTGCTTCGCGATAATGCTGCTCAGCCTAATCGGAACGCCCCTCACCATGGGATTCATAGGCAAGTTCCTCCTCTTCTCAAGCGCGGTGTACGGGGGGGCGCTGGCGCTTGCGCTATTCGGGGTACTAAACAGCGTAATCTCCGTATACTACTACTTTAAGGTGATAACCGCAATGTATTCGAACAAGAGCAACCCTCAGCGCCTTCGCGTGAAGGGGAACGTGCTGCTGGTGATTGTGCTGTGCACCCTGCTTGTAATCGGGTTGGGGGTGTATCCGAACCTGATGATGGGGCTTGCAGGCTCTGCTGCGGCCCTGATTTGATTTGATTTTCATGGCAACTGCCGAAGATGTAATTGACGAGCACTTGGGGATGATAGATAGGGAAACCGCCGAGGAGATCGCGGAGAACAGGTCTGTCGCGGAAGCATTCAAGGTCCCGCAGACCGTCGCTGACAAACCTGCCACCATAACGGTGGACCAGCTGATCTCGCAGAAGATTAGGGTCGAGTCATTGGTGGACATAGAGGAGGAGGTCTACAGGGTGTACAACAAGAAGCAGGTGAACATCAGCGGCGCTGACATCTACATACGCATCTTCGTGCTTGGGACAAGGGGGGAGAACG
>JAGWHA010000002.1 GCA_028867095.1 Microcaldota archaeon | reverse complement strand
TTAAATAACTAAAAGTATTTGTTTTAGACGCCCCATTTCTTCCACACAAGACTTATAAGGTTTATAGGGGCAATCTGCTTGAGGCGTTTGGAGCGCTTTTTGCTGCACTTCCCTGCACACACTCCTTGCGCCTTTATCGTGATTTTTCAATGATTTTGTCCCTTGGGCTCCTCTTGCGCCATTTTGTCCTCGATAACGGGAAAAGGTATAAATAGTTGTAATAATTTAGAGTATGTTGGTTTGGATGAGGTTCAAGACTACCGCTGATATCAAGATCCCTGACAGCACCGTGGACCAGATAATCGGGCAGGAAAATGCCGTGGCGATAGTGAAAAAGGCATCAAAGCAGCACAGGAACATACTGCTGATCGGCGAGCCGGGAACCGGAAAGACGATGCTTGCGCAGGCGATGGCCGAGCTCTTGCCTATTGCCTCGCTTGAGGACGTCCTTGTATACAAGAACGTGAACGACGAAAATCGCCCGATTGTGAAGGTGGTCAAGACCTACCCGAACCCGCCTGAGAAGGGGAAGCCGCTAGGGGACGGGCAGGGAAGGCAGATAATCCAAAAGGAGAAGCTCAAGGGAAGGCTTGAGAGCGGGCAGGGCAACAAGAGCGTTGTGCCGCTTGTAATACTGATTGTGGCCGTTCTATTCGTATTATCGATATCCAACATATTCAGCGGCTACGAGATCGTCGTTCTCGCGGCGCTCATACTCGGAAGCCTGATCTTCGGGTCAATGGCCCTCTTCGTCGGCGGCCTCACCAAGCGTGTCGGGGTCCTGCCAGGGATGTTTGAGAGCAACGAGCCGAAGCTTATTGTCGACAACACGGGAAAGGAGCATGCGCCATTTGTTGACGGGACCGGATCAAAGGCAGGATCGCTCTTCGGCGATGTCAAGCACGACCCGCTCCAGTCAGGAGGGCTTGGGACTCCTCCGCACCTAAGGGTTGAGAGCGGATCGGTCCACAAGGCAAACAACGGAGTTCTATTCATTGATGAGGTGGCAAACCTCGAGGCAAGGTCGCAGCAGGAGCTGCTCACGGCGATGCAGGAGAAAAAGTACTCGATAACGGGTCAGAGCGAACTGAGCTCTGGTGCGATAGTTAAGACGGAGCCGGTGCCATGCGACTTCATACTTGTCGCGGCTGGGAACCTCCAGGATATCCAGAAGATGCATCCTGCGCTCAGGTCTAGGATCAGGGGATACGGCTATGAGGTTTACATGCAGTCAAGCATGGACGACACGGCAGCAAACAGGGAGAAGATAGTTCACTTCATCGCACAGGAAATCAAGAAGGACGGGAAGATACCGCCGTTCGATTACGATGCGTGCATGGAGATAGTAGAGGAGGCGAGAAGGAGGAGCGGAAGGAAGAACAAGCTCTCTTTAGTGCTAAGGGACCTCGGGGGACTGATCAGGGCGGCAGGGGACATTGCGATTGAGAACGGTAAGAAGGTTGTCACAAAGCAGGACGTGATGAACGCAAAGCAGCTTGCAAAGCCGATCGAGGCGCAGTATGTGGAGCAGACCCTCGAATACAGGAAGGACTACAAGGTGTTCAACACCGCAGGATTCGGGATAGGGAGGGTTAACGGGCTCGCGGTGGTCGGATCATCATATCTTAGCGCAGGAATAATCATCCCGATTGTCGCGGAGGTCACTCCGGCAAGCTCGCGGGCTGAAGGAAAGCTCATTGCAACTGGAAAGCTGGGCAAGCTCGCGCAGGAGGCAGTAAAGAATATCAGCGCAGTTATCAAGAGGCACATGAGCCGAGACATCGCAAGCTACGACATACACGTCCAGTTCCTCCAGACATACGAGGGGGTCGAGGGGGACAGCGCAAGCATCTCTGTTGCAATCAGCGTAATATCCGCGATGGAGGGAATACCTGTCGACCAGAGCGTCGCAATGACCGGATCGCTCTCTGTAAGGGGGGACGTTCTCCCAGTGGGAGGGATAACGGGCAAGGTGGAGGCTGCAATCGACGCTGGGATGAAGAAGGTCATAATCCCCAAGAGCAACCTAAACGACATCTACATCGACAAGGCAAAGCTTAGGAAGATCAAGATAATAACGGTCAAGAACATCGCGGACGTGATCGAGTACGCGCTAAAGAAGAGCTCGCGAAGGGATGCAATAATAAGGGAGCTGAGAAAGTACATGAGTGCGGACTACAAGGAGAAGCCCCCACTGAACATTGATTTAAAGGGCAAGTGATTTTTTGGCAGAGAGGAAAGTTGCAAAGGCAAAGGAGGGTAGCGCGGGAGGAGCCAAGCCGGAACTCGAGAAGATGGGAAAGCAGATCGTCGAGGAAATAAAGAAGGGCGAGAACCCAAGGTTCGTCGCGACGACCAGGACAAGATCAAACATCCTATACGATGCGAAGGTGGGATACCTTCGTCTCGGGAAGAACGAGGAGGAGAGAAGCTTCCTAAACGTCGCCCAGAGCAAGAAGTTCATGCAGACCATGGCGATCGCGGCAAAGTGCCACCAGTTCCTAACGCAGAACCTTCACACCACAATAAGGGGTCTCTACTACCAGCTAAAGTTCTCGCTTGGCGAGGACGTTGACGAGAGCATATTTGATGAGCAGGCGGAGTCAAACCCGCTCATTGAGGACCTTGAGGTCTCCCTTGGCGTAAAGAGGGAAGGACTAAACCTCAACGCGAACAGGAAGGGAGTTCTTGCGGGGAACATGAAGGTTCTAGACACCTTCGGAAACGAGAAGGTCGAGATAGACTGCAGCAAGATGGGAAGATCAGGATGGCAGATCCCAAGCGATGTGGACAACGACATAGAGTTCGTTGACATCAAGGCAAAGTACGTGCTGGTTGTCGAGAAGGACGCACTCTGGCAGAGGCTCAACGAGGATAACTTCTGGAAGACGGAGAATATCATACTAATCACCCCTCAGGGACAGGCATCGAGGGGAACGCGAAGGATAATTCGAAAGCTGGCAGACAAGGGCCTGCCGATCTACGTGTTCACCGACTCGGACGCGTGGGGATGGTACATCTACTGGACGATAAAGACTGGAAGCATCAACCTCGCATACATCGGAAGCGCTGTCGCGACGCCAGAGGCAAGGTTCATCGGGGTCACGATGTCGGACCTAGACAAGTACACCTTCCTAAACAAGCTAACAATCGCGGCATCTGAGGTCGACATCAAGAGGGCACAGGAGATGCTCAACTACGAGTGGATAAAGGCGCACAAGGAGTGGGTTGTCGAGCTTGAGAGGATGATCAAGAGCAAGAAGAAGCTTGAGCAGGACGCGCTCCAGGGGCCGAGGCTCACGTTCGTCGGAGAGTACATCAAGGACAAGATAAAGAACAAGGAAGTCCTGCCGTAATCTTATTCTCGCTCCAACTTTCTAATCTGGCGAGTCAGCTCACGCCTTCTGTCAAGGCGCGTCTTTTTCTCATCTGCGGTTTCCTCATCCCCGGAAACCCTGTGCTTGCTGTAGAAATCGTCGCATTCCCGGAAATATTTGAGCTCTTCTAGTGTTGCAGGCCTTTTAATGTAAGCCTCAAAATCCCTTGCGTCTTTCCCTTTCAGCACAGGTATTAGCGACGGCATGTTTTCACCAAGGGAGCGTTCCTAGTTCCTTGAGGCCAATCTTCTCGAGCGCCGCCTGCGGGCTGTAGTAGTACTCCCTGCAGAACTGGTTGATTCCGCGAAGGTCATGTATCCCCATCTGGTTTAGCTTCTCGAGTATCTTCGCCCTTCTCTGCTCCTCGATGATTATCTCAGACGGAGGATATCCGGTTAGCTTTGAGAGGAGGTCCCTGTACGTCACGCTCGGCAGGATGTTTGAGTTCTTGTGCGTCTTGTAATCGTATAGGTAGAGATCTGAGAGCAGGACCTGCGTCTCGATTCCCGATATCTCCGAGATCTGCGTTATCTTTCTGACCATCTTGCCGTTCTCCTCCACCTGGGAGATCATTATTATCGCGTCGATGAGGGGGATTATGTCACGCTCTATGTTCATGGGCGTGTGCTGGAGCCTTGTGATGACGTCCCTGGCGTTGCTTGCGTGGATTGTCGCCATCGAGATCTTCCCGATGTTCATCGCGGTCATCATGTCCTTTGCCTCCTCTCCCCTTACCTCGCCGATCATTATGATGTCCGGCCTCATCCTAAGGGAGTTCTTGACCAGCGCCTGCGTGTCAAGCTCCGTGCTTGTCTCGAGCCTCACGCAGTTGTCCTGGGTCTCGGTGTTGAGCTCGTAGGTCTCCTCTATGAGCACTATCCTCTCCTCGGGCCTGAAGAAGCTGAAGATCGCATTTAGCAGAGTCGTCTTTCCGCTTGCAGGCATCCCGCCTATCATAAGATTTGCAGGCCTAACCTTGAGCCCATCCACATAGAGCCAAAGCCTTGCGGCGACAGCATAGTTTAGCTCCCCTTTGTTTATCAGGTCTATTATGCTAAGCGCCTGCGGCTTGAAGTTTCGTATCGTGATGTCTGCGCCAAGCGGCGAGTCGACAATGTTTACCCTGGACCCGTTCGGGAGGTGTATGTCGTAGATCTTCTTTCCGGCAGCCTCGTTTGTGACATACATCTTGAGCTTCTTGACCAGCATGCCCAGCTCCTTGCGGGTCTCGATCTTCTCAGGCGCCCTCATCTGGCCCTTCGAGCCCGTGTATAGGAAGATGTTTGCCGTGTTGTTGACCATGATGTCCTCGACATCGGGGTCGTAGAGGTACTTGTCGATGGGGTTGAATATCTTTGAGTCCTTTATCACGGTCGCGACATCCTGGTCCGTCGCGGCGAGGTTGACGCTCTTGACGGCGTTCCTGATTGCTGCCTCGCGGTCTGCCTCCTCGGTGAACCGGCTCAGCCTCTCGCTGAGCGCATCGAATACCGCGCTCTCGAAGTTGAAAAAGTCGCTATCATTCATGGTAACAGTCTCGAGTATAATAAAAATCGAAGATACTTAAATCTTGCGAGTGGTCAGGCGCGAACTGTAGTGCAGTTTGCACCCTCGCCAAGAAGTATCCTCTCAATTACTCCCTCCTTTCCTGCATTTGCGATGTAGCCAGTGGCGCCAGTGTTTTTTATGATTTCATAGAGTATTGAGAGCTTCGTCTTCATACCTCCAGTCACATCCACTTTCTTTGCGCCTCCGGCACCCTCAATCATGCTTGAGATGTTGCTAGAATCTATCAGACTCACGAGCTTTGCGCTTGGATTTGAGTTAGGGTCGCTGTCATACACCCCATCCATATCCGCGCCCAGGACAACCTTGTTTGGCTTTATGCTTGTAGTTATGAATCTGAAGACCTCCTCTGTTGAGGCTATTGAGACCCCCTTTGCTGAATCGAAGGTGAGATCGCCGTGCACCACTGGCGAGAAACCCCTTTCAAGTGCATACCTTATTGCATCGACACTACCCCCATCAATTTTTCCGTCATTGCTGTGGGCAAAGCTTGAGGGGGAAAACGGATACGGGTCAAGCCCGGCCTCCGATGCCGCCTTGAGGACTATCGAGTTGAGCTGCTGCATTGCGGAGTGGACAATTATGGCACCCCTCCTACTCTCTTCGGTGACCAGGCCCTCGTTTATGCGGTACTGCTTTGCTGCAATGTGCCCGAATGAGCCCCCTCCATGACCCAGTATAAGCGAGAAGTTTTTCTTTTTCTTCGCCCTCGCAATCTCAGCGATCAGCCTTTCGATCTGGTCGCTTCTTGCAGTTGAGGGCTTTTTTGTGTCAGTGATTATGCTTCCCCCGATTTTTACCATGTATAGGGGAGATTGCATATGCTCACTTCGGCTGCAGCGTCGCCTCGCTTATCAGGGAGTCAGCTTCGCCCAGGAGTCTTGGGCCGCTCCCCTGCCCTGCCTCAATCAACCTGGCGTCTCGTATTGCCTCCTTGAGCACCTCAGTGACCTTCTTGCTGTACTTCCTCAGGGTTATCACCTGGGCGTTTGGGCCTGCATCGAAGGTGTATGCTGCGATGTTCTTGCCCTCCGACTCGTTTAGGCTATGTATCGCATAAATTATGTCGCGTGATTTTTCGTTGAGGTATATTATTGGGGGGTATGTGTCCAGCATCGTCGCGTGCATGTTGTTGCTGTCCTGCATGGTTATTTCAGCAAGCGTCTCGAAGTCCTTCTTTTGTATCGCCTCGCTTATCTCCTTGACATGGTTCTCGGCGTACTCTGGCCTTGCAAAGTAGAGCTTGCTCTTCTTGAGCGTCAGGTCATGCCCGACGCTTGATGAGATCTTCTTCTCCTTCTCGTGGAATATTGAGACCAGGTCAATCACCTCGGGCCAGTACGACTGGCTTGCAATCTGCTCCGCGTATGAGTCTGAGCCGTCGTGCTCCTCGCCGCGGTTCCATTTGACGAACCCACCCATTATGCTCCTTGAGGCGCTCCCGCTTATCCTCCTTGCAAAAATTGACATCTGCCGCTCTGAGAGCCCAAGATCGAGCGCGTGCGAGGCGGCGAAGACAAGGGCCGCTGCGCCTGATGCGCTTGAGGCGAGCCCGCTTGATGTGGGAAAGGAGTTGTTTGAGACGATTAGGGCCTTTGAGGCGTTCTTGCCAAGCTGCCTCATGCTGTCTAGCACGCCCTTTGTTAGGAAGATCTTTTCGCTTGTGGACTTCGCCTCGAGGTCGTGCTTCTCCCCATTGATGTATAAGGTGTCGCGCTTGAGCCTCTTTGAAAACAATATGCTCGTTTTTGTATTCAGGCTCTCATCTAGCGTCATGCTGAGGGAGGAGTTCATTGGCAAATTCAGCCTGTTGTTCCTCTTCCCCCAGTATTTGACCAACGCAATGTTTGGAGTTCCGATTGCGGTTACAACTTTCTCAGGCATAAAGATACCCTGACTATTCCTAGTTGAATATAAGTTAATAAAGATGTTTCCTTCTTCGTTATTTATGTCGGATCTCGAGGCGGAGGTGTTTCAAAGCGATTGAAATTGGAGAAAATTTATATACCAGAAAAGACAAAATTCCTTTTGGGAGCCTTATGCAAAAGATTGCCGCTAGCGAGGGGAATAGGATCGGGATCGAGCAGTACGGGATGGAACTGGAGATAAGGGGCCTAAACAAGAAGCCATGGGCGAGGCTCTCGGAGATCCATAAGTGCGACCAGACAGAGCTTAATCTTGTTCCTTACCCTTCGGTTTTGAAGCTAAACCCTGCTGGTTCTGTAAAGGAGAATGAAAAGATCATATTGGGGGCTTTGGAGGATGCGCACATAGTTCTTGACGATAGGCAGAAAGGCAGGATAGCCGAGCTACTAGAAAGGGCAGAGAAGGAGGCCTTAGTCAGGATGTAGCTTGGCGAACTTTCTGCCCTCTGCGACTATCCTGTCGATCGCAATCCTCAGCCAGCCAGTGTAGTTCTCGGGATGCGACTTTATGTCGCGCTGCAGCTCCTCGAGAGGGGCCCACTTGTAGTCCATCACCTCCTCGGGGTTGGGCCTGACAGGACCGTCGTATCTGCCGAACACCACATGGTCGTACTCGTGCTCGGTAAGTCCGTCTCCTACCTCGACTTTGTATATGAAACTGAATGCGTCTTGAAGCTCGCCGCACTCTATTCCAAGCTCCTCTCTGACCCTTCTCCTCGATGCGTCAAGTATGCTCTCCCCAACCATCGGATGAGAGCAGCAGGTGTTGCTCCACTTGCCCTTGGAGTGGTACTTGTGCATCGCCCTTTGCTGCATCAGCGTCTCTCCTTTTGAGTTGAAGAGACACACAGAGAAGGCGCGGTGCAAAGTCGCGCCGTTTTGGTGGGCTGCGAGCTTTTCCATAGTGCCTATGGGATTGTCCTTTTCGTCGACAAGCATGACAAATATCGGGTTTTCCTGAGGCATAAACACACCATATCCCTAAGCCAATATAAGTTAATAAATATGACCTGCGATTGCCGGCTTTTGTCAGATCGGGCCTACACCCTCAACCCCCATCGAGGTCGTGAATGCGTTGAAGCCGCTCTCTTTGTACCTTGAGCACAGCGAGATTGCGCCCTCGTCCCCGTCTGCAAGCGCTATGGCGCATCCTCCCTGCCCGGCTGCCGTCAGCTTTGCGCCTAGCGCGCCGTTGTCAAGACCGATTTGTACTATTGAGTCAAGCCTTGGGGTAGAGACGCCTATTTCCCTGAGCAGCTCGTGGTTTCTGCTCATCAAGGACCCGAGACGTTGCAGCTGTTTTTCCTCCAAGGACCTGACTGCCCTCTTTGAAATCTGATCGATCTCATCGAAAATGGAGTTGACGAACTGTGCCTTTTCCTCCATGAGCTTTCTGACGCTTGCGACTGCAGCGCCGGTTTTGGCGGCTGTCCCGCTGTCAATCACCACAAGGGGGAGCCTGTAGTCCACATTGAGCCTTGTGACGCCGAGGGATTTCTTGTATGCCACGTATCCTCCAAGCGCAACGGTATTTGTGTCTATTCCGGATGGCATTCCCGCATGCACAATCACATCGCCAAGGTAGGATATCTCACTCACCTCCTCCACTGTCGGCTCGCGGCCGAGGAAGCGCAAGACTGCAAGCGAAAGGGCTGAGTACTTTGATGCGGACCTCCCCACTCCCTTGAGCATGTTCTCGAATTTTATCTCCACCCTTGCGCTCTTGTACCCATAGCGCTTCATGCACTCTGCGACCACCACTGCAAGAGAGTCAACAAATGAGAACTCCTTGAACTTTGAGAACTCCTTTCCCTCATAGATGGAATAAAACTTCTCCAGCTTTGAGAAGAGCTGCTCTTCCGTGAGCTTTGTGTCTTTTGGGTCTAGCATCCTGATTATCTCTACGCCGCCCTTTGCGGGCAGCACCTCGACGAAGGTCCTCTCCCCTATCGCTGCCGCTATCCCAAGTTTGTCGTACACTACCGCATGCTCGCCGAAAAGTATTATCTTGCAGGGAGCTGAGCTTTGCATATGTGAAGCTCCGCTGAGAAATGATTTATATTGCCAAAGGAGTTCGACAATAGGCAAAGGAGCCTATGTGCTCTGCTTTCTGGCATTCGCTCTGCTGACGGGGATGTCAAGATTGCAGCTGTAGATGTAGAAGAACCCCTTGTTCTCGTACCTTGCGATCGCCTCCTCCCTGCTCATTCCCTTGAATGAGTGCTTTGGGGTCATCAGCTTCCAGATGCCCGCCTCCGTGCCAAGCGCAATCAACTGGTACGCCTCGTACTTGTCCAGGCCGCAGTTCCTTGCAAAGTCCACAGGGTCGACTCCGTGGTAGAGGTCCCATTTGTTTGGATAATGAGCCATTATCTCGGAAAGTATCGGGGCGTACATCTTCGCTGCCCCAAGGTTAACCTTGACGTCTATGTATAGCAGATCCACCATCTTTGTGTCTGACTCCGCCTGTGCCGCGCTTGAATGGGGCAGGGTGCTGAAAACAAATTTCTTGTCCCTTCGGATTGATGCAAGCGGCCGGTTGTCGTATGGCGCTGTCGAATCCGCGACTATCTCGGAGAGCAGCCCGGAATAGGTCCTGATGAACTCTTTTGTCCTAATCTAAGCACCCAATACAATTCATATTCCCACTTCTTAAAGCTTGTTGCGGGTCCATTTATGCCCAAATCACACCGATCTGCACTGCGCCTTCATAACTATTAGCTCGTAGAAGTCCTTATCGGATTTTGAAAATCCCATGCGCGTCATCATTTCAAGAACGCTTCTGTCAAGATTCTTCTCCGCCTCGGGCAGACTCTCCTCCACGCGCCTTATGACTCTTGAGTTTGGGGTATTTTCATCCACCATTATTGTCCTTATGGCCGCAAACCCGTCCTCCCTGCCGCTCTTAACCCGGTAGATCTCCACATTCCAGAGGCCGTCCTTTGTCTTCGCTCCGGGGTTTAGGAACTCTGTCACGTTCCAGTGCCTTCCCTCCTGGTCGCGGATCCCGTTCCTCTTTAGCAGCTCGAAGTTCTTTGATACGTTGACTTGTGCAAAACTCATGCTATCCCTTTAAAAATCACAGACAGTAAGAGAAGTGTTGTCGCTTCCCATTTAAAAGGCTTATTCATCAATCGTTTGGATAGAATAAGGCATTGGTGGGGAGAAAAAGTTAGATTCTTCCCTTCAAGTAGCTAATGCCGGCAACAAATGCCCAGATAAGCTCATCATAGAAGAGGATTTCCTCGACTCCGCCGTGCCCCAGAGGTAGGTTGACTTGCGCGCCGAGCATGTTCATCACGGAGATTCCAAGCACAATGAGCGCGAGCAAGCCGGTCGCAAGCGAATAGTAGGAGAGAGGGGCCTTGAAGACCCTGGAAAAGCAGATGGAGGCTATGGAAATGGAACCGAATACCACCAAGGCGGAGAAAATGTGAGGAAACCCTGTGGTCTCAGGGAATGTCCCGACGCCAATCCCGCCGATTGCGGCAATCAAAAATCCGATCGCCTGATACTTCCTGCCCGATCTGAAGAGAAGGTAAGCAGCTGCAATCAGGACGACTCCGAAGAGCTGTATAGCGGTGTTGAATATTATTGCGGTGGCGGGATTGACTCCGAGATCGCTTATGTAGTTGTAGTTCAGGCTGTAGTTTGGATACAGGTGCTGCGCGAGCAGGACGAAGAGGACAAGCTCTGCGGCGGCAAGCATGATAATTATGCCTGCATTCTTGGAGAATTTACCTGCTACACTCCTTTTCATAGGAATAACTGGACAGCGTTGTAATTTATACGCTTAGGTTTGAGAAGGATTGGGGTTGCCGAGATTTGAACTCGGACTTGCTGGTGGCACCTATTCACATGTCATAGTTCCAAATTCAGGTCATCGCAATGGGCTCATAATTTTCAATATCTGGAGCCAGCCGCGCTGCCAGGTTACGCAACAACCCCACTCCTATCTAGATAGATGGTAAGATATTTATTTAGCTTATGTGCTACTAGTCTGTTTCGATGGGAAGAGTGCTCTACAAGGACAAGTACACCAAAATTGAGGAAAAGGTGGTTAAGGTCAGGGGGAAGAGGATTGTCACAACCCAATTCACGCATGCAGACGTGGCCGTGGTTGTTCCCCTGCTTGAGGGCGGCAGATTCCTTCTTGAGAGGCAGTACCGCCACGGGCTTGACGCATACAACATCGAGTTTCCCGCGGGGCTCATTGACAAGGGTGAGAGACCGCTTAGCGCCGCAAAGAGGGAGCTTGAGGAGGAGACAGGCCACAGACCCACTAGGATCAGGTTCATGTTCAGCGATTTCAGCAACCCCTCTGTTAGCAAAAGGATGTTCCACTACTTCTTTGCTGACAGATTCGTAAAAGGCAGGACCAAATTCGACGACAGCGAGGAAATACAGCTGCTGAAGATTCTTCCGAAGAGGCTCGAGGACATGATAAAAGGCGGGAGGATACGCGACCACAAGACAATCTGCGGGTACCTCTACTGGAAAAATTACATCTCCAAGAAGTGAGATCATGATAAAATGCATCCTATTTGACCTAGGCGGGGTACTCGTCGACTTTTCAGACGATGATTACCTGGAGTACCTCTCCAAAGTCAGCGGAAAAAGCAGGAGGGAAACCGTCAAGAAAGTTGAATTTTGGTGGAGAAGGCTGGACCTTGGGATAATACACGTCAAGTTCTTCAAGGCGAAGATCTCGAAGATCTTCGGGATAGGGGAGGAGGAGGTGCAGTGGGTGGAGTTCTACGAAAAGAAGGTAAGATTGGACAGGGGGATGATCGCTCTTGCAAAGAAGCTCAGGAAAAACTACAGGATCGCGTTCCTCTCCAACATCGACCTGAGCAGGTACGACATAGCTCTGCGCATCTTGGATCTGAAGTGGTTTGACTACGACTTTGCCTCATGCTACATAAAGCGGCGCAAGCCAGACCCCGAGGTTTACAGGTATGTGCTTAGGAAGATGAGGCTCAGGCCAAGAGAGGTCATATTCATCGACAACAGGCTTGACAACGTGCTCGGGGCGAGGAGCGTTGGGATTAGGTCCATAGTATTTAAGAACCGGACTGAACTTCAGTCAAGGCTAAAGAAATTAGGAGTGATCTGGTGATTTTGCGTCAATCCTAAGCGAGATTGGGATCCTGTTTGCAAGGCAGTGGATAGCGGGCACCAAGACCGCCGACGCTCTGCGCGTTGCCAGGGGAATAAACTCGGAGGGGAAGGGGGTCATACTAAACTACCTGGGCGAAAACTTCACGGACAAGGGCCAAATCGAAAAGAGCGTGAGGATGTACTTTGAACTTCTTGAACAGATGAAGAAGCAAGGAACGAAGGGAAGCATTTCTGTAAAGCCGTCCCAGCTTGGAATCCTGCTGAGTGATGAGCAGTTCGGTAGAAATTACATCCGAATTGTGTCAAAGGCAAAAAGGCTTGGGTTTTGTGTGTGGGTTGACGCTGAGGAATACAAGTACATAGACAGAACGCAGAGGGTTGTCCTTAGGGCTCTAAGGAGATACAAGAACACCGGTGTCGGCATACAGGCAAGGCTGAGAAGAAGCGCGAAGGATGCAGGAAGGATTGCGAAGGCCGGAGGGATGATCAGGCTGGTGAAGGGGGCATATGCCGAGCCGAAGGAGAAAGCGTACATGGGGCCAAAGGAGATAACCGGCAACTACGAGAGGATAATGGAGAGGCTCTTTGCCATGAATGCCAGGTTCATGGTCGCGACCCACGATGACTATTTAATATATAAAGCAGTTTCGCTCGAAAAGAAGTATGGGCAAAGGGCAATGTTTGGCATGCTCAAGGGAATACGCGGAAGGCTGGCGGACAGGCTCGCCAAGGACGGGGAAGATGTTGGCATCTACCTGCCCTTTGGGGAGGAGTGGTTTGCCTACTCGCTGCGCAGGCTTAAAGAGGAGGGGCATGCAATGTTACTTGTGAGGTCCATATTCCAGCAATAGGTGCTTAATTGGCTAAGGAGAAAATCGATGAAAAGGGGATAACGGCGAGGAAGGCGGAGAACTTCTCAGAATGGTACGTGCAGACCATAATGAGATCCGAGTTCCTCGACTACAGCGATATCTCAGGATGCTACATCTTCCGACCTGCGGCTTATGCGGCATGGCAGAGGATATATGATGCTGTGGATCCCGAGCTTCGGAAGCTGGGCGTGGAGAACGTATACTTCCCAGTGCTCATACCGGAGAAGTTTTTGAGCCTTGAGAAGGACCACATAGACGGATTTGTCGCCGAGGTCGCATGGGTCACGCACGCAGGGGAGGCAAGACTTGGAGAGCGGCTTGCCGTCCGCCCCACATCGGAGGCGATGATGTACCCCAGCTTTGCCAAGTGGATAAGGTCCTGGAGGGACCTTCCTATGCGCTACAACCAGTGGAACAGCGTGCTGAGGTGGGAATTCAAGGACCCAACCCCATTCTTGCGGACCCGCGAGTTCCTCTGGAACGAGGGGCACAGCGTGTTTGCAACCGAGGCTGAGGCGCGAAAGGAGAGGGATCAGATACTTGGGCTCTATGTCAGGATACTGAAGGACTACCTTGCGCTTCCGGGCATAGTCGGAAGGAAGACCGAAAAGGAGAAGTTTGCGGGGGCGGTCGAGAGCTATTCGATAGAGCATATTATGCCGGATAGGTACGGGATACAGGGGCCGGCGTTCCACTTCGACGGCCAGAAGTTTGCAAAGTCATTTGAGATAAAGTTCCTGGATCCCGAGGGCAAAAGCTCCTATGCATGGCAGAACACCTATGCGATAAGCACAAGGGAGCTTGGGGTGATGGTCGCGACCCACGGGGACGACAAGGGGCTTGTGCTGCCCCCGAAGCTCGCCCAAATACAGGTGGTCATAGTCCCGATCTACAAAAACGAGAACAAGGAGACGGTCATGGAGTTCGCGAACAAGGCGGTCAAGCTCCTCGGAGAGGAAGTCAGGGTTAGGCTTGATGACAGGGAGGGATACTCGCCTGGATTCAAGTTCAACGAGTGGGAGATGAAGGGTGTGCCGGTCCGAATCGAGATTGGGCCAAAGGACGTGGAGAAGAGGCAGGTGGTGCTGGTGCGAAGGGACACGGGCGCAAAGAGCGAGACCGATCTTGGAAACCTCTCGGAGAAGATAAGCCTTCTGCTCAATGAGATACACAAGGCGCTCTACTTGAAGGCGGAGAAGTTCCTCCACGACAATGTACACGCCGCAAAGGACTACGACTCGCTAAAGAGAACCCTCAAGGAAAAGGGCGGACTGGTCGGCGCGCCTTGGTGCGAGGACAGGGAATGCGAGGAGAGGATAAAGGAGGAAACGGGTGCAAAGATCACCAACATGCCGCTGGGGCAGGGGAAGGTGGACGCGAAATGCGTCTACTGCAAGAAGAAGGCCAGGACAGTGGCGAATTTCGCCAAGTCGTACTGATTTTTCAGATGCGTAATATCATCACTAGTCAGAATTACCTCGTATCATCATCGCAATAGGATTGGCTGCCCATCCTTATATTCCTTTCTTGGGCCTACACCAGGAGTATGTATGAGAGCGCCACCATCAGCAGGCCGAGCAGCATCTTTCTCTTTATGCCCTGCTCCTTAAACATCGACCCGGCGAAGAAGACAGTTATGATTACAAAAAGCGAATTCCTCACGTTGCTGGCTATGCTCACTGAGACGGCCGGGAGCGTGAGCACGTCGTAGTAGGTTAGCCTGTAGGCGATCGTGAGCAGCACTATCGCAAGCAGCACGAACTTGTAGGTCCTTGCGGTCTGAACTATCTCCCTGACGCCGTTGTACTTTATGGTTATGAATATCGCGAACTCGACGGCCATAAGAAGCTGCATTATGACCATGAATGAGAAAATGTTGATGTTCAGCAGCTGGTACCTCCCGATTATCGTGCCCACAGCGGCGAGTACCGCGTTGACCACCAGGAAATACTTGTACTTGCTGCTGTCGAAGTCCTTCTTGCCCTTTAGATTCTTTCCATTGAAGAGCAAAAAGTATGTTGCCAGTATGAGGCCCGCAAGCGCTGCGTACTGCATCAGGCTCAGGCGCTCGCCCAGGTACGTGTAGGCAAAAATCACTATGAAGAAGAGCGGAAGCGAACTGGACACGGGAGTTGCGACTGAGAGGCTCCCGTGCTTGAAGACCCTGGCGGAAATCAGGTATGAAGCGGATGCGAGCATGCTGCCCACCAAAAGAAGAATCCACTGAAGCGGGCTTATCTGGCCCAGGTCAACTAGCGGCAGGAAGACGAGGGAGGCGATTGCGATGATCCAGGAGAAGGCTGCGCTGTACTGGGTAGCGTGCTCAGCCTTGAGGGTTTTTTTCTCAAGTATCGTTGCCGCTGCCATCAGCACAGAGGAGATGAACACCAGGTAGTACCACTCGATCATGGAAACAGATATGTTTATTCTTCAAGACTTATAATGTTTTCACTGCGCAAGAAGCAGATAGGCGAACGCCATGATCGCGCCGCTCATCAGCACTTTTCTTCTCACGTCCCCCTCCCCGAACATAACTCCCCCTATCGGTACGGTCAGCATGACAAATATCGCATTGCTCAGGGTGCCGGCAAGGTTGATCGGGGCGACGGTCAGCGCGAAATAGCTCAGTATCCTAAGGGAGGTTATCAGGAGGACGAGTATAATGAAAGTGAGCCAGTGGGTCCTGAGCGTCCAGACGACCCCCTTGGCTCCGCCATATTTAAACCGGTTGAAGATCCAAAGGCATGTGGCAGCGGTTATCTGAGTTATTATCAGGAATGTGAAGACGTTTATGTTGACAAGCAGGTATTTGCCGACTATGCTCCCTGCAGAGCCTATGAGCGCGGTGGCGACTAGGATCGTCTTGTATTTGTTGCTGTCAAAATCCCTCCTGAATGGGTTTTTCCTCTTCCTAAAGAGCAGCAGGTATGTGACCGCCGCAATCCCCAAGACGCAGACCACCTGGATCAGGGTAAGTTTCTCTGCGAGAAAGATGTAGGCTAGGGTGATGGTGAAAAGTATTGGAAAGACGTTTGCAAGGGGGGTCACCGAGGAGATATTCCCGTGCCTCATCACCTTGACGCTCAGAAGAAGGGTCATCGAGGCGAGGGCGCCGAAGAGGATTGCCAAAAGCAGCTGCAGGGGCGTTATGTCGAAGTTTGCAAAGGGTAGGAATATGACGCATGCCATCGCAAGAAGAAATGAGGAGGTCAAGCTGTATTGGGTCGCGTGCTCAGCCCTGAGGGCGCGCTTTTGTATTATGGAAACCGCAGCATTCAGGATCGCCGAAAGCGCAATCAGGTAATACCATCCAATCATGAAAGCACCAAATGCCTGCGGCACGAATAAATACGTTATTTGGGGATTGATAGTGTGGAGAAACAAGAATTTGAATCTTTGCTCGACAAGAGGGTTTGGAGGAGGGGCATTGCACACCTTGCGATGAGGGACAGGGTGCTTGGGCGGATAATAAGGAGTGTGGGATACCCGAACTTCGAGGTTCATGGGGACCACTACAGCTCCCTGGTAGTCTCGATAGTCTCCCAGCAGATCTCGTGGGCCGCCGCGAACTCGATACTCAAGCGACTTAGGCTTCTCTACAAGGGAAGGATGCCAAAGCCAAGGGAGTACCTTAGGACAAAGAGCGAAAAGCTCAGAGGCGCAGGGATCTCGCCCCAAAAATACCTCTACCTAAAGGACCTATGCGAGAGAATCGAGAACGGGACGCTTGAGCTCAAAAAATTCCACAGGATGCCCAACGAGAAGATAATTGAGGAGCTCGACGGGGTAAGGGGAATAGGGAGATGGACGGCCGAGATGTTTTTGATATTCAGCCTCGGCAGAACGGACGTCTTTCCGATGGACGACCTTGGCATAAAGAAGTCCATCAAGGAAGTCTATGGGCTTAGGGATCTCCCCGACAAGAAGAGGCTTGGGAAGATGAGCGAGGCGTGGCGCCCTTATGGCTCAATCGCTGCGCTCTACCTCTGGCACAGCCACGATTAGAAGATGAATAGCCCCAATCGGATTCGAACCGATGTGTGCGGGTCCAAAGCCCGCTATCCTGGGCCACTAGATGATGGGGCTACAACATATTATCGTGGGAAAGGATTTTATAGCACTTGCCCGCTACGCCAAAAACATAACGCAAAGCAGCACGAGGCAGTTTAGAACCTGCATTGAGGATGCCCTAAGATGAGGCTCGGCACTTGCATTTCTCCTTTGGCTGCCGACAAAGATTGCGAGTATTGGAAATGCAACCAATAGATACGAAAAGGGCAGAGTGGCGCCCAGGATTGTGGCGCAGGCGAGTGCTGAAATGGCGACGTTCATCCCAAAGAGCAGATATGCTGCGTAGTGGTATCTTGCGGAAACTCGCCTGTAGATGTTTTTTAGTGCCATCATAAAACCGCCAGGTGCAGCGCAAGCGCAAATATGAAGATGGAAAGGAACGCGGCAGTGGACTTTTGGAGGATAGGCTCACGCTCCCTAGATTTGAGGAGCATCGTTCGCGCAGCGGAGAGATTTAGCAGGATGCAAAGCGCGATGCCGCTGAACTTTGCCGCGAAATCGAAAAAATCAACCAGTATTTTGATCATTAGACCACAATCGCATCCAATTTTGAATCGAGCAGGTATGCAAGAAGCAATCCCGAGGCACTTGACTTTTCGGCGAGCGGATTTGTCAGATGCATTGGGTTTGAAGAGATCAAGCGTATTCGCCCTGCCCTGTCCCTGCACTTTAGCAGGTAAGAGCCTGCAAGCGACGCCTCCACCATGCCAAGAGAGTGGAAGGCGCGCGAGCGCAGATTGCTCGCATTCCCTCTGCCGGCGCGGATTCCGTTTATGATGAGCTGGTCGCTTAGGTAATTCTCCACGCCCCCCGCTTTTTCTGCGCCAAGGGCCATTTTGGATTTGGAAAGCGGGCGCCTGCTGTGTTGGACCACAAAATGCCTTGCATAGGGATTGAATTTTATGAGCAATCCGAAAAGCGCAAGGCCCAAGATGAGGGGGAGCTGCTCCGAAAGAAGATCAAGTCCGTAAGAGCTCATTCCATCACCAGGCTGAGCCTCTGCAAATCTTGCTGGATTGACCTGTAGCCGAAGCTTGGGGCCAGGGCGAGCGCGCGGTTGATGCTGCGCTCATCCGCATTGTACTTTTTTGAGATGGATTGCTTGCTAAATGGGCCTTTTGCGGATTCGCTTAGGACCAGATGGAAGAGGAGCCTGGCGCACTGTTGCTCGAGAAGGCCATTCTGCCTCTTTTGCTGCTCCGAGAGATCTGCTAGCTCAATTATCCTCTTTGCAAGTATCAGATCCGAGCCGGGCTTGCTCTGCGCCTTTGGGATCTGGATTTCCATCTGCTTTTCGCGAAGGGCGGCAATTAAGTACGGAAAGATGCTCTCTATCCTCACAGCATAAAGATCGCCCAGATAGGCCATCACGCTCAGCATCCTAAGCAGAGCATCGCGCAGATGATAGACAGGCGAATCGGTCGAGAACACCTCCTCCACGATATGGCTCCTGCCGAATGTGAAGAGGTAGAGATTGATCCCGCAATCGATGGCGTATTTTAGCTCGGTCCCCTTTGAGCACAGCTGCAGGTTTGGATAGGCGCCCAGCGCCTCGGCCAGATCGGCAAACCTGCCTTTGAGTTCTGCCCGAAGGGGTATCTTCATTGAGATGTACTCCCTGCCATCGTGCGCTTGCCTTGGTTTGCCTATCTTCATCCAATCACTCAGGAAACCGCCTCTGCGAAGGCATCGGCGATCTCATCGTCCCCGAACCCGATCTCCCTCAGGCCCCTTAGCATCTCTCGCCGATCTGCGCCAAGAGAGATTAGCTCTGAGATGAGCCTGCTCAGCTCCACGGAATAGTCGCCCGCAAAGAAGGATTTCACAACGCTGATCTGCGACTCGCTCAGCGAGAGCCCCCTTAGGAAGCGGGTGAATTTTGCGTCCTCTATCTCCATTCTCATTTTATCACCTGATTTTAGCACAAACGGCCTGGCTAGCTGCACCCCCTTCACGCGGTCTATGAAGAATGAGCCTCTCGCCTGTCCCTTGTAGATCTGGACCACAAGGCAGCTCCCGACGTCCAGGTTCTGGATGGCGTTTGACTTTTCCGCATCAAGCTCGTAGCTCCTTGAAAGCGCCGCTATGCTCGGCCCGTCCTGTATCCTGAAGGCGAATATTGTGGCCACGTTTGAGAGGAAGGCCTCGCTTATGTCGCCAAGCAGCTGCGAGGCGAGTATTAGGCCTATCCCGTATTTTCTTCCCTCCCTTATCAGCACGCCTAGCGTGTCGTGGTTTAGCAGCAGCTTCCACGCCTCGTCTAGCACCACAAACAGGTTGTGGTTTGTTCTCGGCCCGCGCCCGCGCGCGCCTTCGAGGACCTTCTCTAGGATCCGCTTGGCCGCAAGCTGCTTTTGCTGCTCGCCTAGGCTCATCAGGTTGAAGTAGCAGATTCCTCCGGACTCCAGCGCGCTGTCAAGAGACTCGATCTCCGCTTCCCTGTAGAAGAGGTGCTCCACGAACTCCCTGTACTCCCCAGTGAAGTCTATGAGAAGCACCCTCGAGCTTGCGAACACGGACAGGCGGACCATCATGCTCCTTATCAGATAGCTCTTGCCGCTTCCGCTCATCCCGAAGACGAAGATGTGGGGGTTTATCAAGTAACTGAAGTCCAAAAAGAATGGGGAGGAATCGTTGCGCGTGTTTCCTATGTAGATGAGCGAGTTTTGGGCCGGGGCAGGGAAGGGCTCATCAGAATAATGCATCTGCGCGAGTTTTGAAATTTCGCTTGATGAGACTACACTTTGTTTTATTTCCATCAGTTCACCATGTTTGAGAGGAGCTCCTCCCCGGAGAGCACCCTATGGCCAAGATTGTAGGTCGCAGAAAACAGGCTGCAGAGCTGCTCGAGCTGCGAGAGCGCGGAGTTTGCCGCGGCGCTCTCCGTAGGCCCGCTGGAGCCGCTTTTGACCTTTAGCACCACGCCTGTGGGCCTCTTGCCCTTGGTTATCTCGGTGATCTCCGACTCGATTATTGCTAGCTCCCTCCTTAGCCTGCCGAGCTCGTCCGATTTTGAGGCCCTCGTCCTTGAGATCTCAATCTCCTTCATCCGCCTTCTTGTCTCGAGGGCGTCCACAACGCTCTTGAGGTCGTTTTCCGCAACCTGCATGCTGAATTCGAACGGGAACCTGCATTTTGCTATTATCTCCTCGAATTTTTCGCCGGAATTTGTGATTCTTGAGTTCGGGATTAGATGGGCGACGCAGACCCCCTTGTAGAGTGGCCCGTCGTCCCTTACCGCAACCTTCGGATTCTCGCTTAGCCTGTAGCCATGGCCCACAAGGACTATCCCGTGCCTACGGGCAAGTATCGGATTTATTATGTGGGAAGAGCGCGAGTAGGCAATGGCCACCGCTAATGAGACTGCGGAGATTGCAAGGGCGGCGGGGCTGAGGAGAATGATTGAGAGCAACATGGTCGCTGCGAAGGCCCCGTAGGCGAGATAGTTTGAATTCCTTTCGATGAAGTCGATCGGGTCCATAAGATCACTAAACGATTCTGAACTTTCCAAAGGAGGCCTCGGACCCCAGCAGGGCTGAGAGCTCCTTTATCGAGATGCCGGTCACAATCAGGCTGAAGGCCGGAAGTATGAAGATCTGCATTATGAGTTTTGAAATCCCAAAAAGCAGATCGCTAAGCAGCTGGTTGAGCTGGGTTGTGATCTGGGTTACCCCGCTTGCAAGCGAGGTGAAGATTCCGGAGCTTATCTGGTTGCCTGAAAGGCTTGCAGCCGAATTGATTTGCCCGCTTATGGTGCTGGCCGCTCCGGTTATCTGGATTATGTCGGTGGAGTTGACAGAGCTGTAGGTGTTGACCATGGTTGCATTGAGCAGATAGCTCATCGGCAGTACCACATATGTGCCAATGGCGAGCGCGATTAGGAATCCTCCAATCTTTCTTGTGGCATAGAGCGATCGGAGTATCAGCCCCGCAGGAAGGATCACAGTTATCGCAGTGACGGAGACAAAGGATAGGAGCGCCGCCTGCACGGTTATCCCAAGAGCCAGAGTTGTGACAATGTTCAGGACATACTGTATCTCGCCTATTATCGGGGAGAGTATCGAGGAGAATGAGATCGAGACTATCAAAAGATTTATCTTGAAGGCGGCTATTGTTCCGAGGATTGTGCTTAGTGCGAGGAGCGACACTAAAAGTCCTGAGACAGTCACAAAAAGTGAGCTGTACTGATTTCCTGCAATGCTGTAGGGCGCAAGGCCCATCAGATAGCTGTACGAAAAGCACAGCGCAGCGTTGTCGTTCATGTATGAGGGGCATGAAAACGAGGAGGCGCTCCCAAAAGTTATCGAGTTTACCACGCCCGTGATGAGCCCGTTGCCTGCAAAGAGGGCGATCATGAATCCCACTAGTGCGCCGCTGACAATCGACTGGTAGATCTCGCCCTTTCCGAACTCTTTGAGCCTCTTCTCATCAAGTGCGTATCCCAGCCCGAGGCAGATTCCGCTTATCGATAGCATTATCGCGATTATCCCGACGGCTATCCCGAATCCGTATTGGCCGAAGGGAAGCGCATCCATCTACACCACATTCGCGCTCATGTTTGCCAGCAGGTGGGTCGAGGCGACGGCGAAGCCGCTTGAGGCGACCGAGAGGACTGCGACCATTATGGCCCCGATTATTATGTTGACCGAGGTGGTGTGGAAGTTCGCCTTCTTGTCCGGCGGCAGCATCTGCCCGACCGCGTAGAATACGCCGGCGACTATGAAAAGGACCGCGCTGAGGACGGGGCCTATCTGCGCAAGTATCAGCTGGAGCGAGTTTAGCGTGGCTACAATGTCAAGGGCGAAGAGGCCCTGGGCGTTTGCATTTCCAAGGGTGAGAAGTGCAAGGAGAGGGATTAGTTTTAGATGACCCTTGCCCACAAAATCGAAGACCCGCTTTTTTGTTTTTCCTAGGTTCATGGAATTACCTTATACTTTAGTATATTTTATATATTTCAATATATATTTAAATAGTATGGTAATTTTACTGATAATCTTTTTAAACTGCTATTCGTATGTTATCTTGGTTCTCTCGAAATTTGCGTTTCGAAGGCCGAATGATGATATGCCAAGAGTCATTGAAGTTGGGCGGAGAGAGGAACTCAAGGCAAAGATGCTCAAGCTTCTCAGCACCAACGGAAGGATGAGCATAGGAGACCTTGGAAAGAACCTCGGGATAACCAAGCCTAGCGCCTACCACCTGTTCCTTGAGACGATAAAGGAGTACGATCTGCGCTTCGTCCCTGAGATCGACATCGAAAAGATCTGGAAGTACGAGTTCATAAAACTCGCCAGGATGAGGACAAAGAAGGAAATACTAGACGAGGCCATTGAGGAGATACCGGAGGCGGGATTCCAGGAGTACATGGCGCTCTTCAAGTTCAAGGGGAAGCAGCCAAGCGACGATGAGATAAGAAAGGCAATGGGCAACTCGTACATGCCGCAGTTCGTCGCGAGGCTCGGCGGGGAGTACAGCCTGATAATGTATGCTGTCGCAAGGCGCTACAACGACATAAACGGCTTTGTTATCGAGTTCGCAAAGAAGCTAAAGGGCGACACGACCTCTGAGATGAACAGGATAATGGTGGACCTCGGCTACTTCCCGCTAAAGAAGGAGCTGCTTGAGAAGTTCAACATCTCGGAGACATACCTTGCGCTTCTAATGGGCCTCAACGAGGATGGCAGGCAGGAGTTCATCAGCATCGCAAAGAAGTACAAGAAGGAGCAGCAGGGAATGGTGTATGCAATGGACAGGCTCAAGCGAACGGAGATACTTAAGCGAGTCACCTACTACGAGGGAAAGCAGAAGAGCACGGTTAATGCGATAATACAGATGAAGGTCACAAACTACACCAAGTTCTTTGCCAAGAGGGACAACTGGTTCATGGACATGATAAAGAGCAATGAGAAGAGGCACAACGAGTACGTTTACATGTGCGAGGTCTCAAACCCGCACGGCGTGCTGATATTCGCGAGCTTCGCGGACAAGGCGAGGGCCAAGAAGGCGTTCAACGAGATGAAGAGGGCGAACGCAGGGGTGGAGCTAAAGTACATAGCTATGAAGAACATACTTGTCGGCCAGCTGGGCATACGCGACTTTGACATGCGCTACTCCGACCAGTACAAGACCCTTGAGAGAAACAAGAAGGTCCCAAGGTTCGTGCCAAAGAACATCGACAACTACTACGGCAGCATGAGGGCTGGGGAGAGTGGTGAGATGTCGCTTGATGGTGAGAATCCGGGGCTAACCCAGCAATAGCTTGCCTGTGAGCCTCTTGCTTATTTTTATCGAGCCTTTGTAGTCGTCCTTAAAGTTAGCGTTCGAGTTTGTCGAAACCATTCTCGGGCACTTATCCCCTCCACCGATGGTTGCGATGAAGACGATGCTACCCTTTCCCTTCTTGAAGTTCATGCGAATCCCTATTCCCAATCTACATAATAAAGCGGAATTTAAAAGCTTTCGCTAGGGGTTCGTTTGTGAGAAAAGAACTAGTCAATTACATTAATAGATTTTATTCTCTTGAATTCTCTGTCAAATGTAGCAATGCTATCAATTCCATTTTCGCCCATCATAGCAACATTTGTCCAATCTGTAAAACTTAGGCGCATTTCCTTTTGTTTCTTGAAAGCCTCCCATGCAAGATTAAACTCGCTTTCTCCAACCATAAGCATTTTTGCTGAGGATTTGATGGTCTCTCCTATATTTGTTGCTTTTTGTAGGCTCCTAGTCCTACCAAAAATGAAGGTTACTGTTTCATCAAAGATATAGTCAGAGATGCAGGTTTGGCCATAATTTGAATCAAATATGTCCTTTGATATCTTTACCGCTTTCACATGGTTCTCATCATTTTCAAAAGTCAATGCCAACAGGAAACTGGTATCTAAAAGGATCATTTATCAAACCCGTATAGAACTCTGTCTGCTTCAGTACTCCATCTTACCTTCTTTCCAGTTTTTATGATTCCGGTGATTTTAACAAGGTTTCTCGGATTAATTTTATTCTCCTTGTCTTCCTCCGCCCATTTGTCGAAAGCCTGAGCAACTGCAGTACCTAGCTTAACGCCCCTCTCGATGGCCTTCTGTCTAAGTTTCTTGTAAGCACTAACACTGACCCTTCTTACGACAAGCGTCTGTTCTTCCATATGTATAACATGTATAACATAATATAAAAAGCTTCCGAATTTTTGCCCATTTTTTCGAAACTTTTAAGAATCAGACGCCGTGGAACCAGAATCCCTTTCCCTTATCCTTGTCGACAGGCTTTGGCTTTCTTCCGAGGATCTTGTCGAAGAGCGACTGCTTTTGCATCTCATCGGGCTTTATGCCCATTATGTACTCCCTCTCGTACTGCTGCTGCCACTCCTTGAATTTCTGCCTCTTCTTTGTCTCGTACTCGACCTGCTTTGCCTCCCACTCCGGCTTCATCTTCTTCCACTGCTCCTTTGTGTAGCTGTACGGCGGGTGCTCCCTTATCCTTGCAGGGTTGAATGCGTAGGTGTAGAACTCCTTGACGTAGTCGTAGTCTCTCTCAGTTATGCGATTCCGGTCTATCTTCACTCCCTCAGCCTCGATGAAGGCGATGAGCTCCTGCTGGGAGATCTTGTCCTTTAGGTTGTCGGACTCGAGCTGGTTGTAGGTTATGTTGATGGTCCCCTTTATGAAGTTTACCGTAGCCTTTAGGACCGCATCCTTTAGCATCAGGCGGTACTGCAGCCTGGATGCGTGCTCGATGTCGCGGAGCTGCTCCCTGCCGATGTTTGAGAACGTGACCTTCTTTATTATCCTGTAGGGGATCCTGAACTTGACGCCGTCGATTAGCATGTACTGGTTCTCGAGCTCTCGATCGCCCAGAGTCTCCTGCTGCTTGAGCTCGGCTGCGTACTGGTTTGTCTCGTGCTGCGTCTCTTCCCTTCTGTCCATGCAAAGCCCCCGCTTCTA
Organism: Microcaldota archaeon; assembly: GCA_028867095.1. Next base: position 16,854 of record JAGWHA010000002.1, on the reverse strand, counting down.
CCTAAAAAAGATCAGACCTTCGTTGCCACCGACGGCTCCGCAACCTTCTCGTTTGCGAAGTTCATTACCGGCTGGCCTCCGTTCACCGGAAGCGCGAAGTAGTCGATCATCTTTGTGTAGTGCTTGATGTATGATGGGTGGGACTCGAGCGCCTTGATGTTTCTGAGGTACTTGTCCTTGTTGTATGCCCAGTCCTCGTGCGTGCTCTGCCATTCCTTTGAAGGTATCGAGTACTGCTTTTGGATCTTGTCTCGGTAGACCTCAGGGAAGACGTTGAATGTGCAGAAAGGCAGAACCTCCCCGTTTGGCATCGCGTAGTGGATGTCGCACTTCTCGACCCTCTTTATGTCGTATGAGTACTCGTCCTGGAAGTGCATCATCCCAAGGAAGACGCTCTTCATCTGGAACTTGCCCAGCGTCGCAAAGTCCTTCTTGAGGAACAGCGATGTGAGCAGCTTTGTGAAGTTGACCGACTTTGGCTGCTTGCTTGAGTCGACGAACTTCTTGAGTCCGAGCAGCGCCTTTACCGCAATCAGCCTTCTTGCGATCTTGCCCTTTCCGTCCATCTCATTGACCGCGCCCTGCAGATGCTCAAGCAGTCCCGGTGCGTCCACGAACTCTGTCAGCGGGATTATCTTGTTGTCGCTGTCTAGGAAGATGTACGATCCGGCTCCGCATGCGAAGTGGATTGAGAGGTCGTACTTGTACTCTCCTGAGAGCGCCTCGATGAACTTGTTTATTCCTCCCACATAGGGAACAGAGAACCAGTGCTCCTTTCGGATCACTCCGTGGGTCTGCTCTTCGATCAGCTTGATTGCTCCAGGGATTGTTATCCTCTGCTTCTCCCTTAGCCTTGAAGGCATTCTTCCCACCAGTGATACCGGCTGGAAGTTCACTGCCCTGATTATGTCCGCGTTGTTTAACGCGAAGTTGATCATTGCCCCCATTTCATGGTCGTTGACGGTCCTGATGACTGTCGGCACAAGCACCACGTTGATTCCCGCCTTCCTTACGACGTCAAGGGTCTGCGGAACCTCCCAGTGGTTCTTTGGGTTAGCCCTTTTGCTCACTCCGTCAAAGCTCATGTAGAGGGTTCCGACTCCCGCGTGCTTTATCTTGTATGCAAGCTCAGGCTGCTCGGCCAGTATGATACCTGTCGTGTTCATCTGGATCTGATCGAATCCCGCCTCCTTTGCGATCTTGACCACATCCACCACCTTAGGGTGCATGAGCGGCTCTCCGCCGGTTATCTGAAGCGCGTTTGCCGGGATCGGCTTTTGGTTTCTTAGGTTGACGAAAATCTTCTTGAGCTCATCTAGCGTCGGCTCGTAGATCGGCTCTCCCTCCTTTGCGTAGAAGAAGCAGTACCAGCATGATAGGTGGCACCTGTTAGTTATGACGACATTGGCAAGTCCCGTGTGCGACTTGTGACGCTCACACATTCCGCAGTCGAACGGGCAGTTTGCCCCCTTTGTGTCTGAAATGTAATTAGGGTTGTCGAACCCCCTTCCGTAGTAGTTGTAGTCCCTCATCTTTGTGTACATGTCGTAGTCCTCCCAGTACTTCTCTATCGTCCATCCGTGGTCCTCGCAGTGCTTTCTGATCATGACAAAGTCCCCGTCGCGATAGATTATTCCCTCGACGATGAGCTTGCACTCCGGGCAGACGGTCTTTGTCCTCTCGATTACCGGCATCTTCTCGATCTCCTTGATGTCCTTGTGGTAGACTGCAAGGTGAGGTGCCTCTGTTGTAGGGGCCGCAGCAGCCGCAGGCTTTGCCACCTGGGTCGTTATTGTTCCCGAAGATGTTGGAATGTTAATCTGGTGGGCGGGCGCTGCCTCTGCCGCCTTCTTTACCTCGTGAGAATGAGAATGTGAATGCTCATGAGCGTGCTCGTGCTTGCCCTCTGCGCCGTGGTTTCCGCATCCGCATGAACCCGCAGACTCGGACTTGCCGCATCCGCATGCGCCTTCCATCCTTCCGCATCCGCAAGCCCCTGCTTGCTCTTCCCCATGTCCTCCGCATCCACAAGAACCTGACATATTATCACTCTGTTATAGACAAGTCACGTATTTAAAGCTTTTGTGGGGATATTTTTCCAAAAAATTGGTATTCTACTTGCCCCTGCTTGATAGCCGCTCGATGTCCTTCTTGAGCTTGTCCCCGATGAAGTTGTGCGAGAACGCGTCAGCCTTTGCGGCGATAGCTATCTTGTTTGCGTACATCCTTGCGAGCCTCCCCTTCATCCTCTTGTTCGCAGAGACAATCTGAGGGAGCTTGAATAGGATTCCGTACTTTGGGGGCTTTGTGCCGAACTTTATGTGCTTGAAGAGCGCCTTCTCCGCGCCCAGCAGCTGGATTGTGCTTGACGGCATCATCCCAAGTCGCTGCAGTGATCCTGCCTTCCCAAGAAGCTCCGCGGCAATCTTGTAGTCGATGATGTATGAAATGTTCGGCATCAGCTTCTTCACTGCGATTGCAAGGTACTCGTCGATCTTATTCTCGGCAGCAAGCAGGTTCAGCTCCGTGTCCGCAAGGGACTTGATGGTGTTGTACTCATCCTCGCTTGGCTCCCTTCCGATGCTGTTCTCGATCTGCATGTGCATCTTCTCGGCGCCCTCGCCGATCGCCTTCCTGAGCTCCTCGACTGTTGCCTTCTTCTTGTTTAGGCCGAATGCAATCACAAACTTCGCGAGGGATGTCGGGGACGGTGACCTTAGCTCAGGGAAGTAGATGCTGTACCACTCCTCGAGCCTCTCGAAGATCTGGTTTCGGACCTTCTCCACCTCAAGGTATGAGCTTATCGCCTGCTTTACCGCGTGCTCATCACCTGCGTATGCATCGCTGAGGCTCGCCTTCGCGACGTTCATCAGTCGCTGCCTCTTTTCAAATAGCGTCTCCTTTTTCATGAGCATCAGCTTAGTAATCAATAACTTATGTAACCAAACAGATATATTAATTTGTGATAGAAGAGTTATAAGTCGGACAGCGGATGATTTTTCATGGAAGGTTCAAGGATGAATTATGAGCAGATAATGAAGGTCGCGCTTGAGCGCGGATTCTATTTTCCTAGCTGCGAGATATACAGCGACGCGCAGGCGGGGTTCTGGGAGTATGGGCCTACGGGCCTGAGCCTAAAGAACCGCTTCATCGAGCTGTGGAGAAGGGAGATGGTCAGAAGGGACGCGATGCTCGAGATCGACGGATCGCAGATCATGTCGAAGTCGGTCTTTGAGGCTTCGGGGCACCTTGCAAGCTTTGCAGACCCGGTGGCGCAGTGCACAAAGTGCAAGTCAATCTACAGGATAGACAAGATGATCGCGGAGGTCGCGAACATAATAATCCCCGAGAACGCGGACCTTGAGGAGTTCGACAGGATAATATCTGAAAAGAACATACTCTGCACAAAGTGCGACGGAAAGCTGGGGAAGGCGAGAAAGTTCAACATGATGTTTGAGGTGGGAATCGGCCCAGAGGCGGTCCCGTCCTATCTGAGGCCGGAGACCTGCCAGTCGATTTTCGTTGATTTCCCGAGAGTGTTCAAGACAATGCGCGGAAAGCTCCCTGTAGGAATGGCGCAGATAGGAAAGAGCTTCAGGAATGAGATCTCGCCTAGGCAGAGCCTGATAAGGATGAGGGAGTTCTACCAGGCGGAGATCGAGGTCTTCCTGAACCCGAACACTGTGAATGAGATTGAGGGGTTCGCGGAGATTGAGGACACGGAGCTGAATTTGATGGTCGATGAGAAGACGATCCAGACAATGACGTGCAAGAAGGCTGTCGAGTCCGGGGTCGTCCCAAACAAATTGGTCGCATATTACCTTGGACTGCTTGTCGAGTTCTACCACAAGAGCGGAATAGACGTGAGCAGGAGCCGCTTCAGAAAGCTCGGAGCAAAGGAGAAGGCGTTTTACGCATCGGTCGCATTCGACTTTGAGGTCGAGACGAGCATCGGATGGCTTGAGCTTGTGGCATGCAACTACCGCTCGGATTACGATCTTACCGCGCACGCAAAGATGAGCGGCGCGAACTTTGAGGTGATGGACGGCGAGGCAAAGGTGCTCCCGCACGTCTTTGAGATCTCGATGGGAATCGACAGGAGCCTCTACACAATAATCGAGCACTGCATAAGGGACGAGAAGGAGAACGAGAGGATCGTTCTCTCGATCAAGCCGTACCTTGCCCCTGTGCACCTCGGGATACTCCCACTCATGAAGAAGGACGGGCTCTACGAGCAGGCGCATCTTATCTTCAACGGACTGCGGAGAAAGTACGACGTCTTCTTTGACGTCTCCGGATCAATCGGGAAGCGCTACAGGAGGCTTGACGAAATCGGCGCACCGCTTGCGGTGACCGTCGACTACCAGACGCTCGAGGATGAGACGGTGACAATCAGAAAGCGGGACGCGATGTCGCAGGAGAGAATCAGGATATCCGAGATCGCCTCGTATGTTGAAAAGGAGATTGCATATCCCTGATGAACCAGTTTAGCGGCAAGATCAAGGTCAGCGATTTTGACCTAAAGTACACAGTGGAGAGCGCGCAGCCGCTAACATTCCTTGCCGACATCCTAGATGACGGAAAGCAGGTGGGATATGTCTTAGGCTCAAACCACATCAACGTCAAACAGGAGGGGGATGTGCTAAGATACGGCTCGGTCCCAGGCCTCAGCAGGCCGAAGCTGAAAAAGGAGATCGAAAAGAGATTCGCGCTAAAGGAGGATATGCAAAAGATATACGAGCGCATAGCGACCGACAAGTTCCTTGCAGACTCGATCGAGAGATACCCTGGAATGCGCGTGACCGAAAACGACCCTTGGGAGACGACAGTCTGCTTTGTGATCTCGCAGTTCAACAACGTAAAGCGAATAAGGCTAATTGTAAGGAAACTGATCGACACCTACGGGGAAAAGACCGCTGTGGAGCTGGGTGGAAAGAGCTTTGTGATAAAATCCTTCCCGACCCCGCAGGCTCTTGCACGGCAGAGCGTCAAGGACCTGATGAAATGCGGCACCGGCTTTAGGGGAAAATACATCAAGGGGGTTGCGGAGGCCTGCACGGATTCGTTTGACTTATATAAGTTATACAACAAGAAATACCACATGGCAAAGGAGGAGCTCATGACACTTCCCGGAATCGGCGACAAGGTTGCGGATTGCATATTGCTGATGGGGTACAGGAAGCCCGAGGCATTCCCTGTAGACACCTGGATAAAGAGGATTGTCGAAAGGGTTTACTTCAACGGAAGAAAGCAGAGCGTCAAAGCCATACACAAATTCGCAGACGATAGGTGGCCGGGGAACCAGGGAGTTGTCCAACAGTATATTTTCTGGGCCGGCAGGAGCCTCAAGATAAAATGATGATTTCATGATACCGGACATAAAGAAGATAACAAAGGACCTACAGATGCTGCAGGAGAGGCAGGATAGGGTGATGAGCCTGTCTAGGGCCATAGTCAGGCTTGCGGGGGAGTCGATCTCCAACATGCATGCAAAGAGATACGCAGAGGCCAAAAGGCAGCTTGCAAAGCTCAGGGCGATGATCTCGCAGATGCGCAGAATCGAGGAGGGCTTTGAGTATTACTCCATGCAGTCGCACCAGGAGTACGTCGAGGCGGCGATGCTCTACAGCATAATCGCAAATGGCAGGGTTCCGAGCGCAAAGCAGGTCGGGGAGAACAGCGTGAATTACATGCTTGGCGTGATGGACGTAATGGGCGAGCTAAAGAGGGAGTGCTTTGAGGAGATGCGCGCCGGCAACGTAAAGAAAGCAGGGGAGTACTTTGGGATAATGCAGGGGATCTACGACACAACCCTGCACATAAGGTTCGCAAATTCCGTGCTTCCCAACTTCAGGAGAAAGCAGGACGTGGCAAGGATACAGCTTGAGAGCACAGGAAGCGAGCTGCTCAGGCTTAAGGCCGATTCACAATAAGGCTTAAATAGCTATTTGGTTAGTTATTAGCGATATGTGAGTCAATGAAATCTTTTAAAATTCAAAGCGCAATGGAGTATCTGATGACCTACGGATGGGCCATCTTGATCATAGCTGTGGTGCTCGGGGCACTCTTCAGCCTCGGTATCTTCAACAGCGGATCGCTGCTTGGGACAAGCTGCGTGGCTGCGCCGGGCTTCCTCTGCCAGAACCCAGTCCTTGGGACGAACGGAAACCTTTCAGTCACCATAGGGCAGAGCACGGGATCTACCTTCTACAACATAGGTCTTGGGTGCGCCTCAACTGCAACGGCTGCAGGACTCCCTAACCCGACAGGGTCTTTGGTGCAAATTGCGACGTCCGGTGCTGCAAATACATTGCCGGCAAACCAGGCGAATGCGAATGCTGCGCTTACTGCATCAATTTTGCAGCAGGTCAGCGGACAGACAACCTCGATTAGCGCGCTCAAGTGCTTTGGCACCAACGCGAATGCGATAACAGGCCCATCGATCGGGACAACATTCAGCGGAGGTCTTTGGATGAACTACACGATAAGCAGCGGTGCTGCCGGCGGTTCAAACCCAATGCTAACTCAGAAGATTGCGTCGCTTACACTGAAGGTAGTTTAAGGGCTGCCTTCCTTTCTTCTTTTTCTTTTTTATTTCATTCTCCCCTAGTTTGACCTGGCAAAAAAGAGGCTGGCAGACAGCACTTTAGGCCTTCTCGACGGCGGCCTTCGCGCTTGATCTGAGGGTTAGCAGCTCTATTAGGTTGTTTGCGCTCAGAAGCGGCTTGCGCAGCCTCTCGTTGTCGTCTGTTGTGAGCCTCGGGCAGGCGGTGTTCACGAATGCGTCGAACTCCATCATGTTGTTTAGGTAGTCGAAGTCGAACGTGTTTGCGACAAGTATTGCGGCGTCGCATCCCGCCATCTCAACCTTCTTCTTCAGCATCTTGGCGAGGTTCATGTTCGTCTGGCCGTTCTTTGTACTCACAAGTATCCCGAACCTCTTCGCATCTATGCTTCGCATGATCTTGCCGCGCTCCCTCTTCTTGTGCATCACCCGATAGTCGTCGAGCCAGAGGTGCTTTTTTATGAACGGGTCAATCGCAAGGAATGGCTTCGTGGTAGAGTACACTGCGCCAAGCGGGTGGAAGAGCCCACCGCCAAAATAGACAAAGCACTCCACCTTTCTATCAAGGGACGCCGCGCTGCCTATGTCGCAGCCTAGTATCTGCCCGCTATGCTTTGCAAAGCCATAGGGCTTTCCGATGATCACGGTCTTTCCGTGTCCCTCAAAGAACCTCTTGACCTCCTCAATTTGGTGTATGTGCTGAATAGTTGTGACAAGCCCAATCGTATTGAACTTTGCAAGCTCCGGGAGCGAAGGCTCAAGGCCCTCAAGGCCTGCATCGATCGTGTAGAAGATGTACTCGACAGGAAAGTCCACCTTCGTGAACTCCGCGTGCCCAAAGTGTATCAGCTTCTCCGCGCCGATCGACTTTGCCTCCTCCACTGCAAGGTCGCATGCCCCGAAATTAGGCGTCGCTGAGACGAATACCTCGTTGCCCTCGGCCTCGAGACGTTTTGCGTGCTGGAGCGCGAACTGCTTGAGCCCTTCAGGAAACTGCAACAAAAGTTTCATAGCATCAAAAATGAGTATTGGTGATTAGGCCACCACTGCCGCTGCCTTCTCGGCCTTTGAAGGGGCCGCAGGCCTCTTTGCAATCTGCTCGACCTCAATCTTGTAGTGGCCCGAGAGCTTGTCGGAAGCCCTGTGGAGCGCGACCTGTCCTACTTTCTTGTGTGAAGCGTAAGTCTTGAGCTCAAATACTGTGGAGCCCGAGAAGATCCTTGCTGCGACTGCGGTCGGCCTTCCAAACGAGAGGGTCATTCCCTGGGAGATTCTGTCTGCTCCCGCACCCGTTGCGAACTTCTTCTCTCGAAGAACGTTGTGTGGGTAGGGAATGATCTTGTACTGGTACATCTGGACCCCTATCTCTCGGTCCAGGTACTTGTTTGAGACCTGACGCGCTGCCTCAAGCGAGTTCGACCTCAGCTGCACGTTGTCCTGGCAGACAAGCCTCATGATTATGTCGAAGTCGTCCTTCCTTGTGCCCATGTTGAACACAAGCAAGCTTGTGTGAGGCAGAGCCTTCACAAAGTTCTTCCTTGGCTTCTTTACCGAGTATCTGCTCCATGCCTGGCTGTTGATCTTTCTTACAGCTCGCCCTGGTCTAATTCTTGCCATAAAACACGCCTTTAGTAACAGATTGTATTGGCTGAGAAAGTTTATAATAGTTACATTTGGGGGCTGAAATCGCTTGTCGGGATGCTACGGCAAGCCTTGCGACCTTCTTGGGTGGGCAACTGGTATAAAACTTTTGCACTTCAAATAGAATTGCTGGTTCGATGGCTAAGATGACTCTGGGCGTGGACATCGACGGTACACTGGCGAACACGGTTGATGTGTTTTTGGAGTACCTCAAGCGCAACCGCGGGATATCGGTCAAAAAGAGCGAGATAGTCCACTACGACATGACAAGGCACATGCCCATTTCCAAGAAGGAGATGGGGGACATGTGGGAGGTGGTATGGGAGGACCATCAGAGGATACCGCTTGAGGACCCTCGCGCGCCAGAAGTCCTGCAGCGCCTTGCCGACTCATTTGAGATACACATAGTCACGGCGACCAACGCAAGGGAGCATGACCTAAGGGACTGGCTGCACGCAAACAGGATACCGTATGATAGGATCCAGAGATTCAAGGGGCAGATTCACAAGGTCGACTCGAAGGTGGACGTGCACATAGACGATTGCTTTGAGATAAGCGAGCTCTTCATAAAAAACAACATTAGGCTCATACTCCTGGAGCAGCCATGGAACAAGAACCACCATGCGCTTGTCAAAAACGAAAGGCTCGTCAGCATCGCAAAGAACTGGAGGGAGATAGAGGGGATACTCGGAAAGTAGTTATCCCTTCGCCTTGACAAAACGCGTGTTTACGTCTCCCCAGTTGACCACGTTCCACCAGCTCTCGACATATTTTGCGCGGTCGTTTAGGTACTGAAGGTAGTACGCGTGCTCCCAGACATCGAGCGAAAGAAGTATCTCAAGCTGCGGGAGGTGCATCATGTTCTGCTTTTCGATCTGCGTCAGCACAAGCTTGTCTATGCTCTTGTCGTAGAGCAGAAGCGCCCACCCGCTTCCTTCGACCGTCTTTGCCGCATCAGAAAACTGCGCCTTGAAAGCCTCGAATGAACCGAAATCCTCCTTTATCTTGATTGCGAGAGGGTCGCTTGGAGATCCGCCGCGCTTTCCCTCAGGTGCCATGTTCTGCCAGAAGATGCTGTGAAGCATGTGGCCCCCCAAATTGAAGCTGAAGTCGCGGAGCACCGCCCTTGTGTCTATCTGGGCCTCGCCCGCCCTTGCCTTCTCGAGCTTTTCAAGGGCCGCGTTTGCCCCGTTGACGTATGCAAGGTGGTGCTTGTCGTGGTGTAGCTGCATTATCTTCTCCGAGATGAAAGGCTCAAGTGCGTTGTATGCGTAAGGAAGCTGCGGGAGTTCGTATTTGTTTGCCATTTTATTACCGATATAACTGGAAGTGTAAGAGATTTATACTCTGGGTCTTGGTTCGATTATTGTATGGCGCACCCAAGGCTTCTAAGCAGCGCGTTGATCAGCTCCTTCTTGTTCTGGTCGCTTCTGAGCTTGATGCTGGCTGCGCTGTTGTGCCCTCCGGCGCCCTCGATGTAGGAATATCCGAGCTTTAGCTCCGCGATTGTCTTGAGTATGTTCGTCCTCTCGACCAGCGGGGCGCTAACCCTTATGGAGATGAAGTGGCCGAAGTGGAGCAAAAGTATCGGGGGCTTGTCGCTCACCTTCTCGATCCTCTCAAGAAGCTTTGAGGCGTACCTTCCCGGAAGGGGATACTTTGTCATCGCATCCTTTCGCACGTTCTCAAAGTCGAGCAGATAGACGTTTGAGTCCGCGGTCCTGTACTGCTTTATGCCCTCGATCCCGGAGTCTATAGCCTCCTCGATTCTCGCCTTGGCATATTTGGTCAGTTCATTGCGGCGCTTCTCATCGTTAAGTATCTGGTCTATCTCTGAGGGGGTTATGTCATTTGAACCGGAAGCAATTGCGATCTTCTTGTCGCTTGTGAGCATGTCAAGCAGGAGGGCGAGCTCCCTGCCCTTCTCGTCATCCTGCGCATATCCGCTGTAGTCCCCGATAAGCGATGCGCTTTGGATCAGCGAGAGGTCGATGTCCGCAAACCTCCTCCCGAACTCGCACGTCAAAAACCCCGCGGTGTAGTTTGAGTTGCCCCCGAAGCTCCAGGGATTGGTGTAGAACTCGACGAGCCTTGTGAGCTCCTCGATAGGCGGGTGGTGGTCGAGCCAGATTATGTCGAACTTCTCGCCAGCCGTCTGCGCGCCCATTAGGCTCTCCTCTGTTGTGCCGAAGTCGGTTATGAGCAGCAAGGGCTTCTCGTTTGAATCGTAGTTGCCCACGGTGAGCATGTCTTCCTTGGCGTCGCTGTTTGAATATGCGACGCCCCTGTGCATCTTCCAGAATATTCTTGGCTGCCCGGCCGCCAAGATCTTATCCGCAACATTCATTATCGAAAGGTATAGCCCGTACGCGCCGGTAAGGCCATCCGCGTCGTTGTGGAACCTGACGACGATCGGAGCGCCCAAAATCAGCTTCTGCAAAAAAAGGGAGGCGGCGCTGTCGAGCCTCTCTCTCATCTTAGCAGTTACCGTGTCCATCTCCCCCTTTCCTGTTTTGCCAAGAGGCAGAATCAGGCTCGAGGCGTATCTTGCCGCGCTTGAACGGCACTCTTCAACAGCATTTGGATCCTCGGAGATTATCGCGGACTCGATGCGGCCCTCCCTTGCCTCGCCCTTTACCAGATCGCCAAGGTGCAGGACTATCGAGCTCTTCAGCTCCTGGACCTGGGGCCTGTCCTTTGAGAGGCTGGTTACCCAGTAGGAGTTCTCGCTGAGCGAGGCAGCGTGCTTAACACAAGAAACAATACCCTCAAGCATCAAAACAGCTCAGCGTCACTTTACTTTATTTGTAGCAGGCAAGCATTATAAGCAGTTGAGTTGCGGATGTAGCCGCAGAAGGTCGCGTTGCTGTACTTTGCGGCGATTGAGGAATAGCACTGGATGGCGAACTGCTGCTGGAACCCTGCGCAGATGGAGACGTTCTTCGTGTTTATCGCCTCGGCGAGCAGGACGTACTGGGCGCATATGCCGCGGTACTGCATGAACTGGCCGCAGCTTGAGAGCAGCTCCCCGTAGCTGGTCGGGGTCGCGTTCGTATAATTCCTAACCGCGTAGGCGCAGAGGCCCTGACCCGACGAGCTCTCGTTTGCGCAGAAGGCAGGGTTTGAGGTCCTTGCGGCGAGCATCGTGTAGCAGACGTCCCTTGCGCTTATGTTCTGGCTTGGAAGGAAGGCCAGGCTGCTGATCGAGGAGAGGGCGGATGAATTACCTCCAGTCAATGCCCCGCGCGTCAGGTTTAGTATCGCGGCGAGAGTTTTCCTGTCGCTGCTGTTTGAGACCTGTGCGCAGTAAGTAGGGAGAGAGGTGGAGGCGGCGAGGTCGAAATTAACCGCGGAGATGCAGACCCCCAGGTCCGAGGAATTCGGCTCTGCGGCGCATGTTGCAAGGCTGCTGACCTTGATTGCAAGGGAGGTTATGCACCCGTCCATGTAGGGGGCGGCAAGCGCTGAGCAAAGCTGCGCGTTGTTTGTCGCCTGAGCTATGTATGTCGTGCAGGCGCTGACGCCAATGCTGCTTCCGGCTTTCTGGCAGGCGGATGGGGTGAGGGTCGACTCCGCGACCGATGAGTAGCAGGCGCCCGCAGAGCCCCCTGCTATCATGGCGCAAATGCTCTGGTTCTGCGTTGAAGTGGCAAGCGAGTAGAAGCATGAGTCCCTGCTAGGGCCAAGTATTATTGCGCTGCACTGCTGAATTGGGTTTCCCCTCGGCAGAAGTGTTACGGCGATGGCAAGCAGCACAAATAGGGCTGTGAGAGCCCCGTAAAACTTTAGCTTTCGGGCGGAATCGGAACCCTCTTGCACATTCTTTGCGCGCATCGCAACCGCCTTTAGTAGAGCGATGCGTCCTCGGCGGAGTAAACCTTGAAGCCCGCGCTTGTTATGTCGTAGGGGGTGGTGACGAAGCTGTGCTTCCCTCCCCTCATCTTGATTACCTCCATCGCCCTTATCCTCTTCTCCGCCTCGCCGGTCTGGTACATCGAGATTATCCCGTCAAAGATAAAGAACTCGGGCTTGAACTCGAGCTTGCTTCTCTCCGGTGTCGCAGCCTCCATCGTGAGGAAGGTTGTCACGTTGAGCCTTCGCATATCGTTTATGAACTCGATCATGGACCGTCTATACGCTACCTGATCGCTTATCAGAAGGCTTAGTATCGATGCTGAGTCTACCACCACCCTTGTGGCACCGATCTGGTTGACGAGCTCCTCGATCTCGCTCACCACCTTCCCGAACTCATAGCCGCTTGGATCTGCGGCGGCCAGCTTGTCGGTCGGTTCCTTGCCATCGATGATCAGCTTCTTGCTCGCTATCAGATCATCTATGTCCGTTAGCTCGTTGAAGGTGGACTTTGCGTTGTTTAGCACGCGCTTTGGGTCTTCCTCGAGCGAGAAGTAGACTCCCGACTGGCCCATCTTCGCGTTGCGATAGAGGATCTCAAAGCAGATCAGCGTCTTTCCGGCTCCCGGGCCTCCCGCAATCACGACCTGGCTCCCTTCAGGTATTCCGCCATAGAGCATGGCGTCAAGCCCGGATATTCCAGTTCTTATGATGCTCATTGAAAAGCCTTAAATAGTTAGAATCATAGGAATCTAAGTATATAAAAGTTTGGTGTTGCCGTGAACAAGAGAATCGTAATAATTGGGGTCATACTGATACTGCTCGCATTCGTAGCGGGAATTGCTCTTACCCCAAACACCTTCACCTCGATCGCCAACACCTCGCTGATGAACATCTCTGTGGCCCAGGGAGGCAACTCGTATGTGCCGTTTGTGGTGGGCGCAAACGGTCTCGTCTCTGTGATATACAACTCAAACGCAAGGCTTGACTTCTACTTTGCAAACAGCACGGCATTTAAGACGCTTGGCGCATACAAGAACAGCAGCCTCACCCTCTCCCAGTGGGCAAGAAACCTTTACGGCAACGGGGTGTATGAGATTGTGCCCAACTCGGCAAACGGGATCTTCCCGAACTTTGCTCCCACAAACTCAAGCCTCAACTACTCGCACGCAAACCAGAGCCTCTTCCCGTTCGCTGCCGGAACGTACTATGCATTATTTGAGAACCTGGGCAACCAAAGCGCAAACATCCAGATGATATCGAGCATATCGGACAGTGCAAGGGTGGCGTCGGGCTTTAGCCAGGTAATCAAGATAGGGGTTGCCTTCTTTGCCGCATTGCTCGCCGGGATAATCCTCATCATATACGGGATTCTAAAGAAGCCGAAGGAGGCGCCTGTGGAGCCGGCTGCTGCAGACCAAAAGAAGGTCGACGAGATGTATAGGGACGTCGAGAAAAAGAAGCCCAAGGGTAGGAAGTAGAATTTTGATTAAAAAGAAACCGGCAGATAAGATTATGTGGGGAGTGGAAAGTTAATCTTATCTGCGAGTAAAACAGATTTGTAGAAAAAGGTTTATATGTCTTTTGCCGACTCCCCCACATCTGTCTAACTAGGGTTCGTCGTACTGCTTTTTAAGCTTAAGTTGCGACTTATTAGAGATGGACAGCCTTCAGGAAAGGATTGCTGGCGAGATAGCGCTCTCGGAGACCCCTGGGACCACGATGAAGAAGTGGAGGGAGCTCTTTGGGATACCGCAGGTGGAGCTTGCAAAGCACCTTAAGATCTCGACCTCCACCATCAGCGACTACGAGGGCAACAGGAGGATGAGCCCTGGAGTTGGGATAATCAAGAGGTTTGTGGTCGCGCTCTTCTCGATCGACGAGCAGCACGGGGGGGAGGTGGTACGAAACCTTGAGAAGTTCAACCTTCCAAAGGCGGGCCCGGAGGCGTTCTACACGCTTCACGACTTCTCGGCCCCGATAAGCGGCGTCGACTTCGCAAGGATAATAGACGCAAAGATAATCGCAAACCCGAACTACCTAGACAACATCAAGCTCTTTGGATACACGCTGCTAGACAGCCTGAGGGTCATACTTGAGATCTCGCCGAGCGAGTACCCCAAGCTCTTTGGCACCACGAACGAGAGGGCGTTCATCTTCTCGCAGGTCAGCACCGGACGGTCTCCGATGGTCGTTATAAGGGTTGCTCCAATCAAGCCAAGGATAGTAGTAATTGAAAACATTGAGAGCATGGACAAGCTCGCAATCAAGATTGCACAGATAGAGAAGATACCTCTCCTCACCACAAAGATAGGGATAGAGGAGATGAAGGCGAGGCTCAACAACATCTGAACGCGTCGTCCTTGAACACGGTAAGTGAGGCAGATCTTGAGATATTATTTCGAAGCGCCTGTGGAACCGCCATTTCCTGTCCCTTGATCTTGTTTTTCTCCAGGTAATACTTGATCCCCACAAAGCCAAGCACCGAATTTCCGACAACGCAGCTTGGGCAGATCCCGCATCCGTCGCCGCTTACGGCAAGATTTTGTGCGGCATTCACGATTGCAGTGTCGTTGCGCCTGAACGCCTGTGAGATAGAGGAATAGAAACTCTTTGTTCCGTTTCGCACCGCGTCGGTTAGTGGGAGGGTGCTTATCTGAAGATGCTTTATGCGGTCTTTGAAAGATGCATCTGCCATGCTATTAGTCGGCACTTTCTGATTTAAATGCCTTTTGCCTAGCGGCATCAGCGCTTGCCCAGGATCTGGTAGAAAGCGAAGTTCTCTCCCCTTGCGCTGTTGTTCTGCGCTGCGAGAGGGAGCAGATTGTAGTTTTGCAGAAGGTTCTTGCAGACCGTTCCCTTGTTTGGAGGCACGTTGCACCAGTATCCGTAGTCTATCACCCTGCAGGCGTAGTTCTTTGTGTCATTTAGGAACTGGCTGTTTGTCGAGGAAACGTAGTCTATCTGTGCGGCACTGCGGTTGAACTCCTCCCACAGGTCGGGAGTGAAGGTGAACACCATGCAATTTGTGGGAACGGAGTTGTAGTTGCTGTAGAAAAACGAGAGCGCGTCGTATATCACGGTCTGCTGTGGCATTGCCTGGGGCTTTAGCGTTATGTTGGGGATAAGCGTGACAAAAGGATAGACGACCACTCCCATAATTATAGCGGCGTACACTATATGGTGCACATACTTTCGCTTGGCGAGATCCCCAACTGTTGTGCTGAGCTCTGAGACTGCAAATCCACCCAGAAGCGCAAGGGCAGGTATCATCTGGAGCATGAAACGATCATCAACCCCAAACGTGGCTGCCCCTGCATAGAATAAACCGTAGAACAAGTTGAACGCAACAAACCAGAGAACAGGCAAGGCGAGCATGCCGAATCGGTTCTTCCTCTTGCTTGCAACAAGAAATATTACTCCGAGCACGGCAAGAGCTGTTGTCTCAACAGGGAAAACGAGAGGGAACTGCGTAACCGAGTTGTAGTTTCCTAGAAGGAACTGGATGTTAATCGGGAAGTTGTTCTGGAAGTTTGCGAGAGAGAACACCTGCTGGTTTGTGTAATCCTGTCCGTAGGAGGGGTTTGAGAGCTGCATGCTGAGATAGTATATCTCGGGCATTAGCAAAATGAAGAATCCGAGGGCCACAAGAAGCAGCGCGGTATTGTTGTTTAGATTGTCCAGGACAAGAGTCAGACGATGCTTTACCGTGTTCCTTATCCCCTCCTCCCCATAAGTGAGAAAGAGCACAAGGAAAATCGGAAGCAGCAAGATCGCCTCTATCCTCATGTATGCCGTGAGGGTCAGAGCGCTCATGAATGTGATGAAGCTCTCGAGATGAATCCTTCTTATGAAAAGTATGAATAGGAAAAAAGTAAGCGTTGCGAAGCTCATCAGTGCAAGGTCGGGTATAGCCTGGGTCCTCGACCAGATGAATAGCTGGGGTATCAGAGCAAATATCGTGGTTGCGGCAACCACCGCGCCCTTGCGCTCAAAAAACATCGATGCGAGCAGGAAGATGAAGAGTATCGAAAGGGCCCCGATGAGGAGCTGCAGCGCGTACGCAGTACCAATCCCTATCCCAAATACGCCAAATGCGATTGCAAGCAGGAATGGATACCCTATTATGTCGTGGTAGATAGAGTTTGCAAAGCAGGTCTGGACGAATCCCGTGCCGTACTGGCACCAGAGGGCGTTGCCGTGAGAGAGGATGTTCATCGCAATCCCCTGGTAGATGTTCTCGTCGAAGTAGAGCTGCTCTACCGGGCTCACAAGCAGAAGCGAAAATGCCGTGAAAAATGACAGTATAACAATAAGTGCGAGGATTGTCTTCTTATCCACCCTTGCAGATAGCTCCTTTGCCATCTGCTTCCTTGTTATTACGATCGATGCAATAAGTGCGATTAGGGAAATCGCCAAAACAGAGGTGAAGATGTATCCTAGAAGCTGCATCGAATCCCGATCTTAGAGTCTATACGATAGCAATAATTAAAGTCATGTGGGCAAAGCTAGGGGGTTAACCATATTGGCGGCAAAGCCGCCGAGAGGATTTACAGCTTCTTTACGTTCTTTGCTCTGAGTCCGCGGTCTCCTGATTCAACCTCGTACTCTACGAGATCTCCAACGGCAAGTGCCGCTCCGCCTTCCACTGCGGAAGTGTGGACATAAACGTCCTTTCCATCGTCTCCTGTGATGAAACCAAACCCTCTCTGTGCGTTAAACATCTTTACTTTTCCTTGCATAGATATCACATTATAGTGTATTGGTATTGAACCCCAGAGTTTATAAAATACTAC
>JAGWHA010000001.1 GCA_028867095.1 Microcaldota archaeon | reverse complement strand
TTTCGCCTCTAGTGGTAGTTGCATATTCGAACCGGGCCAGGCCGGAAGGAGCAACCCTAAGTCTATGTTTACTATGCTCTAGAGATACGGGGCTGAGTGTAGGCCTAGATAACCTTGCAGTGCGCTGCAATGCAAGGCGGCTGCTGCCACTTCATAGAAAGGAGATGTTTGTGAATAAGATTTCCCCAAGAAAAAACAGGAATGCAAACAAGCCGCTAAGCGCTGAGCAAAAGGCTATCCTCTTTGAGGCTTACGAGAAGGACCTGAGCACCACCAAGGCGGCGGAACGCGCAGGGACAAGCGCGGTGACTGCGGCAAAGTATTTTGATGTTTTCAAGGTTCGCATAAAAATGGGGAGGGACGCGCTTGAAGATTCCTCCAAAGTGGATGAGAGGTTAAAATAGCCCTAAGTATAAGTAAGCTTTAAGTATTAATTTCGCCCCATTATTCTCGTGCCCAGGTCGCCTAGTGGTAGGGCGGCAGCCCGCTAAGCTGTTTGGTTGAAAGACCTTCGTGAGTTCGACTCTCACTCTGGGCGCATTTTGTTCAACGTGATTGTATGGTACAACTATCGGATAAGGTAAAAGAGCTGCTTGACGGCAAGAACTTCGCGCACATCGCGACAATCATGAAGGACGGCTCACCCCAGGTGACGGCGGTGTGGATAGACCGCGATGGAGACACAATTCTGATAAACACCGCGGAGGGCAGGGTAAAGGAGAGAAATCTAAAGCGCGACCCACGGATTGCAATTAGTATAACCAAGGAAGACAATCCGTACTCTGGGGCATGGATACGCGGGAAGGCTGTGGAAATGACGGCGGATGGAGCCGTAGAGCACATAGACAAGCTCGCAAAGAAGTATACTGGAGCGGACAAGTATCAGGGCTATACTCCAAACGAGAAGCGGATTATAATTCGGATAGAGGCGCAGCACGTAACCGAAAGACTCTAGGATTCTAAACAAAACAACAGGAGCGCATTTAAACACCCAAACAAGATTAATTCTGATATAATGGTTGTTAAACGCCCTATGCAGATAAATCCGGACCTAAAGGAGGTCATGGAGATAGGCTCTTTAAGGAGGCCCGATACTCAGGCGTTGCTTGTCGCGAAAAAGATTGCCAATAGTGAAAAGGAGACAGTCTACAGAATCGCATTAAACGGTAAGGAGCTCTTTGACTTGAGGGCAACAAGCTGGGGAGGGATTGAGGCAATTGCGATTAACGCCCCTAAGGAAAGCCTCACAGGATACAATCTTAATTACAGCATAGGCTCATTGAAGGTGAATTTTGAAGCGCCGATCTTAGAAGTAAGGCAAATCAACAGCGATGAAAGGGGCTCCATTTCCGTGGTTTTGTACAAGGGAGTAGAGGTGTACAACATGCTCGCGACCAATACGGGATTTGCGCGTGGCGGACATTCGCACCCTGATGACGTTGGCTTTCAGATGGTTGAGGGAATTGGGGTTTGGTACATAAGAAAAAATGGGGTCTGGAAGACGGTTGTGCAGAATAAGGGCGATATCGTGAATGTAGGGGCAGATGAATCGCACTATGTGGTGGCGCTTTCACCATCTCTGAAAAGCGAAATACCGAAGATTAGATCTGCTGACGGAAAATTCAAGGCGACGAATGATGACAGCAGAGAAATAGTCGACCACATTAACAAGCGCCAGGCATATGTTAACGGCGGCGGAAGCATCATTGGTTTTTAAAAGGCAAAGAAGAGATTGCCCCTTGAAGTATTATTGGCTCAGCTGGGCCTTTCGAAATTAAAAATAGAAAGAAAAATAAAAAAAGAAAAAGGGGAGTAATTACTCCTCCGATTCTGTCTCCTCTGAGGAATCCTCTGATCCCTCATCGGATGGTGCTGCGCTTGGTGCCGATCCAGATGCCGCTCCAGACATTTCGCCGATTGCGAATCTTGCCTTTACATCGGTTATCTTGACCTGTACTGTCTCACCCTGCTTTGCGCCGGCTACGAAGATAACGAAACCGTCCTTCTTTGCTATGCCGTCTCCCTTGCTTGCGACTGCCTCGATTGTTACATCGACCACATCGCCAACCTTCACAGGCTTTGGTAGGAAGTAATTAGGCTTTATGCCCATCCCTCCTCTCCTGTCTCCGCCGTCTCTTCCGCCACTGTTTGGCCTTCTTTCATATCTGTCTCCTTCCATGTTCATCTTTTCTCTGTAGAATTAGCGATTTAACTCGCTTTACTACTTAACTATAGTTAAGGGATTTGTTGTTTATAAGCTTATCGGTATCTGCGTTTATCGAGGGAAATCAGCCGATTTTCCTTGCGAGCGCCTCGGTGCTTTCAAAGATGTAGTCGGGCTTGCAGGCGCTGAGCTTCGAGTAGGGATCCAGCCCCTTTCCGACCACGCAGACGCGCACTCCTGCGAAGCGTGCCATGAAGATGTCGATTGCCATATCCCCTATGTAGAGGCTCTTTTTCTTGGTCCCTTTAGTCTTCTTTATGACCAGCTCCACCCCTGTCGGGTTGGGCTTGTAGGCGCGTATTGTTTCGGCGCTCACTATGATGTCAAAGTACTTCTCCACCCCAAGGCGCCTTAGCTCCCTGTTGAGCCTGCCCTGCGCGCCATCGCTAAAGAGCGCTATGGTCTTCTTGTTCGCCCTCAGCCCCTCAAGCAGCTCTATCGTGCCCTCCCTAAGCTTTGGCCTTGCAAAGAAGCTGTAGATGTCGTAGACAAAGTCAAGGGTCTTCGCCTCGCCTGCGTCCAGTGCGCCATTTATCTTCTTGGGCTGCCTGAACTCCTCAGGGTGCGCCCTTATGTAGTTTGGGTTGTAGCGCCTCTTTAAAAAGTGGCTCAGCCTCACCACGAGCGTGGATGTGCTGAGCGTTCCGTCCCAGTCGAAAATGAAGAGGTCGAAGTCCCTTAGTAGAGGCTGCATAAGGGCTATTAATCTTATTAACAAATAAAAATGTGAGTGATGATTGAGGTAATCTCTGAGCTATTGCTGTGAAGATTGATAGGCGGTCTGACAAGGTTTTTCCATGGAGGGGAGTAGAGGTGTGCTAGAGCGGCTAAAGAAGAACAGCATCCTAGCCACCGACATAGCCAGCCAGTTCTGGTGCGAGCTCCAGATGGAGCTAAACTACATGCACGGGCGCGAGTTCAACAAGGCGATGGCTGGAGGATCCAAGGTCCACAAGGAGCTGCAGATGGAGGTGGCCACGGTAATAGACGTCGAGCCCCAGAACTACGCGGATTTTCTATTCAAGGAGGCGTACGAGAACTACCTCTCGCTCAAAAGCCTAAACGAGAAGGGAATAGGAAGGGAGATCAAGGTATACGGGTCGCTTGGGGGGTACAAGTTTGCGGGAAAGATCGATGAGCTAAACGTCCGGGATGGGAAGGTGGTGATCGTCGAGACGAAGACCAAGGCGCTGAACGGAAAGCTCTTTGAGAAGAACGAGGGGGTCAGGGAGATAAGCGACGCGACAATGCGGACCCACAAGATACAGATCATGCTGTATCGCAAGATGCTAGGGGACCTCAAGAGCAAGGATTACACATACAAGAACTTCTACAACTCGTACGGGATATCGAGGATGGCGCTATCCGACAAGTTCGTGGCACAGCTCGAGCTGATAGGGATTGACAGGAGCCTGCGCAACTTCGACACGATCTACAACATGGGCTATGAGCAGATATACAAGATGGCTCCGATCAGCGACACGCTTGTGATTTCCTACGTTGACCGCAACACTGGCAACGAGTTCGCGAACGTCAGCGTAGATTATAATAAAGAGTCCTTCGATAAGATTCTTGTGGATGCCATGGGGTACTGGACCGGGCAGAGGGAGGCAAGGCCTGTGGTCAAGGAGGAGGCGTGGAAGTGCAACTTCTGCAAGTTCTATGGCAAAGAGTGCAAGGTTTGGTGGGCTAAATGATACCTAAGGTGGAAAATCTGAGCAAGGACTCGCTGAGGACAGAGTTTAGCAAGAACTACAAGGAGTACTACCACGTGAAGCTCTTTGATGAAAAGGGATTCAAGAGGCACACATGCACAAAATGCGGCAGGAACTTCTGGAGCGTAAAAGAGCGCAAGCTGTGCGGAGACCACGAGAACTACTCATTCTTCAAGGCAAAGCCAGTCAGGTCAGGATACGTCGAGTTCTGGAGGAAGTTTGCAGAGTTCTTCAAAAAGAACGGCCACCAAGAGATTGCAAGCTACCCAGTGGTGAGCAGATGGAGGCAGGATCTGTATTTCACGATAGCCAGCATCCAGGACTTCCAGCGAATCGAGAACGGCAACATGGGGTTCGAGTATGCGGCAAACCCGCTTGTCGTCCCGCAGATGTGCCTTAGGTTCAGCGACATAGAGAACGTGGGAATTACTGGAAGGCACTTCACCGGATTCATGATGGCGGGCCAGCACTCCTTTGAGTATCCGAAGAAGGGCTACTGGAAGGACAAGACAATCGAGCTCAACTACAACTTCTTAACCGAGGTTTTGGGGATAAAGAAGGAGGATCTCCTCTACCACGAAGATGTATGGGCGATGGGGGACTTCTCAGAGTTCGGCCCATCGCTTGAGAGCTTTGCAAACGGGCTGGAGCTGGTCAACAGCGTCTTCACGCAATTTGAGTGCACAGACGGGAAGATAAAGGAGCTTGAGGGAAAGGTTATCGATGTGGGATGGGGGTTTGAGAGGCTGCTTTGGTTCTACACGGGATACGACAACGCATACAGGGCGGTGTTCAGCAATGAGATAGAGAAGATCGGGAAGAGGCTCAAGCTGGACTTCGATGACAAGCTCTTCAAGAAATTCGCGGAGGCCTCGGGAGAGCTTGACGTGACCGAGGCGAAGGAGGCAAAGACAAGGCTCGCCTCGATACTCAAGGAAGAGGGGATAACGCTTGACGACTACGAGCACAAGCTAAAGCCGCTCCATGCGTTCTATGCAATACTGGACCACACAAGGAGCCTGCTCTTTGCGGTCTCTGACGGGGCGCTCCCATCAAACATCGGAGGGGGATACAACCTTAGGATAATCCTTAGGAGGGCACTGGGATTCATAGAAAGATACAAGTTTGACGTTTCAATAATGGAGATTGCAAGGCTCGAGGCCGAGAGCCTCAAGGCGCTCTACCCTGATCTTGCAAAGAACCTCGATGTCCTTGAGAAGGTAGTTGAGATCGAGAAGGACAGGTACGAGAAGAGCAAGCAGAACTCCTCGAAGATAATCGAGAACATGCTTGCAAAGAACAAGAAGTTCGGGCCAAAGGAGCTCAGGCTGATGTACGAGAGCTATGGGGTTACTCCCGAGCTGCTCGCCGACGTCGCCGCGCACAAGAATGTTCACCTAGACATGCCGGAAAACTGGTACGAGTCGATCTTGGAGGGGGACTTTGCAAAGAGGGTGAAGGCAGTCAAGGTGGATGTGACCCTTCCTGTGCTTCCAAAGACAGAGCAGCTATACTACGACTATGCAACTGTTGCGGATGCCAAGATCCTCTTTACGCAGAAGAACTATGTGGTGCTCGACAAGAGCCCATTCTACCCCGAAGGGGGAGGGCAGCTTGCCGACTGGGGAGTGATCAATGGAGTGAAGGTTATTGATGCACAGAAGGTTGGTGAGGTCATTGTACACGTCATGGAAAAGGATATCGCCAAGGAAAAGGGTTTCGCTGCTGGCTCCAAAGTCCACGCGGTGGTCGATGAGGACCGCAGGAACAGGCTGATGATACACCACAGCGCAACGCACCTCATGAACGCATCATCAAGGGAGGCGCTGGGCAAGCACATCTGGCAGCAGGGAACTCTCAAGGACTACGCGAAGGCGAGGATTGACCTTACCCACTACGACAAGCTCAGCGACGCTGATGTGAACAAGATAGAAAGAATCGCCAACGGCCATCTCTCTGACGGGATAAAGATTGAGGTGAAGTGGATGGACAGGGGAGAGGCAGAGTCAAGGTACGGATTTGTCATTTACCAAGGTCACGGAGTTCCGGCAAAGAAGATCAGGATAGTGACAATCGCAGACAGGAGCGGAAAGGTGTTCGATGCCCAGGCTTGCGGGGGAATCCACCTGGTGGACAGAGAAAACAAGATGGGAATTGTGAAGATAATCGACACCTCAAGGATACACGATGGGGTGGACAGAATCGAGTTCGTTGCAGGGCCTGCTGCCCTTGACTACTTCCAGAAGGAGGATAGCGAGCTTGGCAAGGTGGCCCAGGAGATGAATGTCGAGAAGATGAAGAGCGCCGAGGCGGTGAAGACTTCGAGGGAGGCGTACAGCGAGATGTTCAAGAAGCTAAGCCAGGCAAACGAGGTCGTGAGCGAGACGATGTCAGAGCAGTTTGCCGGGAAGAACCTAGTCGAGAAGGACATGGGCAAGGCGCCGAGGGAGCTGCTCAGAAAGCTCGCCTCATCGATAGTGGATAAAAACAGCAAGGCTGCGGTTCTGCTGACAAACTCCGCAGGGGACGTGGTCTGCGTATGCGGCGAGGACTCTGGAAAGAGCGCAATCGAGTATGCGACAAGCAAACTTGGAAAGTCCTTCAAGGGCGGCGGGTCAAAGGAGGTCGCGGAAGGAAAGATTGTGAAATAGTGTTTGCATGTTCGATCTTTACTCGGTAATTTTGTACCCGTTAATATTCATACTGCCTGCCTACGTCTCAAACGGCGCTCCGGTGCTCTTCGGGGGAGGGCGACCCATCGATGGCGGGAGAAAACTCTTTGGGAAGAGGATATTTGGGGATAATAAGACAATACGAGGGCTCATCGCGGGGCTGCTGGTTGGCGCGCTGATAGGATTTGGAGAATCGACAGTTCTTCCATACATGCTTGCGATAGGGGTGGCAGAATCTTTCGGAGCGCATTTTGGGGATCTGCTTGGCAGCTTCATAAAAAGAAGGCTCGGGATGAAATCGGGGCACAACATGGGGATAATGGACCAGTACTTCTTTGTTATATTCGCGCTCGTCTTTGCGGCACCATTTGGAAACCTACCGAACATCTACGGGATCATATTCATACTAATCATAACGGGCGCGCTTCACCTTTTCACCAACTCCGTTGCGCACAGATGGAAGCTCAAGGCAGTCCCTTGGTAATCAGTGGGCGTAGAACCAAGGAAGTATTAGGATCAGGATCGAGACCACTGCGATGGCAGCAATGTACCTGAGCACCTTCTTGTTCTTTACCTTGATCTTGTAAATCTGCCATCCGTCAAAACTTGGAATCGGAAGCAGGTTAAGTGCGCCCACCAGGAAATTGAGCAGGAAGGACAGTGAGAATAGGGTATAGAGGAAGTAGACGGTGTTGCTCACCGGATCTGGTTTAGGGCCAATCAACTGCGCGACGTCTACGCCTATCTTGCCGGCAGCATTTGAGATCAGGGAATAGCTTCCCTTGTCGGTGACCACGCTTGTGGATGCAAATGGCTGAGAGGAGGTGGCGTTTGTGAAACTGCTGAGATTTTGGATGGAATGCCCGTTCCACTGCAGTATCTGCGCCCCAGCAGGAACCACTCCGGATGCGGGAGAGTTCGGGACGATTGCGGAGATCACTATCTTTGTCGTGAGCGCGCCGGGAAGCAGGTAGGTTATCAGCAGCATCAGGAGGGCAAAGAAGATTATCGAGAAAAGCAGGTTTGCGGCTATCCCTCCCACAAGTATCCTGACCTGCTTGTCAGGCCTGAGTTTTTTGACCTGGCGCATCTCTGGCTCAACAAATGCGCCGATCGGGATGAAGCCCAGGACCAGAAGGCCTATCTGCTTTATCTTCACCCTTACGACCCTTGCGAGTATGCCGTGCGAGAATTCATGCACTATGAGAAGCATTGCAAGAGTCGCAAGGCCCGCGATGAGGGGTATCGTGAGCCCCGGAATCAGGGGCGCGACGCCAGGGGTCTGGGAAGCGATCGATGTGTAGTTTGGTGCCCCGATGATGAGGCTGTAGAGAAAGACTGCAAGCCCGTAGAGTATCCCCAATGCCGCGTAGACTATGAGGAGAAACACGTATAGGGCAAATCCCGCTAGAAGAACGATTGCAAGCAAGAGATACGATGCAATCGTGGCAAGCGGGGTGGAGGGGGCTGGCTGGGAGGCGCTTGACTGCGTTATTTGAGGGAGGTTTATGAACTGGAATGCTATTGCGGAGTAAGGCAACACCATCGCCACCATTATAAAAAGCGAGAGTAGGCCGAATATCAGCGTCTTGATGCCGAACTGCTTCTTGAAGATGAAGTATGACAGGAGCCCGAAGCCCATGACAGTCCCCCAGTCCGCCAGCGCTATCCAGAATCTGGGGCTGAGCTTTGCGAGGTCATCGATCAGCTTGGCCCCATATCTCGTGCCGAGCAGGAAGGCCCCGAAGAGGTGCTTGAACTTATTCACCCGGACAAGAATTGAGCTGAGGACAAAGAGCATTATCACCGCAATCACTGCGCGGGTGACCACCGAGACCGTGCTAAGTGCGATGAGGTAGTAGAATATTGAGAGCCCCGCAAGTAGGGAGATTGCGCTTATGATGGCTCTTTTCTGCTTCTCCATTAGGACCAGCTGGCATTGTGTAAACTGATTATATTACTTTCTAGCCTAAGTATAAAAGGGGTTAAGATGGAAACTTGTGAGATTTGCGGAAAGGCGACGGACAAGATATTCTTTGCGAGGATCGAGGAGGCGAACATGTGGGTGTGCACTGCCTGCTCGCGCGGAAAGAAGATACTTAAGAGCGTGGACCTCTCGGAAAAGAAGAAGGCGGTGAACTTCTCCAAGGAGAAGGAGGAAGATGAGATAGTCGAGCACTTCGGAGAGAGGATACGCAAGGCAAGGGAGACCCTCGGACTGCCACTGAGCGTTCTTGCGGAGAGGATAAGCGAGAAGGAGAGCACGCTGGATAGGATCGAGAAGGAGAAGGGGCTGCCGACCGAGACGCTCAGAAAGAAGCTCGAGAAGGAGCTGGGAATCAAGCTTTCCATAAAGAGCATGGGAAGCGACTACTCTGGAGGATATGGGAAGAAGGAGCCTCTGACCCTTGGAGACGCTGCGTTCACCAAACTTGCAAAGAAGGGCGAAGGTGAGTAGTTGGCAGTAGAACTGGGGAAGCTTGTCGCTGAGGTAAAGGAAAATATATCGCTCAGCGAGCTCTCCGGCAAGCGGATCGGAATCGACGCCTACAACACGATCTACCAGTTCATCTCGATAATAAGGGGGCCTGACGGCTCTCCGCTCACTGACTCGAAGGGCAGGGTGACAAGTCATCTGTCAGGGCTTTTCTACAGGACGACCAACCTTCTTGAGCAGGGGGTCGTCCCGATATTCGTGTTTGACGGGAAACCGCCCGTGCTAAAGCAGCGCACCCTTGAGGCCAGGGCGAACAGGCGCGAGGAGGCGCTCGCCGAGTGGGAGAAGGCGAAGGCAAAGGGCCAGGTTGAGGAGGCACGGGGATACGCGGTAGCAAGCAGCAAAATAAACAAGTGGATAGTCGACAGCTCAAAGGAGCTGCTCACGCACATGGGAGTGCCATACATCCAGGCGCCAAGCGAGGGAGAGGCTCAGGCGGCGAGGATGGTGAGGGAC
Source organism: Microcaldota archaeon (assembly GCA_028867095.1). The sequence continues at coordinate 32,624 of JAGWHA010000001.1, read as the reverse complement.
GGAGTCGCATATGCTGCGGCAAGCCAGGACTATGACCTCTTCCTTTTCGGTGCAGAGGTCATAATAAGAAACGTCACAATAACTGGAAAGCGCAAGCTTCCCGGAAAGAGTATCTACATCGATGTCGAGCCGGAGAGGATCTTCCTAAAGAAGTTCCTAGAGAAGATGGGGCTAAGCAGAAAAGAGCTTGTCTTGATGGGGATGCTGATAGGAACGGACTTCAACGAGGGGGTGAAGGGGGTCGGGCCAAAGAACGCACTCAAGATAGTGAAGGAGCACAAGACGCTAAAGCCGATTGTAGAGTACGTAAAACAGAAATATGATTATGAGTTTGAGGTTGACCCGGAGGAGGTGGAAAGGATATTCCTCGAGCCCGACACGGTCGAGATAACGGCAGCGGCGCTTGATGAGAAGATCCGGAGCGCCGTGCCAGATAAGAGCGCAATAATGAGATTCATGTGCGGTGAGCACGAATTTTCAGTCGACAGGATAACAAAATCTGCGGACAGGCTCATGACGCTCAGACACAGCTCGGGACAAAAAGGCATAAATAGCTGGCTATGAGAATGAGCTCATGGCGAAAAAGAAGATCGAGGATCCCATTGCTTACCTAAACAACTTCTTCACAAGCGACGAAAACATGAAGAACCTCTTCAATGCGCTCGTCAGGGAACTAATCGAGAGCATGGAGGAGCAGAGCAACAAGGCGCCGGTCACGTACGGGATAAACTTCACGGTGAAGAACGGAGAGGCGTCGGTCAACCAGATTGGAACGCCGAAGATCGGGACTGGGGCAGAACTCCGGGAGGAGAGGGAGCCGCTTGTTGACGTCATTGGAGACGAAAAGCAGATAACGGTCATCGCGGAGGTTCCTGGGGTTGACAAATCTGAGATAAAGCTGAGTTATGAGCCGTCGATACTTGAAATATATGCGAAGGGGAGGGACATCAACAGAAATTACTTCAAGCGCGTGAATCTGCCTTATCACATGACAACAAGGACAATCAGGGCAAAGTACACCAATGGAGTGCTAGAAGTCACGATGAAGAAAGGGAATAAGAAGGTTAACACCGATAGTATTACAATCGAATAGGTTTTGCAATGCAGATCAACGTAAAAAAGAAGCAGAGAAAGATTGGAAAGAACTACAGGAAGCGAAAGGCAGTCAGGCTCAAGGCTCACGCGAGGAAGAGGCTCAAGGCAACAAGAAAGAGAAAGTGATCAGACAAGGTCATTGTACATCTTGTCGTTGAACTCGTAGGCCGTGACATCCTCCCCTGAAAGGGAGAGACCCTCGAGCAACTTCTCCAGACTGTCGAATCCTCCAAACCCCTTGTCCATGTCAAATGCGACTATTTTTCCCAAGAACTCCGAATAGACGATAAACCTCCTCTCGTTTGGCTTTATCACCGTTATGACCTTGGCAGTGACGTTGCCAAGCGCAATTAGCATGCTGCACAGAAGAGTTGCCTGATCAAATATGTCTCCAGCACCTGATTTTACCATATCGGTGGGGGTGAGCCAGAACTCGATTGGAAGGCTTACTGTGGATATCTCGTTCTTTACGTATTCGTATGCCAGTTTTGCCGCTTCGATGTAGTCATTTGCAAAGGAATAGTCGCTGAAGGCGTTCTTTATGCGGTTGGAGACGGTTATGACGCTTTGATCTGCTGGGAGAATCAGCTTGGGAAGCTCGGCGACGTTTAGGTTCTCCTTCTCCTCAATGTAGTCCTTGTAGCGCAGTATTATTGCTAGATACAACTGGTTGTACTTCTTGAGCAATTCTGCTTCTTGCGGTGTCTCCATCAAAACGCTCGATGAGTTAAGTTTAAATATTAACCCATTTTATATAGTCTAGAAAGAGATAATAGCATATTGTTCTGTTGATTCTAGGGATGCTGCTTTCAGGAATTTGTGACGATGAGAGTATGGCAGATATCGAAGAAAAACCTGTGGATTTGTATATTGGTTGTGGGGATAGGAGGCTGAACGAATTATTTGATTCGTACGAAGGAAATATTATCTTCATAAGAAATGCGGCTGGAAACCTGAAGACTTTGGAAAAGACGATTGAAAACAAAGTGAGAGAGAATGTTAAACGCGATGGCACTTCAAACATACGGAAAATAAAGATATTTGGTCATACAGATTGCGGCGCTTTGGGCATTGCGCTTGGGAATATAATGGGGATAGAGCAAGTAAGCATTCAGATGCGGGAGAAGCTCGTAACCCAGTATGCGGATTTTAAAGTAGACTACGAGCTAAGCCGAGAGGAAAATGCAAGGAGATTGGAGGAGTTTCACGTAATGAAGCAGAAATCAAATGCGAAGGAGCTCCTTAGTCGAATCCATGCGGCGACTGGTATAGACACTACAAAAATCTCCATAGAGAGCGCACTTTTGCAGACGCACAAGCATGATAAAACAGAAGAGCAGCAGAATTGCAATAAGGGGGATTACGTCGCGATAGTCGGAGATCCGATACCTATACCTAATTATCTTAATATTGCAGCGCAGGCGAACGTAAACCCGTATTCAATGTACTGCTTTAATGTAGATCGTGAGGAATGCGCGGGGGGATTGGAAATCTTCGCTAAGCTTGGGGTAAAGGTATTTTTAGTAACTTACCAGGATGAAAACGACCTGCCCCAAATGTCCAATCGGCTCATTCAGGTGGAGGAGGCAATTAAGTCTGTAAGAAAAGACGCACAGATTTCTCCTCTTAAAATTGATGAGATTAAGGGACAACTCCGCACCCAGAAACGGACTTCTGAGGTCAAGTTAAGAGTGGTATAGACCGTACTTTAGGTTACTTCTTTTTGGTATTGGAAAGCAGCGTACCCGCCTTGAGTATGCCAAGTATTAGTGCGTAAGGGCTTGGTGGATTTCCAGGGACATTTATGTCAACTGGAATGACCTCCCGAACCTTGCCTCCCTTAAACACTGCACCACTTTTTGAGAACAGGCCGCCATTAACCGCTCCGTCACCTGCGGCAACCACAGCCTTGGGGGAAGGCATAGCGGCATACGTCTTTTCCAAAGCTCGTTTCATGTTTACCGAAACAGGGCCGCTTACGAGCAGAACATCGGCATGGCGCGGCGAGGCTGTGAAGTGTACCCCAAACCTCTCACAGTCAACCTGTGGCGAATTTGCAAGTCCCTCCTCAATCTCCACATCGTTAGAAGAACCACAATCTACCATCCTTACAGTGATTGAACGAGCGAATGGCGAAAGCGAGCGCTTCTTTAGGAGCTCGGCGATTTCTCTTATCACTTTGGAGTCAGAATCTTTGGATATTCTGTCGGTTTTTGGACGTTTCAACAATGCATGGAATTCATTCATTCTATCACTCTACAAATCTGCCCCAGAATAGGAAAGATTAAAACTTTTATTTATCAGGGGGAAATCGGCAATTATATTGGACTTTACGGCCTTTTCAATCACCCTCCAGTTGCGGAAGGAGGCGGTTCTGACTGAAAGTCTTGCAAGCTTTCCGTTTTTCCCAAATTGAACGACAAATGTGCATCCTCCTCGCGGGGCTTCGCATACGCCTATGCCGAAGCTGCCGGAAGGAATTCTGGCCAAAGCCTTACCTGTTTGTGCAGTGACGGGTCCTGATGGAATTTCATTTATCTCGGAGGATATAAGCCTGATTGACTCTTTTATTTCGCCAAGTTTGACTGTGAAGCGGGCAAGGACATCGCCGTCAGAGGCGAGAACCTCCTTGAATTGGTGCCTTGCATATGCGCCGTATGGAAGATGCCTGCGGAGATCACAACTTATTCCACATGCACGGGCGGCAGGGCCTACAAGTGCGAGTTCCTTGGCAGTTTGCGGGAATACCCTTCCGGTGGTGAAGACCCTGTCCAAAAATGTTGATGAGGTCATTGTAAGACCCTCAACCTGGAGCAAAGATTTTGAGAATTTGGCCAAGGCAACCTTTAATCCGCTGAGTTTCTCTGGTGCGATTTTCCTGGAAATTCCCCCTATGGCAACCAGGCCTCTGAGGAAGCGGTTGCCGAAGGCCGTTTCGTTGAGGCGCATCATCTCTTCCCTCAGCAGAAGAAACTGCGAGGAGGAGGCATAGTAGCCTATGTCCATGGACATCCCTCCAAGATCTGCAAGATGATTGTAGATTCTTTCCATCTCCAGAAGGATAAGACGGAGAGATTCGGAACGGGATGGCACCTTTATTCCACCTGCGCTTTCTACTGACTGGGCGTACGCTACGGAATTCGAAACGGATTCGTCACCAGATATCTGCTCTATCAAAGGGAGGAGTGTAGATGCCTCCTTGTTCTCTGCAAGTTTCTCTATGCCCTTATGTAGATACGATAGACGCACTTCCAGTTTGTTTATTTTTTCGCCTATCACATGGAACCTGAAATGCCCTGGCTCTATTATCCCCGCATGCACCGGACCGACTGGGATCTGAAACTCTCCCTCCGCGCCAGTACCTGCAAAGTGGTATTCTGATGTTTTTGCTGTTTTCCGTCCCCTTACAAATTTGGCGCTCTCAGGATGGATGAGTATGGGACGCTGATCATGGAGGCCGGCAAACTTTTTGCCTGATATCTCAAGCATTTTCCTCTCGTCCCAAACCGACCCGGGAATCAGTTCGGAGATGGAGTAAAAAACGCTAGAGTGCGCCCAGAAAATTAGCATCTTGTCGGCCTTTGGCATGCGGAAGAGATACGCTGCTACCCATTCCCCAGAACTGGAATATGGATATGTGAAACCGGAATCAAAAACACCGCCGCGCGTGAGGCATTGTGCACATGCCGCAGGAATTGCTTTTGGATCTGTCTGGATCCAAACGGCGGAATTGGAATCGGCAACCTTGAGTTTTTTGAGCACTGACTCTTTTGCGAGCTCCTCGATGAATTTTTTGAGTTTCATATCCATAGTTACACCTTTATTAGCACTGCGATCGCCGCATTGACCAGATCAGCGATAAGTGTGGGGGCAAGCAGACCTAAAACTATTGCTAGCCCAAAGAGGCCCCAGACGCACGCTAGCGTAAGGGAGTCTGGGCGATACTTTTTGGGCTTTTGGAGAACAGTGCCGAAAGCCATCCTAGAAGACCTGAAAAGGAACGTCCCGAATGCGATGGTGGTGAAGACCACCAAAAGCAGCACCACCAGATAGTTGCCGGTTGCAAGTGCCGCTGCCACAAGTACAATCTCGGAGATGAATGTGCCGAACGGTATGCTGCCCGCAAGCCCAATGTTGGCGAGCACAAATACCTTGCCTATCGCAGGCATTACTGAAGACACACCGGTTATCTTCGATATCTCCTTGGTGCCGTAGACCTGGTTTAGTATCCCGCCTAAAAAGAAGGCAAGAGGCTTGGCTATCGAGTGCGAGACAACGTGAAATAGTGCTGCAAACAGGCCCAATGGCCCGCCCACTCCTACCGCAAGGGCGATTATTCCCATGTTCTCGACGCTTGAGTACGCGAGCAATCGCTTGTAATTGGTTTGTGAGAACAGCCTAAGTGAGGCGAGTATCAGCGAGATTGCGCCGAACGTAAGAAACAGCAGAGAGCCAAAGGAGGATGTGCCTGCGCTACCGAACAGGATCGGGTATGCCCGGAGTATGGCGTAAAATGCAGTCACAAGAAGCACCCCTGAAAGCAGTGCGCTCACCGGAGTCGGCGCCTGGCCGTGGGCGTCTGGAAGCCACTCGTGGAGAGGAACCAGGCCCATCTTAGTTCCGTATCCGACAAAGATGAATGCAAAGGCAAGCTTGAGGTATATTGGTGGGATTTGATGCGCGCTGGAAAGGACATTGCTGAAGCTGAAATTCACCGGGAGGCCTGCCTGCTGCAAGCCATATCCCAAAATCATAAGGCCGACCAGTGCCAGGGTAATGCCGAGTGAGCAGATCACAAAGTACTTCCATGCCGCCTCGACGGAATCCTTTGTCCCGTAAAAGCTGATTAGAAACACTGAAGTGAGCGTCGTAGCCTCCAATCCCGCCCAGATCATCAAAAAGTCAGATGCGAGAGTCACGAGAATCATGCAGGAGAGGAATGCGAGCAGCAGTGCGTAGTAGCTCCAGACCCTCTCCTCCTTGAATATTCCCTCCTTTATCTCTTCTCTGAGGTATCCGCGCGAGTAGACTATGACAAACAGCGTGATTGCCGTTGTGACCAGCGTGAATAGGAATCCCAGCGAGTCAAGGTAGAGGAAACCGAACAGCCCGCTGATTGGCTGGGCAGAGAGGCTGCTTGCCGATGCGGAAACCAAAAGGACGACAAGCGAGAGAAGTCCCCCCATCATGGCGAGTCCTTCAACAACCTGAAGGTTCCTGCGGAAGGGCAGTATCGCAACCGCGAATATCAGTGGAATCAAAAGTATTAGCTCAATCATCATATCATCTCATTGTTCCTCTAGCAAATGGTCCAGATTCCTGCTATCCAGCCCTCCGATTGCATCATTTACCTTGAAGGCGAGCACTAGCGCGACAACCACCAATGTTAGTATATCAAAGAGAGTTGCAATCTCCCCGAAGAATGGTATTTGAAGCGAGAGGGCGGTTGGCAAAAGCACAAGGCCGTTCTCCAAGATGAGGAAGCCCATTGCCTGCAAAAGCACATGCGTTTTCGTTGCTATTATCAGCCCTCCTATCAGAATGATTGAAAATGCGACAGGCAAAAGCGGGTTGTGCACGCCCAGCACCGCGGTTATGGAATAGGAAAGGGCTATCAAAAATCCGGAAAGTATCAGGCTCTTGGAGACGCTTAGCGGCGAGCCTAGGAATATCGGATCGACGTTCAGTATGTTCTTGGAATCCTTCTGCAATGTGCTAAAGGCCCTAACTAGCAGCAGTGGCAATATGATGACCTTGAATAGTATCGTGGATCCCAGCCGCCAATATGTGCTTGTGTCGCCCACGGTGAGCGCTATTGATCCAAAAAGCAGGGCAAGCGCCACGCTTTGGACGATGTATATCTCAAGCCTCCTCTTGAAGGTTGCACTGAAGAGGAAGTAAAGGGAGGTTGCGAGCATGATGAATGGCAGGACCGCCTCAAAGCCGCCTGTCGGCACATTGTTGAAGATCTTGCTTAGGAATGCGATGAGCGAGAGAAGCAGTGAGAATGTGAGGAGCTTTGGTATCTCAAAGAGCCTCCACTTCGGGGTCAGGCTCTCCAGCGATGCGGTGAGGACTCCTAGCAGAAGAACTGTTATGATGAAGACGCCTGCAGATAGCAGGGGATTGGAGGATAGTATGGGGAGGCCGAAAGGCAAGAAGAGTATTGCGAACAGGCCGAAGAATACGACAGTCTTGGCGGCGTTCGCCCACTCGATCAGCGCAAGGAGTGGCCCTGAGTAGTCAAGAATCATCGCCTCGTGGACCATGGTGAGCTCCAGGTGGGTTGCCGGGTTGTCAAAAGGAAGCCTTCCCGTTTCCGCAAGGATTGCGATGAATAGGGCTATTCCCGCAAGCCAAAACGCCGGGGAGACCAAGATTCCGGGCCAGTTGGCAGCGGTCGTTGAAACGACAGAGGACATGCTCACGTTACCGTTTAGTGTGAATGCTGCAAAGAAAACGATTGCGGCGAAAAGCAGAGGCTCGAGAAGTATCGAGTATAGCATCTCTCTGCTAGCCCCAATTCCGCCAAATGCGCTTCCTGTGTCAAGGGCCGCAAGCGCGCTCATGAACCTGCCGATAGCAAACAGATATATGAAAAGCACCAGATCTGCGGCAATCAGGTTGTTTGGAAAGAGTATTGGGAGCACCATGGCGGCTATGGCAACGGATCCGAAAAATGCTATTGGCGCCGCTATGAAAACCCAGGAGGTGGTTGAACTAACAACCATGTCCTTCATGAAGAGCTTGAGGATGTCTAGATAAGGCTGGTATATTGGTGCGCCTATCCTGCTTTGGAAGCGTGCCTTCACCTTCCTCATCACTCCTACAAGTAGGGGCGCAATCAAAAATATGAATGCGACCTGAAGCACCGAGTTAAATACAGTATTGTAATCCATATTCAATATCGACCATTAAGCAATCAAGGCAAAACTTATCACTGCAATCAAAGTGACCAGCAAGTACAGCAGATAGTGCATCAGCTTTCCAGTGTGCAACTTCCTAGACCAGGGTGAAATCGTTAGGAAGACCCTTTCCAGTGGGTGGTAGAGCACCGCCTCGAAGAACTGATGGCCATAGGCGTTTCCCTTTCCAAGAGGGCCTACAGCGAATCCGAACGTCCTGATCACAGGCATTGAAAAGCCTTTGGCGGAGTACTGCATCGAACCATCGGTGGAGGGAACTCCGCAATCCCACGTTGGAATGGTATCTGGACTTATTGTTCTTGTCTTCTTTTTGAGAAGGCGCAGGAAGGCCAGGAGAACTATCGTAATTATCAGTAGCGCAGCAAAGATCCAAAGCGTGGGAAGTGTGCTTGCTGTTGAGAAGATGGCCGCCGCTCCAGACATCTTGAGCTGCACGAGAATCGGGATGGAGAATTGCGCAATCGTTGTTGGGAAGAGCCCTGTGAATATGCAGGCGGCCGCAAGTATTCCCATTGCGGCGAGCATCACATTGGAAGGATCCTTTGCGGACTCCACATTTTTGCTTCTTGGTGCGCCAAGGAAGGGGATTCCGAATGCCTTTACGAAGGCCGCAACAGCAAGCCCGCTGGTAAGCGCAAGGAAGATAATGGCGAGCGCCGAGCTAAATGAGATTGAGGCAGAACCGCCCATCCCGCCTAGAAGCGCAGTGAACGTCAGCCACTCGCTAACGAATCCGTTGAGCGGGGGAAGCGCGGCGATCGAGGCTGCGCCAATGAAGAAGAGCGGCGCGGTGATTGGCATCTTCTTTATCAGCCCACCGAGCTGGTCGATGTTTCCGGTATGGGTCGAACTGATTATGGAGCCTGCGCCAGTGAAAAGAAGGCTCTTGAAGATGGAATGGTTCAATGTATGGTAGAGCGCGGCGAAAAGTGCAAGCGCGGCGATTATCTCGAGTCCGGCGGACAAGAAGAGTATGGAGGCGCCCAAGCCTATTGCTATTATCCCGATGTTTTCTATGCTGTGGTAAGCGAGAAGCGTTTTGAGATCGTGCTCCATCAGCGAATAAAGGACTCCTAGCACCGCAGAGATTATCCCAAGGCCTAAGAGCAGCACCCCCCACCACATCGGAGGGGCAGCAATGCCGACTGCAAGGAATCCAAATGCAACCCTTACAATACCGTAGATTGCCGTCTTGAGCATGATTCCAGACATGAGGGCCGAGATATTGCTAGGTGCCTTTGGATGCGCGATTGGAAGCCAGATGTGGAAGGGCATTATTCCCGCCTTCACGCCAAAGCCGATCAGGGCAAGTACAAACACAGCATCCTTTGCAACTGACAGGTAGGTCGCATTTGCAAAGGCGCTGAAATCAAACGAGCCACCGGCGCCTCCTGCGAGTATCAGGTACATTATTATCAGGCATGCTGTGCCGAAGTGGGTCATCAGCAGATAGATGAATCCGGCGTTCTTTGAGGCCTCCTCCTTGTGCTCAAAGGAGACCAAGTAGTACGAGGATAGCGCCATAAGTTCCCAGAATACCAGAAATAGGAATGCATTTTGGGCCGTTACCACTGCAGCCATGGAAAGGAGGAAGAAATTGAATAGAAATGCGAATTTTGCGGTGCTGTAGCCCTTCTTTTTGTACTCATCGATGTACCCTAATGAATAGAGTGAGATCGATATTCCGCCAAAGCCGATGAGTGCGGCGAAAAAACCCGATAGTGCATCAATCCCCAACCCAAGGCTCCCAAGAGGAGGGATTGTGGCCAGCACCACAGGGGCTATCTGTACTCCAAAAAGTGCAAGAACCCCTGCAATTAGAAGAGTGAAACTCGCGAGCAGTGAGAATCCAAGGCTTACCTTTTTGCACAGGTTGCTTTGCCTCCAAAACAAAATCGCTGATGCCAGGCCGAACGCAAACAGCAGTACTGATACTAGTAAGAGATTAGAAATAAGTCCTCCGATTGCGGGTATTGCATATATTGGCATGCTGCTTCCTCAGGTTCGCATAATTAAACTGGGACAATTACGAAATGAGTGTATGGGGATTGGCCACAGACAATTCGATATTCTTCATTCTTCGTATATGTTTAAATATGCTTATGCACCGGTCTGCTACAATGGGAAATAAGAAATGGGCTAGTACATCGCCTCGAGCTTTTTTATTCTCTCCTCGATTGGAGGGTGGGTTGAAAACAGGGTGGCGAAGCTCTCGGGCTTGAAAGGGTTTGCGAAATAGAGGTTTGCGGTGATCTCATTCACGTTCTGCATCTGAGGAGTGCTCGGATTCTTCTCGTAGTCGCGGATCTTCTTTAGCGCATTTGCAAGCGAGTGGGGATCCCTAGTTAGCCTTGCGCCGTTCGCGTCCGCCATGTACTCTCGCTTCCTTGAGATTGCGAGCCTGATCAGCAGCGCAAAGAAAGGTGCGAGAAGTCCGATGACAAATGCAATAAGCAGCAGGATTCCGCCGTTGCGGTTGTTGTCGCCCCCTATTCCTCCGAAGAAGAAGATGTTCCTCATGAATGCGGACACTATCCCGATTGCGCCTGCAAAGACTATCGCAATCGTCATGAACTGGACGTCATTGTCCGCGACGTGGGACATCTCATGGGCAAGGACTCCTGTGAGCTCATTCTTGCTCATGATTGAGAGGATTCCGGTTGTGACCGCAATTGAAGAGAGCTTCTTGCTCCTACCAGTAGCAAACGCATTAGGGGTCGGATCCTCGATGATGTAGACCTTGGGCATTGGTATCTGGGTGGCAGAAGCGAGACCCTCGATTATCCCGTAGAGGCCCCTGTACTTTGTCTGGTCTGCTAGCTTTGCGCGCGATACAGCAAGCACGAGCTTGTCTCCTGTGTAGTAGGTTACCAGCGCGTATATTATGACAAGGAATATCGCAAGGCCAAATGAGATCGGACCGCCGCCCAAGAACACAACGAACAGGTAGATGACCGCAGTGAAGAAGGCAGAGAACACTGCCATCAGGATAATTGAGTTTATCCTGTTCCTAGCTATTTCATCGAAGAAGCTCGTCATCTGCCCACGCTATTACTTCCTTGCCCTTTTCGGCCTGGTCCGCTTTGGCGGCTTTGCCCGCTGGTCCTCATCCTCGTCTCCGAAGTCGACCTTTACCGGGGCCTTCTCCCCTTCAGGCGTCTGGAAGAACTCCTGCCTTCCGAATCCGAAGATTCCGGCGAAGAAGTTTCCTGGGAACTGCTGGATTGCGTTGTTGTAGTCAAGCACGTAGTCGTTGTACGAGGTCCTTACAAATGAGATCTTATCCTCAGTAGTCTCAAGCTGGTCCTGCAGCTCCTTGAAGTTTGCCGAAGCCTTGAGGTCCGGGTAGCTCTCCGCGACCGCGAAGATGCTCTTGAGCGCCTTTGTGAGCTGGTCGTTTGCCTTTAGCCTCTCGTCTGTCGATCCCGTGATTATCGAGCTTCGCAGCTTTGTGACCTGGGTCAGCACGCTCTTCTCGTACTTCTTGTAGCCCTTCACTGTTGCGACAAGGTTTGGAATGAGGTCGTATCTCCTCTTTAGCTGCACGTCTATCTGCGCCCATGCGTCCTGCACCCTGTTTCGCTTCGATATGAAGCCGTTGTAGATCAGGACTATGATCGCAACGATCACTACCACTATTCCCCCGATTATCCATAGGATGTCCATTATATCACACTAATTACGCATTATGGGAATTTAGTCCTTGTGCCTTACTTTTTGGGATTGTATTTTTCCCAAACACTCATTATCTCTGCGTGAACTTGTTCTTGGGTTTGGTTTCCATTAATGTTATGCCAGACATTACTACTGTAACGCTCTGATAATCGATGGTACTCAGCATGAATTATCTTGAGGTTGTCTAATTTGTCAAACCGCTCTTCGGCTCCTTTCCTTTTCTGAATCCTCTCCAAAGCCACCTCTGGAGGAACATTTATGTAGAAAATGTGATCTGCCTTAGGAAAGATATCATTCATATAGATGAGGTTGTCCATTGTCAGCCCGAGTTTAGATCCGAATGCGGCCCCGTACACAACGGTAGATTGATAGTACCTATCGCTTATAACTGTGAATCCCTCTGCCAGCTTTGGGTTTATCAGTTTTTCCACATGCTCAGAGCGATCGGTCATGAAAAGAAACTGAAGGGTCCGCACGTCAATCTTGCTCCCACTTGCGAGCTCCCTCCTGGCAAACTTTCCGATTTCCCCATCCTTTGTGGGTTCCTCAGTCAGTATGACTTTAGTATTCTTCTCCCTAAGGGCGTCTGCGAGCATCTGGAGCTGAGTGCCCTTCCCGGCGCATTCTCCCCCTTCGAGCACTATAAACATAGAAACAGTAAAGGTTAGCTTTTGACAAATTTAAACCTTTTGTGCGCCCTCGGAGAAACCAATTTATGCCTTCAGATTGATAACTAAGTGATTAAATGGGGGAGTTCAAGGTTTTGGAGGGGATAGATCCTAAGCTGGCGGAAGCGATGAAAAGCGAGGTCAGAAGGCAGAGGAACACCCTTGAGCTAATTCCTTCGGAGAACTTTGCGAGCATAAACGTGATACGCGCACTGGGCTCGGTTCTGACCAACAAATACTCCGAAGGGTACCCTGGGAAGAGGTACTACGGGGGCAACGAGTGCATCGACATTGTTGAGAACCTTGCGATAGACAGGGCGAAGGCGCTCTTTGGGGTCCCTCACGTTAACGTCCAGCCATATTCTGGCTCTCCGGCGAACTTTGCTGTGTATGCGGCGCTTTGCAAGCCAGGGGACACGATAATGGGGATGAACCTTCAGGACGGCGGCCACCTCACGCACGGCTTCAAGGCGAGCGTCACCGGACAGTTCTTCAACAGCGTGGCCTACCACGTCAAGCCTGACGGGTATATCGACATCGAGGAGGTGAGAAGGCTTGCGCAGGAGCACAAGCCAAAGCTCATCTGGATCGGCGCCACAGCATATGCCAGGGCGCTTCCGTTTGCGGAGTTCGCAAAGATTGCTGATGAGGTGGGCGCATACCTTGTCTCAGACATCGCCCACATTGCGGGGCTGGTTGCGGGAGGTGCGCACGAGAGCCCAATAGATTACGTTCACATTGTCACCACGACGACCCACAAGACGCTGAGAGGGCCTCGTGGCGCAATGATAATGGTGACAGAGAAGGGACTCAGGAAGAATCCGGAGCTTGGAAGCCTGATCGACAAGACGGTATTCCCTGGACTTCAGGGGGGACCGCATGACAACACGACAGCGGCACTTGCTCTTGCGCTGCTTGAGGCGTCGCAGCCGCAGTTCAAGGAATACGCAAAGCAGGTTGTGAAGAACGCGAAGGCGCTGGGGGAGGAGCTCTCGCAGAGGGGACTAACCCTGGTGACTGGAGGGACCGACAACCACTTAATTCTAATCGACCTCTCAAAGAGATACGGGCAGGGAACTGGGGCATTCGCGCAGGACGCGCTTGACCTTGCTGGTATAGTGTGCAACAAGAACACCGTCCCTGCCGAGCCTGCAAGCCCCTTCTATCCGAGCGGAATTAGAATTGGTACTCCGGCAATAACCTCAAGGGGAATGAAGGAGGAGGAGATGAGGCAGATTGCGGGATACATTTTCGAGGCTGTGGAGCTGATTAAGGGGCACGAGATGCCAACCGACAAGGAGAAGAGGGCACAGGCGATACAAACATTCAAGGAAGAGATGAAAAACAGCCAAAAGATAAAGGAGATAGCCGCGAAGGTCCTTGAGTTATGCGGCAAATTCCCGCTTTACCCCGAGATCGAGTTATAATTTCGGCATCTGGCTCTTCTTCACTGCCATCCTTATCTCTGAGTCGAGCCTGCCCAGCGCCTTCTCGCTCATGTCCAGGTAGATCATCGGGTCAGTGACAGTCGGGTGCACCGCCTTCACCTTCATTGCCATGTCCTGAACAAGCTTGCGGTAATCGGGATGCCCCTGGTGGGTGGACCTCAGCTCGCAGAGGTGGAAGAGCTGCCTTGCGTTTAGCTTGTAGTACCAGCGGATGTTGAATCCGAATGTGACGACATATTGGGCCTGATAAGGATTATTTGGGATTAGCTTGTTGTAAAGATCTACAACGCCTGCCATCTTGCTCTCATAGTCGTCTGCTATCCCTATCGCCCTGTACGCCTCTCTGGTGTCGTATCCGAGCTCTATTCCAAAGTTCTGCCTCTCCTGTGTGCCGATCCTGTGCCTTTGTATGTCACGGTATATGCCGATTCTTCCCTTGAGGTCGAAGGTGTAGTCCAGATTCTCAAACGCCCTTCCTGGCTTGTGCCTTCTGTTTGTTCTCTTGCCGACATAGGTGTTGATCAGGTTCTTTCTATCCTGTGCGCTCATAGACTTTGCCTGATCGGCAGCCTGCTTGATGCTCATTCCCCTTGAGAATTTGTAGATTATGGCCGAGGCGAGAATTATCTGCGCGCTTTCGTCGGGATTTGGTGAGCCCTCGCCGGCGTACCCGCTCAGAGACACTGTCTCCTCCTTGGAGACGATCCCCTTTGCCATCTGCGATACCATCTCGTACGTGTTTGCAGAGCGGGTCCTGTAGAAGCTCTGCATCGACGTCCCGTGGTCGTCGTGTACCCTTTTCACCAGCGACGGGACAAGCTTCTTTAGCTCCCCTGAAAGCCTCTGCGCTATCCATCTGGACTCGGCAAGCGGGGATGAGAGCATCTTGTTTAGCATGTTCTCGTAGGACCTAGCGTCCATGCTCGCGCCAACATGGGTGAGCGTTGACATTGGGAGATAATCGCGCAGAAAATCGAGCGCATTTGCCTTGATCGAGTTCTCGTAGGACTTGCGGAGGTCCATCTCAGTCAGCCCAGATTCCTCCTCGAGCTGCCCTGTGAACTCGGTGACCTTCACAACCTTGCTGCCGATCCTAAACCCTATGTTCTCTATCCTGTTTGTGTCGCTGATGTACTTCATCATTGCATCCATGTACCTTGAGTAGGAGTCGAATAGGCCATTCATGAGCAGGAGGTACTCGTCGCCGTACCTGGACTTCATTATGTCCGGCTCCCTATAGAACATGTACTCCCCATTCGGGAGCTTCTTGTCAAATGCCACGTATCTTGTTGATTTTTCGATGTATGAGCCGAGCCTGCAGTCCTCGATGTCCTTCACCGCGACGTTTGAGACGTATTCGCATGATGTGGGCAGTCCCCCGACCATCTCCTGGATCGAGTCGTCCCCGTAATCGACCAGCCATGCATCAAAGAACTCCCTGCCCCTGCCCTTGTTTGGATAGAACTCCTTGAGGTAGAGCCTTCTGCTGGTGAGGGCGGTCCTGCTGTACCTTGAGAGGAGCGCGCCGGCCTGCTCAGGGGTGAACTCCTCCGAGATCCTCCAGGCGAAGATGTTGCTGTCAAGGTTGGTGACGTTTGCCCCCAGGGTCTTTGCCTCCTCGTCGCTGAACTGCTCTACCGCGGTTCCCTTGTCCGCCTCCTCAGTGCGCAGAATATAGTCCGTCATTCATCCCCCGGATAGACATCTGCAGTTAAGTGATTTAAAACATGGTGTTCTGCCCCTTTTGATTTGGGCGGCGCAGAGGGCATCGGGTTATTTTTTGCCGAGCTTGATCTTGGAGTGCTGGCTATGCAGCTTGGCTGAGGATCTGTGCACCCAAAAAACGCCAATGGTGGAGGCCAGGTTGGTAAAGAGTATTATAAGGAAGATCTCCTCGAGAAATCCCGGGATCACAAAACCGAAAGTGAGCGGCAGGGTTGCGACTATGGCAGAGGATAGCCCCCTTGGAATGTTGAAGGCTGCCACGCCTTTAGACAGGGCGTATGGCTCTGGGTCCTTGGGCATGAAGGGCCTGAGTATGGGGATGGACAGATACCTTAGCCCGAGGCAGACCAATGTTATAATGGCTGCGCCTCCTAGCAGGTTATAGTCAAGCCCTGAAATGCTAAAGAGCATTCCGATGTATACGAAGAAGAACGTGCTTGTGAAGAACTCGACCTCGCTCTGGTAGTTCTTCACGTATTTAACCTCCTCGAAGTAGAAAAGCCTGTTGAATATCTCCCCTAGGAGATACTGCGTCTTGAGGGCCTCCCCCTTCCTTGGGCTCACCCTGAACTTTCTCGCGCCAACATTCGAGAAGATTAGGCTGAATACGAAGATCGTCAGCGCACCATTGAATCCGACCTGCTGCGATATCCCGTAGGTGGCAACCACCATTGTTATGGTGAGCATCCAGCTGAACTGCTTGCTGTAGTTCTTGAACTTCTTGAGTATGTAGAGCCAGCCTAGCGCAAGCGAGGCGCCGAAGAGAATCGATCCGAAGATCGAATCGGTCACCAGCACTGCGATGTGGGTCAGAGTGATCTGCTGGGTGAGGAGCAGGCTGAAGAGGATTATTGGGATTATGAGCTGGATAGAGTCTGTGACCACGCTCTCGTAGAGAAGGGTCGTTTTTAGGTCCTGTGAGAGGTTGGCGAGCTTTATGATGGTCGGGACGATTATGCTGCTAGGCCCTGCGAGCGCAAAGCCGAATATTAACGCCTCTATTATGTTCCAGCCAAACAGATAGTAGACAATGCCAGAGAGCGCAAGGCCCGTCACGAATGCGAGCAGGAGCGTGAATGAAGTTGCCCTGGCGAACACCTTCCCGAGCTTGAAGAGATTGAGGTTCAGGCCCACGTCGAAGAGTATGAACGCGATTGCGATGCTTGTGATGAAAGGCGTCAGGCTCTCGAGTATGCTTCCCGGGCCAGTGGAGACCACCCCAAGCACTGGACCCACCAAAAGCCCGATTAGTATCAGGGGGAATATCTTTGTGATCTTGAACTTGTCGAATAGGGCGTTTATGATGAATCCCAGAAATGAGACTGCCGCTATGAAGATGAATAGGAGATTTACGCTGATCATCCTTTAAGCATGGATTTGAGTTTACTTAAAGCTTTCCGAATGCGCGGAGCGCCCTTTGGGATTTTTGCGGGCGGCCAAATCTCTTCGACATCAGTGCGCCAGGGTAGGGATTTGAACCCTAAAGCCCGTGAGGGCACCGGTTTGCTTGTCGCATCATCTCCGAAGATCAGCTCTTGAGAGAATCTCAAGACCGGCGCGTTACCGGATTCTGCCACCCTGGCACTACACTCTTTTGCCCGTGCAGTTTTATAACCATTTCTGGCTTTTTCGTTTGGGGAGGGGATAAACGAATACTGCGAAATACTTATTAACGGCCAGATCCAAGGGTAACCATGCCTGGGACACGCAAGATCTGCGCTACTATAATGCCTCAGGGCACGCACGAGCTGAGGGGAATCCTAAGGGAAGCTGCAAGGCAAAGGCCCGATTACCTTGAGCTTAGGCTCGATAGGCTGCCCCCGCAGGAGATTTCGGATTCCTTGGCGGAATTGGGAAACGCGGGGGCGGGGAATACGGTCCTCACTTTGAGAAGCAAGGAGGAGGGGGGGCATTATGAGGGAAGCGACGCGGAAAGGGCTAAAATCCTCGGTATCCTTGCTAAACAAAATGCCATGTTCGTTGACGTGGAGGAGCCTTTTGCTAGGAGAAATAAGATTTTCGTAAAAAAGCTGCGCGAGGAAGGAACGCGAGTGCTTCTTTCGTACCACAACTTTTACACGACACCGATACCGCGAGTGCTCAATAATCTGTGCAGCGAGATGCTTGAGGTAGGGGACATAGCAAAGATGGTGACAACCGCCAAAACTGCTCTTGACAACCTGAAGATATTCAAACTCTATGAGATGGCAAATTCTGATGGAAGGCTGCTCTCCTTTGCTATGGGGGAGCTAGGTCAGATATCCAGGATAATGAGCATAACGCACTATGGTGCGCCGTTTGCCTACTGCTCCCTTGGAGAGCCAATCGCTCCAGGAATGCTAAGCGTAAGGGAGATGCGCAGAATAGTCAGGAGCGTGCCGTAAGCCTTGAGGTGCAGTTGGGGCACCTTGTAGCCTTGATATTGATCGTGGAGAGGCAGTATCTGCACTGCTTTGTCGATATGCTCTGGGATTTCAGCTTTGACTCTATCTTTGCGAGCGGCTTTATGATGAAGAAGAAGAGCACGAAGGCTATCACCACGAAGTTTATTATGGCGTTTATGAATTCCCCGTATGTTATTGTGCTTCCGTTCACAACAACGGCGAGGTTTGCGACATTTATGTGGCCCGGGATCCCGAGGACCGGAGTGATTATGTTTGTTATGAAGGATGTGACCACAGCGTTGAAGGCGACTCCGAACACCACCGCGGTAGCAAGGCCAACCACGTTCCCTTTGGAGATGAAGTCCTTGAACTCTGTCAGGGCGGTCTTGAAACTCATTTTTTCACCGAGCTTGCATCGTGCTCTTGAGCAGTCTGCTCCCGCCGGGATTTGAACCCGGGTCTCTAGCGTGAGAGGCTAACGTCCTTGACCGGACTAGACGACAGGAGCGATGGAAAATTTCCTAGGTAATAATGTCTAAACTGCTTAATAAACTTGATGGTCTCACCGACAATCCGAACGTTTTATAAGAATACTTGGAGATTAGAGTAGCATGGCATCCCATCTTGGCAATAGGGAGTTCCGCGACGGGCTTCTCGGTACGGGGATCGCCGCGATAGGGCTCCTTCTCCTCTACTCGCTGATAGTGACAACGAACTACGACCAGCTCTCCGGCTCGCTAAACAGCCTGTTCATACTCCATCCGCCAATAAGGTTCTACGTGAACGCAACCCCGAGCTATTTCGGGATAGCGAATGTTGCGCTCAGCCAGAACTTCTGCCCTCAGGTCAATCTTACCATAAAGCAGGCTGAGGCAAATTTTGGGACATACTACTACGCCAACGCAACGCCTGGACAGGGGTTTGCGTATTCCATAGTGT
Organism: Microcaldota archaeon; assembly: GCA_028867095.1. Next base: position 13,764 of record JAGWHA010000001.1, on the reverse strand, counting down.
ATGACCCAACCCAGATGAACATAACAAGGGTCGTTGTGCTGCCCCCTTTCAAGCTCGACTACTACTGGAACCAGATGATGAACGTCTCGGACTGCGTCGGATACCCTAACGCGCTTGGAAACTTCACGATGGTGGTGCAGGCCCCCAACTCGACGTATGTAGGGAGCTTCTACGCTGTGGTGTACACGCAGAAGCGATAGTAGCCAAGGAAAGTTCCGCTAATGCAATAGCAATTTATCCCTTCGCAGCCCATACTGATCGTTCCTATTTGTGATTGCATGCCTCTTGCCGAAAAGTACGCGCCGACGACGCTCAACCAGATCATCGGCAACGAGGACTCGATAGAGAGGCTGATGAAGTTTGCGATGGAGGCGCACGGCGCGGGCACACGCAGGCCGATTCTGCTCTTCGGCCCTTCCGGGACTGGAAAGACCACAGCCGCGCACGCGCTTGCGTACTCGAACGGCTTTGAGATACTCGAGATGAACGCAAGCGACTATCGGGACGCGGCTACGCTTGGCAATACGCTGATTCCTGCAAGCAGGTCCTCGGGCCTTTTCTCAAGGAAGTTGCTGATAATACTTGACGAGATTGATGAGCGCTCCGACAAGTTCGATGCGGGGTCCGAGAAGGTGATAATGCAGCTTGTCAAGGAGTCCAGGCACCCGATAATATTCATAGCAAGCGACTTCTGGGACAGAAAGATCAGCTTCCTCAGGGAGAGCGTGGACAAGATCGAGTTCAAGAGGGTGAACAAGGAGGAGATACGGAAGCTTATGAAGGCGATCGTGAAGAAGGAGGGGGCCGAGATCGGCGATGAGATAATTGAGCAGCTTGTCGCAAGGTCCAACGGGGACATACGCGGCAGCCTAAACGACCTCGAGCTGATGATTGGCGGAGTCCCGGAGCTGATCGAGAACCTTGGGATGAGGGACCGAAAGCTTGAGGTGTACGGAGTGCTCGACAAGATCTTCCTGACAAGGAACTTTGACACAGCACGCCAGGCTGGAATGAACACGGACCTTGACAGCGACATGCTGATCAACTGGATAGACGAGAACGTGCCCAATAGGTACTCGTGGAAGTCCGACTTGATTGCGGCGTACGGCAACCTCGCGAGGGCGAGCTTCTTTTTGGGCCAGGCGAGCCGCAAGAGCTACTACGGGTATCTGCGCTACTCGAGCGTGCTGATGACCAGCGGGGTCTCGCTTGCGCCGAACGGCGATGTGAGCTACATGCGAAACTACGCCTTCCCAAACAACATAAGGCAGCTAAGCAAGAGCAAGGCGAGCAGAAACGCAGTTTCTGGAGCTGTGGTGAAGCTTGTTTACGCGCTTCATGCGAGCAAGAAGGACATCTTCAACGGGTATTTGCAGCTCCTCAAGGCGATGATAAAGGAGGGGACAAAGGAGTATGGGGAGGAGAAGGCGTTCGAGTTCTTCCAGAGGGCGTACTCCCTTGAGAAGGAGGACATGAAGGCGATCATCGCCTCTAATTAGGGATGTTGACGCAGCGCTTCACCGGATCGCGCAGCAGGAACAGCACATCACCGGCCTGCGCCTGGTTGAAGCGGACAAGCTTCTCGTTAAGTATTATCAGATCCTTTAGCCGGATCCCTAGCCCAGATATCCTCATCTCGGGGTCCCTTTTTACCTCCTTTGGCTCAAGCTGGTAGCCTTCCTCCAGCACCACGCGCCCCTTTATCAGGTTTGTGTTGAGGTACTCGATGGAGAGCACGGAGAGGTATCCTAGATTCCTCATCAGCGTCTTCCCCTTGTCCTCGGTCCTTATCTCCACCCTATAGACGCATCCAGCGATGCTGATGTCAGGTGTGAAGGCGCGCCCGAGGCTCGTCCCAAAATAGGAGTTGTTCGTGAATACAGGGGTCTCTGTCAGGAAGTCGCTTTTTGTTGAGTAGAGACTCTTGCTGCAAGATATGTCGAATACCTGCACCGAATTCTCCTTCTGATTGGTCTGGATTGTCGCGATCTGCTTTGAGGCAAATGACAGTTGGTCCACCTACAGGCTAATCTCAAAGGCTATCGTAGGCTCCTCTATTCCGAAGTTGCCGAGCACCTCCGGATGGAGCTCTCCGAACACTCCGATGGTTTTGCCCTTAAGAATAACTGATGCGCACCTGCCTTCTATAAAACTTCTGTGCAGGTTCTCCTTGACCTGCCACTCGATGCGCATGCTCTGCAGAACCGCTTGCACCACCGCCTTGATCTGGTTGAAGTTTGACTTTGGGTCTGTGACCACGCAAGCTAGCATCTGCCTCTCCTCGACCCGATCCGAAATGCCGAAGGCAAGGTCAAGCTCGAATATCCGCTGGGGCATCTTCTCGTGCACCGACATCCCGATGTTGCCAAGCAGGGAGGGGAGGAGCGAGGTCCGGAGCATCGTGAGCTTCTGCATCTTTGCGTCCTTGACCCGCACGTATTTGGAATCGTGATCCTTGAGCCTCATGCTGTCGAAGTTCTGCCTCTCGTTTGTAAGGTAGGAGTTCAGCATCTCGCTAAACCCAAGGCCGACCATCACCTCCGAGAGCTCCCTGCTTCGCTTCGTGGCATCCTCAATCTCGCCCATCTGCTCCGAGTAAATCGGGACCGGCTGTATGTAATCGTACCCGTAGGCAATGGCCACATCCTCGATTATGTCCTGCTCGTTAAGTATGTCAAGCCTGTACTCGGGAACCCTAAAGCGTATGTTCCTGCCGACCAGCGCCGCCTCGTATCCCATCTTGTTTGCAAGCGAGATCACGTTGTTGAAGCCGATTATCACCCCTATCTGGCCCTCAATCTTGATCAGCGGGATCTCGATGCTCGCGGAGGACATCTTCGGAAGTATCGCGCTTGAGCCTTTGTATGAGACCTTTATTTTCTGTACTTCGGCGCCGAGGTCGATGAACATCGCGGCAAAGAGGTCTGCGGATTTCTCCACTATGTACCTTGATGTCCCGGTAATCTCGATCAGGAGGTTCTTGGTGGATGCGGTGACCTTTGTCCTCTCCGAGTTCAGTATGGGAACGAGGGAGATTGCGCCGCTTGCGTCCTTGAGCACGGGATAGAGCTTTGAATCGCCGATCGTGCCCGCGTATGCGATCCCCTTCTCGTTCTTCTTTAGTATCTCGCTGAACTTCATCTTCCTTGAGACGTTTAGCGCCAAGAACTCCTCGTCCTTCACCGCGTCGTATGTGAGCATGCCGGATATCTGGTCGAGGTTGTGCAGCCCTATCGCGAGCCTCCTGCGGTTCCTTCCGTAGTTTGACGCGAACTTCTCGGTGAATGCGAGCAGGTGCTTGAGGCTCTGCTCGTCGAACTTCATTCCCTTGACAACCATCCCTGCGATGAACGGCCTTATGCCCTCGATTCCGCCCCCTACCTCGATCTCGAGCGCCGGGTCATTGCCCTTTATGAGATACTTTAGCTTCTTGCTCTTGTGCATGAAGTTCTTTAGCGCCCTTGCAAAGCCCACGATGTCCACAACGTCGGGCCTGTTTGCGGGAAGGGCGATGCCCACCTCCTCCTTTGTGCTGGCCTCGACCTCGAAGCCCATCTTCTCTATGTGCATCGCGAGCTTTTTGTCGTCAAGCCTAAAGCCCAGCAGCTTGAAGAGGTAGTTCTTGTTGAATGTTACGTTTACCATGCGATCACAGCGTTTTCCTGGACCTTATCCACCCGACCCCGTTGTCGTATAGGTCCGGCAGCCTCTCTACCCCCTTGTCAGTTATCAGCATGAGCCTCTCTACGCTTGCGCCCCATGCGAGCACCGTGATGTTCCTCTTTGCGATCCCTGTTATCTCCCTCCTCAAAATCCCGCATCCCGCCACCTCGAGCCATTCCTTGCGCTCCTCGTGGTACGCATACATCTCGGCGCCGGGCTCCACGAACGGGAAGTATGCGGGCTTGAACTTCACCCTGAGGCCGAGCCGCTTGTAGATCTTTGTGAGCATGTCGAAGAGGTTTGCGAGCGTCAGGTTCTCCCCAACTATCATCCCGTCCGTCTGGTAGAAGTCGGGCAGGTGCTTGTAGTCTATGTTCTCGTTCCTAAAGACCCTGCCTACCGAGAAGAGCTTGAGCGGGAGCTTGTACTCTTTGTACTTGGAGAGGTTGTAGAGCTCCTGGATCGAGACCGTGGTTGTCTGCGTCCTGAGCACCGCCTGCATCGCCACCTGCTCAAGCCAGTCGCTATGCCATGCCTGCTCGTGCTCCTCCTTCACCTTCCCCATCACCTTCCGGTCCAGGATCTCTATCTGAGGCGGGTTTGAGAGGTAGAATGTGTCCTGCACCTCCCTTGCTGGGTGGTCCTGCGGCGTGAAGAGCGTGTCGAAATTCCAGAATGCGGGGATAACCACGGGGCCTGAGATTTCCTTGAAGCCCATGCTCGTGTAGGCGTCCTTGACGCTGTTGATCGTCCTTCTTAGCGGATGCAGCTTTGCAGGAACCTCGCTCTCCACCGGAACGTTTATGTCGTATACCTTGAATTTCTTTCCCTTCCAGCTGCGGGTCGCAATCGCCTTCTTGTCCAGCGCGTCGATCTCGCCCTCGCGCTTTGTCTCGGCTGTGAGGAGCTCCTTCCCCTTCTGGCTTATAGCGATGCTGGTGATCTCGTTTCTCCTCTCGGTGACGATCAGCTTCCTTTTCAGCAGGTTTTCGACCTCCTGCTTTTTCTCCTTTGATATCACGGAAAAGAGGCTCGGATTCTCGCCGAGCTTCTTGAGGACGTACTCCTCGCCGATTCCCTTTGAGATCGCCTCCTTTCCCCTTGCCGTGAGGATTATGATTCCCTTCTCGATTGCAATCAGCTCCTTTGTCTTAGCCCACTGAAGGCCTATCCTTGACTGCGGATCGCTCAGGGTCCTAATGTCAATCGACTTCTTTGCGAGCCTTTGTATGAGCGCAGACTCTGGAAGCTGCGATGATGCATAGAGCTCTCCCTCCTCGGTTAGGGAGACCGACTCGCTTTCCTTTCTCGTGACGGCTATCGCGGCGGACTTTGAGAGGCCCTCTATGGCCCAGAGAACCCCGTCCCTTCCAGTCCCGCTCTTCTCGATTAGCTGCTCGAGCGTGAGGGGCTTGCCAGACTCTAGGCACTTTAGGACGGCTATTTCGTATCTATGCAAATTCACACCTTAGTGTTTGAGACCCTTATGTAGAGGTATACCAAGAGTGCGATGGCCACGACCGCTAGAATTACCAGAAGCAGCGAGATGTAGTTGGTGTAGATGCCGCTAAAGAAGTTGGAGACCTCCTGGCCCGGGGACTGCGTGAGTATGTATGAGAACGTGAAGGTGGAGAGCGGCTCCTGGCTGTACCATGAGAAGAGGGTCGAGCCGGTGTAGTTGTTTATGAAGCTCAGCCTCGGCGAATCAGGGACCGGGTATATAGAGACTATCTGCGCGCCCTTTGGCACGATTATGTTGAGCTTGGACGCCTGCGAGAGGCTCTCCCCGCTCGCGGTGTGGACGAAGTTGAAGACGCTGTTGTTGAAGTCGTACTGGAACTTCCTGGGGGCGATTGCGGTTATCGTTGTGACATTGCTAACGTAGTAGTTGAGCGTCAGCTGCGCGAACCCGTTTGACTGCGCGTAGTTTATCGGCCCCGGAAGGAATGCGAACCCGTAGACGCTGGACTTTGGGTTGAGTATGTGCTCGACAAGCAGGTTGGTGTTTAGGGCAGCCTGCCAGTTTGAGATCGTGAAGTTTATCGCCTGCCTGTCCTGCTGGTACTGGGCGATTGATGAGTTGCTTATGAAAAGGCTGAGGGACTCGACCACGTGAGCGCTCCCATTGTTGTTTAGCACTACGGTGGTGTTTAGATAGGTCACGTTGAAGTATGCGTTAACGTTGAGCATAGCAAAGCAGAGCAGCAGTAGTACTGGAATTGCTATTTTCAACATCCTGACCCCAATAGTAGTATTCCCCAACTACTATTTTTAAGGGTATTGTTTGCTTTTTCGGCAGTCAGAAGAGCTCGGTCCTCGCGTTGAAGAATGAGGTCACAATCCCGTTGTCTATCGGCTCGCCCTTCCTTATGATGTATATCCCGTTGTCCAGGTGCAGAACGTAGCTGTAGAGCCTGCCCTGCCGCTTTGCGCCGTCCCTTAGAATCGAGATTAGGCCCTCCATGTGCTCCATGAAGTCGATTGCGTTGTCCGCGATCACGTATCCTCCCACCCTTAGCTTCGGAAGCGCCATCTTGAAGTAGCTTGCGTAGTTCTGCTTGTCAGCGTCAAGGAACACCATGTCGATCGGCCTATGCCAGCTCTGCAGCACCTCGGCGATTGTTCCGCGAAGCTGCACTATGTTCTCTATCCCCGCGGCCTCTATGTTCTTGCTCGCCATCCCGATCTTGAGCATCGACATGTCAGCTGTGTGCACAACCCCGTCGTTTGGCTTTGATCCAAGGGCCTGCCAGATTCCCGAGTACCCCGCTGATGTCCCGAGCTCAAGGATCTCCCTGGCCTTTGTCTGCTTCGCCATATAGTATAGAAAGAGCCCTGTCCTCCGCGGGATCTGCCAGAGCCTCATCTCGTTGTTTGGCATCCAGACCTTTCTCTCCTCTGCGGTGAGCTTCTCCTGCTTTATGGCCCATGTCGAGTTTAGCTTCTCGAGATTTCTTAGCACCTTGTCCACTCGCTCTGGAACCTCTATGTTGTGAAGCCTCTGCAGCTTCTTTGCTGAAATCTCCGGAGGAACCACCAGGCCTTCGGGGTAGAACTTGAAGTGGGGCACATTCTGCGCGCCTTCGGCCGCAATCCTGCGCTTTAGTGCGATAAGCGGCTGCGCTGACCCGGTTGAAATCTCTTCCCCGATCTGCAGCGAGCCCGAATCTGGCTTGCGCTGATGATTGTTTTTTGTCCCCACAGTCCCTACAATAGTAAAATATGGCTTTCCTGATATATAAACATTCTCCGATAGCAAAATGGCCCCTTTTAAAGCTTTTGCGGAAGAGAGCCATCGCAAACTAATTTAGAAATGCGATGCGCTAGGGTATGCATGGGAGAGGGCCTGTTTTCAAGGATTAAGCTCATTTTCAACGAAGTTTTCATAGGAATGATACTCTTTGTTGTGGTCCCCACTGCGCTGCTTGGAGTTGTCGCTTCAGGCAATATCAGCCTGCTAAATGTGCTCGGGGCGGTCTTCCTTATTGCGGTGCTGCAGATAACCCCAAACGTGCTAAACAACTACGTAGACTGGGAGATAGACAGGATAAACAAGAAGCGCACTGAGATGCACAAGAAGATAGGCAAGGACGCCTTGCCGATCATGGCGCTGGTGCTTGTGCTGACGACAATACCGTTCTTTGTCTACGGAAACACCTACCTTAGGATTGCGATGCTAATCGCGTACTTCATGATGGTCAACTACAACCTGCTGATCAAGGCGAAGGACGTTCTCTTCCTCAACTATGCGTTCATAGCGCTCTACTACGGCCCGCTTGCATTCGCAGTCGGATTCTTCTTTTCCTCTTCCAGCATAGGATTGTTCAATGGGCTGCTGTGGATGCCGACCTTCATCTTCCTGATGAACATGGGGTTCTCTGTGATAAAGGATTATGGCGATGTCGAGGGCGACAAGGCGCTCAAGAAGATGACCCTGCCGGTTGTGATGGGTAAGAGGGCCACGCTGATCTACCAATTTGTCCTGATAACCGCGGTATTTGCGGCGATGATATACTTTGGGATAACGAGCCTCGGCTATCCGCTCTCGATTTTGCTGCTGATTCCCTATGCGATTGCGATGTATGCGATGAAGATTGTTATTCATCCAAAAAAGAGTTCGGAGTACTCGAGGGCAAGCAACATAATAAGGGTCAACGCGCTTGCCGCGATGGCGATTCTCTGCCTCTACTTTATTTGACCTCCCCCTGCTTGAACTCGGATGCAAGCCTGAATACGAACTTGCACTTAGCTGAGCCCAATGCAACGCACTCCGTCTCTACGACGTCGATATCCTGCTTGAATGCGATAGACATCGCCCCAGCGATGAATCCCCTCACTATGTGGTCGCACGGAAGCTTTGCCTGGCCCTTGAGCCCCTCGGATATCGGGGAGTTGTTCATTGTTATTATCCCAGTCATCTTCTCCTTGTCAAGAGAGTCGAGCGTGAGGATCCCCCATCCCGAGAAGATTGCGATGTTGAAGAGCCACTTGATGTAATCGTTGACAGAGAACTTGTATGTCCTAACGTCCTTTGAGACGATCTCCTTGAAGCTCGCCTTGGCGGACCCATAGAGGCTGCGGGTCTCCTTGGGGCTGTCCTCTATCGCCTTTGTGAACTCGAAGAAGAACGTCGCCGGCGCCATCACTATCCTGTTGCTAAAGAGCGAGATGCTCCCGTCCTTGAAGGTGATGGACCTTGCCATCATGAAGTTCTCTATCAGGCTCATTTTTCATCCCCCTCTATTTTCAACTGCGGCTTTAGAGAACTACCTCCTCTGCCGGCTTTATCTCGATTCCGTTCGCTTTTGTTATTTCCACATCGTGAAGGTATGGGCTGTGTGCCGTGTTCCTCATCTTGAGGATCGCCATTGTCCTCGCCCTCTTTGACCCGATTAGCTCGTTGTGCATCTGGATTATCCCGTCGCACTCGAATTCGCTCACCCCGTCGATTGTTATCTGGCCCTCACTCTGCCCTCCATAGGTTATGATCAGGTTCGTTGTTCCCAGGCTCTTTAGCTCCTCGAGTATCAGCGAGACCATCCTCTTCTCGGAGTTTCCGGTGTAGAACACCTGCCCGTTGCCTGCACCCCCGGATGCCTCTACTGAGCTTGCCATGTTACCGGCGTAGCCGAGTGGTATTGTGAAGAGGTCTATGTTCATCGCAAATGCGGCGAGGCTGTCGAACACGACTCTCTTCACATCAATCTGCTTCTTCACCTTCTCGATCATCTCGAAGATGTTTAGCTTGTTCTTGTCAAGCGGAACCTTGAGGAAGAAGATCTTGCCCTGCTGCTCGAGCTTGTCGATGTCGCGGCCGAACTGTCTTGCCTGCATCTTCAGCAGCTCTACCTCGGAGTCTATCACAACGTATACCCCATTCTCGCCCTTTAGCGCTCCCTGGTAGAGGTACTCAAGGCCGAAGATCGACTTGCCCGTACCAGGGGCACCTGCAATAAGCACGTTTGTTCCGATTGGGAATCCCCCCTCTACAAGCTTGTCAAAGCCTGCGACCCCAGTCTGCACCCGCTTAGGCTTTCTGATCACACTTAGCGGAGCCGTAGCCGCATATTCCACCCCAATTTTTGTTGCGTCCTCCATATCCCCCACCAAACATTCCATGTTTATGAAGAAATTGGTTATTTTGACGCCAGACATCCAGATCCGGACAACATATCCAGTGCCAGTCTATCTGACGTCCCCCACTCCCAACTTCCCTACTATCCCTTGTGCGGAGCCTGATATATAAGTCTAATCATGCCCTTCGCATCAGGCTTATATACCAAGCCTTGCTTCCACAATTCTAGGGAAAATCAGAACTCGGTTTTGCGCTTTGACGTGTAGAAATAGTGCCCGATTACGGAGCTTACGGCCGCTTTTCCGACAATCCTCTTTATCCTGCCCTTGGCTGCGGATATCCCGCGAGTGCTTAGAGGTCTCAAAGAGACCAGGAATCCGTACTCGCCTGTAGTGAGCAGTACATGCTTTACGCCCTTGCACATCGCAATCGCCTTTGCAATCCTTTCGGAATCTGCGAGGTATCTTGGTTTGAGGAAGAGAAAGCCTCTCTTGCGCGGTTCCATGCGAACACCAGATCAGCAGTACTGTATGTGCCAGAGATAATCTGCCGGGTCGATGTAGCTCTTGCCGCACTTCCAGCAAAGGTACGTCTTTTTGCCCTTTTCGGCATTCGTTCTTGGTACAAGTCTCTCAAGATATGATCCAAATCTCATTTTCCCACCTATTTGTTATACTTCTTAAGGATCTCTTCAACTTCGAGAAGCAAAACCTGTATTCGGTCAAAATCAGAATAATTGACAAATGCAAAAAGCTTCTGGAGCTTGAATTTCAGCTGTGCGATGTCCGCAAGTCGCCTGTGGAGATACGAGATATAGTTCATGCCATCAACAATTGGGGTTATGGTGGGACTAGGTTGGGGGACTGCATTTCCAGACCGTGCCTAGTGTTTGGGAGAGGGAAGTTGGCAGAGGATCTGACACAAACTCAAGAAAATAGCTTTTTGATGTGTTAATTCCCGCTTTCACAGCCACAGCCCCACCTGTAGATTGCTTGTGGATTTCCTGATTTATATAGGTTGCATATTTATTAATTTTATTTGAATAAAGTTCAATAAGTGTAAAGTAGTTTCGACTGAATCATTCCCATTTTATAGCAATGAATCCCTTGCCAACATCAAGATTTCTAAAAGGCAGCAGGCCTTTGAGCACCTTTGTAATTCTTGCGTATTTGATTTCTATCTGATCTTTTCCGTAGACAGACTTGTGACGCCTTATCACGTTCTTCATTGCTTCTTCCTTATTGTCAAAGAGGGCCATCGAGAAGAAACCGTAGCTGCCAGTTATGGGTGCAGTCAACTGAAATGTGCTAAGCAGAGGAAGCTCGCGGTCTATCGCAGAAAAGCCTCCTCTTGCAATTATAGATCTCTTCTCAAACTCCTTATGAAAGATAAAGTTTTCGAAAAAAGTAAGCAGATAATTCTTTGGAGGTTTCTGCACTGCGATAGTAAAGCGCTTTATTATGCCAATCTTCTTTAGATTGAATACCCTGTACCTTGCAGTATATTCATTAACTTTCAATTCTCTGGCCATTTCGGAATAGCTTATCCTTGAATTTGAGTTGAGAAGTTTTAACAGTTCTATATCGAGCTGGTCTAGCTTTGCGCCGCTTCCTATATTGTTTATGAGAACGTTGTCAAAAGGCATATAGCCAAAGCTCATGAAAGGTATATCTGAGGGTTTCATGATCGGCTGGTAGTCGCTAAGTTTCTCAGTTATTACTGTTTCACGGTGTATGTACTCAATTGGATCTGTTGCAGTAGCATAGACCACAAGATCGTAGTTTCCTTCCGTTAAATATGCACTGAGCACAAGCCTCTCCTCCTTTAGAATCTTAGCGATCTCTTCAGGATTTGGCTTTCTACTGAACTTGAAGACCATTATGTGCCTCTCAAGATATCCGGCACTAGTGGGGTCTATCTCTAGTGTAAATCTTATGTCGAGCTCTTGGGTGAGCCTTTCGATCAATTTGCCCGCAGTAACTCTAGAGCAGTTGGCAATCTTTGAGATTTCGCTCACTGTGGCCCTTGAATTCTCGCTCAGAGCCCTAAGTATCGTTTTTTCACGAGTATGATATTCCATTTTTTAAGCCTTAATACTTTACATTTCATTAAAAATTACTTAATAAAATGTATATAACGTATATAGTCTAAAAGGCTTCATTTTGAATGTTAATACATGAGGACATCACAGAAGGGCATTGCTGCACTGGCAATCATAATTTTACAAGCAGCATTCCTTCCAATAGCGCTCCAGATAGGGGGCCAATCAATAGGAATAATTCAATTCATATTTTACACTTCGATCATCGCAGCAGTTGTTTGCCTTATCGCATCATACCTTGATGATAAATGGAAAGGATTATCTGATTTATTTAGAACAAAAAAGACATTTGTGGTCGCAACAATAGCTGCGCTACTTGGTTACCCGATAACTCTTCTGCTCTTTAACATAGGAGTTATTGGCACAAATGCCAGTGTGGGAGTTGTAGTTTGGAGAAGCTGGGTGCTCATACTTGCAATAATGACTCCGCTGGCACTTAGACAGAAAGTCTCTGTTAAGAGCTCTGCGGCGCTTGCAATTGCATTTGTCGGGATATATATAATTGCATCAAACGGCTCATGGTTGAACCTCAGTGCATCTGAATTACCATATATCATTGCACTGATAGCATCGGGAGTTGCAATAGCAGCGTCAGTTGTTGTGGTTAAGGGACACAGTATAAGTCCTACCGGATTCGTGGCTTTTGCAAACATACTTGCAGTGTTATTTATGCTACCAATAATTGCGGTTTATCACACAAATATAATAATCAACATACCTGCCGCAGCATGGTTGCCTATACTTTTTATGGGCGTGATAAATTCGGCGCTGGCCTCAATACTCTTCTATCAGGTGTTCAAGATCTTCAAGACTACAACGGTCGGAAATGCTATGCTTGTAGTTCCTTACCTGACAATACCGCTTTCCTATATACTCATAGGGACTGCAATCCAGGGCTATTATATAATCGCGGCAATAGTGCTTAGCGTTGCGATACTAATCCAGCAAAGAGAGGGATTACATGCGCCTGAGCGCATAAAATCGGCACATACTTCAGATAGGACGCAGATCTTCGATGTTACAAGTGCCTTCATCAATAACAAAAGTCCGATAATCAGCAGGCACATTTCTGGAGAAAACAGGGCGTTAGCAATAGAGTTGGACGTTGAAAAAGCTGAAAGGTTCGTGGACAAAGAGATACAGCTAGGCGAATCTCTATTTTTCATGCATACAAGACCTCACCAAGATATCAGAACAGAGGAAATTGAATTTCTAAAGGAGATATTAGGACTTAAGGCAGAACATATTGCATTAGTCGGAATGGGAAATCCGGAGGAAATTGAAACTGCATTCCAGAAATTTAATTGATCTGGAAAAATGTAGAATAATTAATGCAGTCCGAACGAAAGCGAAGAGATTTTTTCCGAAAATTAGGAATATGACTTTAGGCCCTGTTTTAGAATGCAGCGGGGCAGATTACAGAATGGCCATCACTGCTTCGTCTTTTTCGGCAAAGAGTCATGTAGTTTAAGGAAAGACCATATGGTCCCTCTGTGGGACGTATTGTTATACTTTTTTATTATTTTCAGTAATTTTTTAGAAGCTGCAAGTGAATATGGGCGATCCTTTATGTTCTTTTCAAAAAGTTCATTCAACTTCATTTTCGGGACTATCCCAAGCTTTTGCGCCATTATACCGTTCGGTACAAAATAGTCCAGCAGTGCTTCTTCAAAAGTGTTAGAATCAGCTGGTAGACTCTTATTTTGATCTATAAGGGTATGAAGTAGTTCATGAAGGATTACTCCTACTGCTTTTGTCTTGTAACTTGGTATTTCTAAATAAATAAGAATTGGCTCATACGATAAAGCTGAAGCACTGGAATGGGATATAGAAGTGGTATTCCCTAAAATAATGCCAATTTTTGTAGGTAATGTAAATCCAAAGTTTGTTTGTAGCTCTTTCTTGATATTTTTTTCAAATTTTGGAAGGTTATTCTGGATTTGTCTAGAAATTTCCCTAATAGATGTTGTACGATTTGAACTGCGGTAACTTAGTTTTTTGAGCAATGATAACAGTTTTGGGTCTATATTTTTTCCATCTGAAAAAGATTTCCAGAAATTGTTCTTTCCCAGTCTATTTATCTCCAAATTCATCTGTTCGTAAATTTTTGAATATAAATAAAATTCTTTTCCTAAAAACTCTGCACCCTCTAACATCTTTGCGGTGACGGCATCAGCAGGACCAAAAAAATTCTGAATCTTACATAATCTTTCTAGATAAGGCTTATCAATAATTACTATTTTCATATCTAACTATTTTAGATAAATTCTGATTTATAAACTTATTGTATCATTCGTATAGTAGAAATCCTCTGATTACGACGAAAGTCACCATTTGCAGGTATCGGTGTACGTTGTAAACAATGTCTATAATTTTTAGCTCCTTTTTGCGCATGTACCACAATCTGCTCCGTAACTCGTCTCCA
>JAGWHA010000030.1 GCA_028867095.1 Microcaldota archaeon | reverse complement strand
TCGCTGACAATCGTCTTGTGCCTGAGCTTTATTTTTCCGATGTCTAGGGACTTCACGCTCTTTGTCTCGTGAGAGCCGTGCTCGCTGGGGTACATCCCTGTGAAGAGCGAGGCGTGCGATGGGAGGGTCCACGAAGAGGGCGCAATGCACTCCCTGATGTAAATTGCGTCCCTGAACTTTTTGAGCTGAATTGATCCGGACCTCATCAGATGCGCGAATGTCTGCGACCTTGCGGTATCCAGGACAATCAGAACAATGTTGTACTTCTTTATGTGAACACCCGCAGAAATTTTATCGGTTAGGAACTCTAAATAACTATCCTATTATCCCAATGCCCGCAAACTTCCTGTCGCTATACAGCACGAACCTCCCAAGCTCCTTAATCGAGTCAAAGTCCTCCACAGGCATCTTTCCACCTAGGACGAGTTTTGCCCTTATGGCCTCAAGCTCCCTGACCTTATCCTCCCCGCTTTCCATTCCTGTTGTCGTGTCCAGATACTTTAGGACGGAGAGACTCTTGCACCTAACGTCGTTGCTGTTTATCTTTATAGAGAGGTTTTTCTTTATCGGGCCTGTGACAAATATAAGCCCTTCTATTGTATTTGTGAGCCTTGGCTTCTCGTTTTTGTTTGCGATCACCGCGCCCCTGACGTTTCCGCCTATCCTCCTGTCAAAAGTCATCGCGACATCATCGTTAACAAGAGCCGTCTTTGCGCGCTTACCCTTGACCGTTATCGCGGTAACCTTTGCATGCTTGCCAAAGGGCAAGACGCTTATCTCATCGCCAACGGAGACCTTTCCGCTCACGACCTTGCCCACTATAGTCTCACGCTCGGCCTCTATTGCCCCCTGCACAGTAATCCTGAGCGGCGCGTTCTGCTTCTTCTTGTCCTCGATTTTTGCGTTCACATAGAGAAGATCTATCAGGCTCTTTCCCCTGTACCACTTCATGTTTGTGCTCCTCCTCAGCAGATTCTCCGCCTTGTATGCGGATGTGGGCACAAAGTAAACTTCGTTCCCTCCGAACCCGATTCGGTGTATAAACCCGTTGAGCTCCTCCTTTATCTGCTCGAATCTTTCCTGGTCGTAGCCCACCATGTCCATCTTGTTTACCGCAACAATCAGCTTCTTGATGCCTAGCATCCTTGCGATGAAGATATGCCTCTTTGTCTGGTCCCGTATCCCCTCGTCCGCCTTTGCCGATACCAAAAGAAGCGCTATCTCGGCGTACGAGGCTCCGCTTATCATGTTCTTTATTAGCTCCTCATGCCCCGGTACATCTATGAATGCGAACGCGAGGTCCTTATGCACGATTTCTGCTCTTGTGGTGTCGATTGTCATCTCCCCCATTCTTTCTTCCTCAAAACTATCAAGTATATAACCAGGTTCAAATTGCCGCCCAAGTTCGCTACTGGTCTTTTTAGCTTCATTTATCCTAGTTTCAGTTACTGATTTTGTATGAATCAACAGGTTCCCAATAAGTGTAGATTTTCCGTGATCCTTATGGCCCAAGAGTGTTATATTAATTACTTTCATAAAGTCACCAAAACATATTTTACGCAACTATCTATATCCGCATCAATATCATGCTCCCAAAACCTGAGAACTTTGTAGCCTTCAGATATTAATTGCTCATTTACTCTTCTATCCTTTTCAACTCTTTTTATATTGAGGGTTTCATCACGGCAAAAGTTACAAGTTTGACATCCGTGCCAATAGCAGCCGTCCAAAAACACGCATATATTCGGTTCTATAAATATGTCGGGCTGTCCGATTAAATTCACATGTGTTCTATAATATACCCCTACCTCTGTTAACGCTTTCTGGAATCTTCTCTCCAGAGAAGTGTCTTTGGCGGGTATTATCTGTTTAAGTCTTGCCATTCTAATTTTAGTTTTAGTCAACTCAGTATGTTTTTTTCCAATATTAATTTGATGTAATTTTAGTCTAGTTTCTTGAGACACTACTCGACCAACTGGTAAAGTTGTTAATCTTAATCTGGCAGCCGAATTTTTGCTCAAGTATTTCTTTAGGGTACTGCTTATTTTTACCTTAGATGACTCAGTTTGCTTAAGCCCTTTATGTGATACACTCATCTTTAATTTCGCTACTTCAGAGTTTTTGAAATTTATTTTTGCTTTACGCATTTTTTCCCTTGTTTCGGCAGAAAAATTCCTTCCAGAGAGCGATTTACTTCTCTTTTCTCTAACTTTCTCAGATGAAAAAATGGAAATCATCCTGTCCCTAAATAGTGGATTCTTCCATTTTTGCCTTAGGGTATTGCTCTCCTTTTCTCTGCTAGCTTTTGATTGTATCCTTCCCAAACGTGACTGATATTGTCGTTCTCTATATGCTGTATTTTGCCATAAGGCCATAACTGCTTTACTTTTGGCACTATATTTTTTGCGTGTTGTAATTTCCATAATAGTATCATACTTTTCATTTTCAATATGTCCTGTATAAATACACAAAACTACATATAACCAAGCGCGCGGAGCTTAGCCATCACATATGCTTTCTCTTTATCCTGTTCACGCCCACTTCGCTCCTCAACAGTAGTAGTTTCAAGTTCTTTTATTATGCTCTTTACATTATTCACGTTCGACTTGAGCGGGACTGTGCAGTGCGTGCATCCAAGGCTCCTGTAGCGGTAGCCGTCCCTTGCAAAGTAGAGCGGGTTGACTGGTATCTTGTTCTTCAGCGTCAGGTTCCAGATGTCTATCTCGTTGAAGTCGAGCAGCGGGTGTATCCTAATGTGCCCTTTGTTGTCGAGCTTTGAGGAGTAGTCGTCCCATAGCTCCGCAGGCTGATCCTTGTAGTTCCACTTGAACTTCTCATTTCTCGGCGAGAAGTACCTCTCCTTTGCGCGGATTCCGTGCTCGTCCCTTCTAATCGAGACGATCAGCGCGTCGAATCCGTACTGCTTCATGACCTTCTTTAGCTCCACCGTCTTGTTTGCTCCGCAACAGGCGAATCCGGATAGCTCTGGTTTTATCTTGCTCTTTGCTACAATCAGGTCAAGCCCCCACTTCTTTGTGAGCTCCTCCCTGAACTGGTATGTCTCGGGGAAGTCTATACCATTGTCGATGTGTATCACCGGGAACGGGACCTTTCCTAAAAATGCCTTCCTGGCAAGCCCAAGCATTGCCGTGGAATCCTTGCCCATGCTCCACAACGCTGCGATCTTGGGGAACTTTATCTTCGCCTCCCTTATCACGTATATGCTCTTCTCCTCCAAACTCTTCAGGTCTTGTTTTATCATGCTATCACTCTCTGTTGTTCACCATCAGCCCCTTGAGGTATATCGTCGCGCCCTCCATTCCACCCTTTCCCTTCTTGAAGATCGGCACCTTGGCGACGCTTCTGTACTTTGGGTCGTAGAGCTCCGCGTACGACTTCCGCAGGTCCTCTATCTTGTTTAGCTTGCTCTTCTTCTCGAAGAACACCTTGTAGTACTTCACGTTCCCCCTCTTGAGGGATGCGGCAAGCGCCTTCCAGTTCGCCTCGCTCTGGTCCTTCCAGAGCCTCTCCGCTATGTTCCTGAAATCATCGTTTGTCTTCATTAAACCACTTAAACGTAACCGAGCGAGCGGAGCTTCTTTATTATCTCGTCCTCCTCCACTTTCCCCTTCCCCCTCTTTGACTTGGCATCGTTGAGCTTCGCTGTCGTCTCCCTGAGTATGTAGGTCACATAGTCCGAGACAGAGGAGAATCCGGTCCCCTTTATGCTCTGAGCCATCTTCCCAAAGAGCGGAGCCGGTATGGTGATGGTTGTGTACTTCCTCTTCGCCGCGCGCGCTTTGCCTACCATGTTATCCTGTATTGTAATGTTATTACATTGTAATATATAAAACTACCTCTCACCATTCCGATGCTTAAATATCTTGCCATTCCTGTAATATTGTGCTAATATGGGAACCATCGGCATTTTTGGAAAGACCCTTGACATACTAAAGAGCAATCCCATAGGGATCCTGCCTTACCTGATAGTGACCGCCTTTTTCGGCGGCATTGTGCTCTACACCGTGTTTTCGGGCCTCAGCGCAGTCTACGGGATAAACGTGTTCGGCCCCTCGGCCCCGCACAACCTGGCTGGCGTCTCCTCGCTGGTGCCATTTTACATGAGCCTTGTGCCTGTGATTGCCGCATTGCTGCTGGTCTCGCTGTTCATCAACCCGCTGCTGCTAGGCATATACCTGAGCATGGCGGATCAGGGATACAATAAGAAAAGGGTATCGCTTGGGGGAGCCTTCGATGTCGCAAAGAGGAACTATTCAAAGCTGTTTGCGGTTGGCGTGGCCATTGCGGCGATCTGGCTAGCCGTCATAGGCGTGCTTGCCGCCATATTCCTGCTTCCGCTGGTGATGGGCGGCTTTGGGGCGGGGGCGGTGCTCTGGCTGCTTCTTGGCGCCATTGTCTTCATTGTTGTGGCCGTCGTCCTGTCGATACTGCTCTACGAGGCGTTCGCAATAGTTGTGCTCGAGCGCACAGGGCCAATTGCGGCGATAAGGAGGAGCATCGAGATAGGGAGGAAAAACATGAGGGGCGTCTTTGCGGTCTTCATCGTACTGGGCGCCATAGTGATCGCATACAGCATTGCGCTAACCGTATTCCAGATTGCGTTGGAGTATGCATTCTCCGCAACCTCAAGCCCGCTGGCCGGCGCGCTTGTCGCGCAGGCGGTCAACTTCCTGCTCGGCTCTGCGATGGGCGCATGGTTCGCGATGCTTCCTGCTGGCGTCTATTTCGAATTTGCAAAGAAGGCCAGCGGCGCAAAGCGCAGGAAAGGGTAAGCCCAATCCGCGGCCTAGCTAAAGAACGACCTGAAGAGCGCAAGTACCTGCTTTGAGGAGGCCTTAGATTCTCCTGCCGTCCTTACGTGGAATGTGTATGGGATCTGGGCAATCCTCACCGATCCGTTTGGGATGCACTTGAGCAGGTCAAAGAGCGCCTTGTACCCTTCACCCACAAACCTCCGCCTGTTCTTGAGGTAGACCTTTCTGAAAAAGGCGGTATCGGTGCCGAAATACCCGGAGAATATGTCCTTGCACCTACTTCCCCCTAGGAGCACAAGCACACCATACGCGATTTTTATCAGCGACTTGGACACAAACCACCTAAAGAGCGCCCATCCTGGGACCTCCGCCCTATACGCAACAACTATCTTGTTTTTCTTCTCAAGCTCCGCCTTTATGTCCGCTATCTTCTCAGGGGGATGCTGCAGGTCCGCATCCATCACTATCGCATACTTTGTCTTGGCGAGGAGCAGCCCGTCGACTATGCTGTTTGTGAGCCCCCTCTCCAGCGCCTCCTCGGACCTGTCAAAGAGCCTGACGTTCTTGTAGAGCCTCGATATCTTCCTCACGACTTCCCGCGTCATGTCCTTCGAGCCGTCGTCGACGACGAGCACGCTTATGTTGGGGTATGACTTCAGCAGCATCCCTATCAGCTTGCCTATGTTTCTCCCCTCGTTGTATGTCGGAAGGACTATTGTTGTTTCGTTGTATCTCAAGATCTCAGCTCTTTGCGTCCAGGAGTCTTATGAAGAATCCCGCGTACCGGTCCAAATGGATTATTGCGCCGCTAACTATGGGTATGTTGTGTATGAGGTGAATCAGCTCGTCGAATGTATTTTTGTCCACCGCCCTAAACAGCACAAGCAGCGGAGGGTAGAGCAGCACAATGGCTACAAATCCGGCGGCCAGCTCGAGCGCATTTTCCGGTATGGCAAGCAGCCCCGAGACGATCGCCCCGAGCACCAGGCTCGCCACGAATATCTCAAGCAGCTTTCTGTAGTCCATCCTTATCTCGAAATCCCTTCTCAGGCCCCTCACAAACAGCAGGAATGTGACGGTGTTGCCTATTATGTAAAGGGCTACCAAGGCCCCCACCGCTGTGAAGTTTGGGACCAGCAGCAGCAAGCTCGCCACCTGCACCAGCACGGACACCAGAGATATCCTCATCAGCTTGTTCACCCTCCCGGACGCGATGAAGAAGCTGGAGGTGAACGAGTTTATTATTGTGAGCGAGGTGCCGATTGCAATTATTAGCAGGTAAAATGGGGCCAGGGAGTAGTTTGATCCGAGGAAGAGATACACCAGGGGCTTTGCAAAAACTCCCACGAAGACAACCACGGGAAGGTTGAGGAGAAGCGAGTACGCTATTGTCTTGTTGTATGTCTTTTCTATCTTCCTTCGGTTTTTAGTCGTCGATATGATTGTCGAGAAAGACTGTATGAGGACTATCGCAAGCGTGCCGTAAACGACGTTCATCATCCCCAGTCCCTTCAGCGCAGTGCCGTAGTTGCCGAGTATGTAGCTCGGGGCGTACACGCTCAGGATGAGGGTTCCGAAGCTGACCCCCCCTATGAGCAGGAAGTTGTTTGACGCGACAGGAAGCGCAAATTTCAGGGTGCTCTTTATCTCATCGATTCTGGGAAAGGAGAGCTTCAGGCTGCCGTAATCCTCGAATGCGACGTAGATGTAGTAGGTTGTGAGCAAGAATCCTACGGCGTCCCCGACCAAGAGCCCGGCTATCGCGCCGTTCACCCCGTACCCGGCGAAAATGAGCGCGACCCCGAGCACAAGCTGCACTATTCCGAGCGTGACCAAGGATATGGAGGCGAGCTTGCCCCTTCCGAACCCTATCAGCGCGGAGAAGGATGCCCCCCATATCGTGCTAAACATCAGGTCGACCGAGACGAGAACGAGGGTGAAGGCCTCGATGTGCGCGTTCTGGAGCAGGTTGTTTGCAACGTAGCCGCTCAGCGCAATCCCTAAGGCGGCGAGGATGATTGAAACTGGCACGACAATCGCATATCCGTTTGCCAGCACCCTTGAGATCCCCCTGCCGTCCCTCTTGTAGCTCAGCGACGCAATGTTCCTGTCAAAATAGGATGCGATTCCGAAGATGCTCACCCCGCCTATCAAGGTCGCGTACCCTATCGCCACCGTGTAGATCCCGTAGTTGCTTGGGCCCAATAGCCTTGCGATTGCCACAAACGCGACAATCGTTATGAAAACCGCCACGAACTTCCCAACCACGCTCGCAAAGAACGTCCTGGTCGCGCGCCTTCCGATGGATTCCTGTTTGGTCTTCATAAAAGTGCCTTGTAATCGGGTTTAAATATTTTTATTCCGCAGTTAGTCTGTCAATTTGCAATTCTATAAAGCACTTAGTGTTTAAAGAACTATTTATTGAATATACTTTAACTGCCGATCATCATGGAAGAAAACAACTCAAGGGTTCCGCTCGCCAAGCAGTTCTCCAGCGGCGCAAGGGAATACCTGCCGATACTTCTGGTCTATCTTGCGATAGCGCTTGTCGTCTTCTGGCCCATAACCGCGAACATCGCAAGCACAACGGTCAACGGCGCAGGGGACCTCTACCAGAACCTCTGGAACATGTGGTGGGTAAACTACGCGACATTCACGCTCCACACCTCGATCTACTTCACCCCGATGCTCTACTATCCGGTCGGGGCTAGCCTTGTCACCCAGACGCTCTCGCCGATTTCGGCATACCTGAGCTTCCCGTTCCAGATCGGCGGGCTGCTCTTTTCGTATAATGTTATTTTCTTCCTGGCTTTCATGCTCTCCGGATTTTTCATGTACCTGCTTGCAGACTATCTTGTTCAAAACAAGTACGCGGCATTCATAGCCGGGATAGTCTTCGCCTTCAGCCCGATGCACATGGCCCAGGCATTCGGTGGGCACATCAACTGGACCAACATCGAGTTCCTCCCGCTATTCATACTTCTGTTTATGATGATGATCAAGGAGAAGAAAAAGCTGCTCTACGCGGTCGGCGCTGCCGTGAGCTTTGTCTTCCTCCTCTTCATGGGGGACCCAGAGCAGGGGATAATAACCGTGCTCTTCGTGATGCTGCTTCTTGCGATGTATCTGCTAAGCAAGAGCAGGCGCCCTGAGATACTGAATATGGAATTCGCAAAGTCCTTCGCCGCAATGATAATATTGGTGCTAGTGATAGGCTCACCTTTCCTGATACCAATCTCAAGCGCATTCACAAACGGGGTCCTTACCTCTGCAGGTGCCGCGCTAAATGACGCGGGCCACAACATGCTCTGGAGCGACCCCGTCGCATCATTCCTTCTTCCAAGCCCATACAACAACCTGTTCTCCTGGGTCTCCGGGTCATACGCCTCAATCTACTCAATCGACCCCATAGAGAGGATATCCTACATCGGATACGCCGCAATGGCGCTCGCCGCGCTCGGAATCTGGTACGAGAAAAAGAAGAACAAGCTCGCAAACACGCTTCCGTGGATTGCGGCCATAGTGCTCTTCGGCCTTCTCGCGCTTGGCCCATACATACAGCTTGGCGATCTGCCCGCATCGGCTTCAAGCATAAGCCCTTCCGGGATCCCCTCGATATACCTGATATACAAGGCGATACCATTCTTCAACATAATCCGCGAGCCTGCAAGGTTTGACATGATCTTCACAGTCGCGCTTGCGGTCCTGGCGGCTTACGGATTCAGGGAGATCCTGGAATTGGCAAAGGCAAAGAAGCCGCAGCTCCTCGGAATAGAGAGGAAGTATGCCGCGGCGCTCGCCCTTATAATACTAATAGAATATGCAGGAATACCGCTCAGCGGGCAGTTCATCGGCGCCGCATTCGCAAGCCCGGCAATACCGCACGCCTACAGCGAGATAAGTAACATACCCGGCAACTACAGCATCGTGATGCTCCCTGCCATACAGAGCAGCAGCAACTACTTCCCTGAGCTATACCTGGGGCTCTCGATGTACTACCAGACGGCATCCCACAAGCCGATAATAAGCGGCTACACATCAAGGGTGAACGAGACCGAGCTCCTCCCGTCCCTCACGATGCCCCTGACCGTCGGGGCAAGCTACCTGCAGAGCGGGCAGGGATTCGTGTA
>JAGWHA010000085.1 GCA_028867095.1 Microcaldota archaeon | reverse complement strand
CAGCACCAGTTTAGTGACCGCCCTGCAAAGAAGTTCCTCCATAAATCATCAATCTACTATTCCCAGCTCGTCCTTTATCTTCCCAAGGATCCCCGGCCTTGCCTTTCCCGTTGGCAGTGGCTCATCCTCAATCGGCTTCTCCTTCAGCTTCTTTTTTCCCCCAAAGAGCTTTGGCATCTGCGGAAGCTTGACATTTATCGTAATAGGGGCTGAAGGCTGCTTGTAGATTGGGGCCTGCTGCCTCTCAATTGGCCTTTCTCTTCTCTCCGCATCTCCTTCGATCGGCCTCTCTGCGAATGCCTTTTTCTTTGGAGCAGATGTTGTCATCTGCAGGATCTTACCTATCCCTGCGCCTCCCTTGACTATTGCCTGAGCAATCTCGCCTTTTTGCGCCCTGTCGTTGTCTAGGATTATCGCGTTCGCTCCGCTTGCCCTTGCCGCGCTCACGTCTTCCACCGTGTTGCATACTGCCGCTCTTAGCCCCTCGTGCTTGTTTAGCGTTATGCTCGCCCCGATTGGGTCGTCCGTCACAAAAATCAACATGTTTGCGTTGCTGCTACTTATCTTGCGCTCTATCTCGGAGTCGATCTCCTTGACCCTTCCGAGTATCTCCTTTGAGATGACGCTAACATTAGCCCCGTCAAGCACCTCCTCTATCTCGTCCCCTCCCTCAGGGACGTTGCTGATAAGGTAGATTTTCATCAAACACTCCCAAAGTAAATGGTGTTGAAATGTATAAATAGCTAATGCAGGCTTCGTTGCGATATTTTACGGAGAACTCCCCTGCCGGAAGCTGCTGCATTATGTAGTCCAGGTCGTCGTAGCCAATCCTCTTCGAAATGAACTTTGCCGTGTCGGATTTCTTAGTGTTTCCGATCGTGATCTTCAGCCCCTTTGCGCCGGCGTATCCTCCAGGAACCACAACAAGCCTCTTTATCTCCCCGTTATCTGTTTCCTCTGTCTTGACGAATGCGAAGAGTTCGAGTTTTGTGCTCCTAAACCACTCCCTCTCCCCCTTCATCGCAAAGCTCCCGGTGCCAAGCGAGCCCTTGCTGCTCGACTTTGTTATCTGCTCGCGCTTTAGGCAGTATACATCCACCGTTGATAGCCCCTGTTTCCAGGCGCTTGAGTAGCATGCTGCGAACTGGGCGACCTCCTCGCGAACCTTCTTGTCTGCGTCAACCCCTTCTTTTAAGATTACGACCGAAGCGCCGAAGATGTCCGCGTGGAAGAAGAGGTCCCTATCCTCAAAATACTTCGAGTTTATCAGCTCGTTTTGCACTGCGTCGCGCCCGCCGATTGCAAGCATTCCGTTGCTCGCGCTGAACCAGTGGAACTTCTCGTACCACTCCTTCTTGGCAACCACCTTGATCTTCTTGCTGCTAACCTTTCTCTCGTAGCGCTCCCTTGCCTTTGCAAGCTTCTCCTCAAGCTCGCGAATGCTCTGCTGCGCTCCCTCTATCTTCTTTCGTGCCCTCTTGGCCTTGTAGAAGTACTCGTTCGCATTCCCCTGCGCCGTCTCGGCGAGGTCAATTACTATCTCCATGAGCAAAATCAGATCAGATGTTCCACGACGAATGAGATTATGTATCCCAGGACCCCGACTA
>JAGWHA010000084.1 GCA_028867095.1 Microcaldota archaeon | reverse complement strand
GACAAACCGGAGGGTAATAATAATCGCAAGGCACCAGCTCGGGCTTGTGCGAAGCTACTCAATATTTCCCTACAAGATAATAATCGCGGTAAAGCCCACCAGGGGGATCCTCCTCTCGTCAATCGCAATCGGCCATCAGGGAAGCATGCCCTCTGACGACATCGAGAAGAACGAGCCCAAGAACGTATCCGGGCTCCGCCACGAGGACGCGATGCGCCTTGAGCACTTCATAAACGCAAAAATAGCATCCCTCTCCCATAATTCCCTAAGCGCGGAGGGGCAGGGCCAGTCGGACATGCCAAAGCACAGCAAGGGACTAAAGTGCCTAAAGTGCGGCACAATGAACGAGATGACAAGCGACTACTGCTCCCACTGCGGCACAAGGCTCTAAACGAGCGCGCCATCATCTCTTTGGTATGTTTCGCACAAGGAGCATTGATATGATTCTGTTAGTTCAAGGCGGGCCTGCAATATCATGGGCTTCACGCCTATCATTCATCTGAGCCTTAAATGAGACTTCCTTAGGTCCGTGTCTTGTGATTCTGCCCCAAAAGAGGGCGTTTTTATCGAGCATTCTGTCAAGGCGGTTCTTGGCATTTTCCTCTCTTGCGCACTCATAGGCCTTTACCAAAATTCCCCTTATCTCCTCCCTGCCGGCTGACGGAATGCTCTGGAGGCCCTCCACAAAGCTGGCTATTGCTTCAGGCTCAAGAAATACCTCGCTTTCATCCGCTCCCTTCGAGAGGCTCAGGGTTATGCGGGCTACTGTGGGGATATACCTGCTAGGGCTCTGGCTTGCCAGCTTTTTGGAGTGCTTGAGAAAAGAGTTCACCTGGCGCCCCTCAAGAACAGTCAGTGCATATTCGAACGCCTTCCGGTAAACCTGCTCTATCCTCTCCTGCCTCTCATCGCGCAATTTAAGGAACAGATCACTGTTCACCTCCCTTTCCCCTGCCTTAACAACACCGATCCGAACGCTTCCATCATCCCTTAGAAGTGCCCTGTATATGTCCGGCATTGTTATCCTCCCTGTTATCCTATCCACTTTTCGGTATAAGAGTTCCAAAAGCTTGAGCTCCGTGACCATCATCTTGATCCTAAGCTCCTGTTCATCTCCACTTTGGGAGGCGAGCTCGGTTGCCTTTCTCGACAGCGCAAAGAACTGGTTTCTACCAACTATCGCCTCACTTTTGGCCATCTAATTACCTGCTAGAGCATCTTTCTTTTGTTTTAAATACCTCCGCCACGGCTTTGTTTTCTGCGCCATTTTGCAGGGAAAAGAAACTACCGCCCTCTTAGCAGGCTTCGAATGTATGCGAGCCCGCCCGCAAGCACACCTATTATCGTCGCCGCGACGAATGCGATTATCGGCACGGGGAACTGACCCAGGATCTGCTCGTGCACCTGCAGCTGCGAGAGGCCCCCGCCGCCAACCGAAGCTGGCATGAGCCCCACGCCTCCGACATATCCTGCGTACATCAAGAGAAGCGATGCGCCAAGAATGCCCAAATTCATGAGCACAAGATGCACGCGTGCAAGGGCCGATGAGGCAGTGTCGAGCCTCCGTCCCAGCCTGGCCTCTATGTAGTCGTAGAGGAAGGAGGTCACGCCAAGGGCAAGTACCATGACGATGTACATGACGTAGCCGACCGCAAGCCATATCCCAGCGCTTCC
>JAGWHA010000029.1 GCA_028867095.1 Microcaldota archaeon | reverse complement strand
CACTTTTTGCAGATCTGCTAAATCGAGAACCGCCTGAATCTGTTTGTCATTCAGCACGCTGTCGTTTACCATCACGACAGCGGCATCATACTTCTCTAGCGCTCCCATAACCTGATCGATTCCATAGAATGAGGAGTTGAAATTCAGGCCGCTCAAAAACTTGTTTAGCAGCTCGAACTCCCTCTTTATCTGCTCCTGCGCGAGCAGCTGGGTTATCGCGTCGCTCTGCATCGCCTCCCTTATTCCGCCGCGCTCGGCGTCGCTTGCCTGGATGTAGACGAGCCTCTTCTCTATCTTGACGCCCTTGTCGCTTATGTATTTCTTGAGATCGTCCTTGGTGAATCCCGGCCCTGCGACTGCAACTATGTCGACCTTCATGTTCCTTATCGCATCGATAACCTCCAGGAAGTATTTCTCCCTCTGGATCCCGTAATCCTTCTCCTTCATCCTCTTGCTCAGCTTGCTGTATAGCTCGGTTATTATCTCAATCCCGTACCCGCGGATGTACGCCGGCGTCGCCTTTTCATCGTCAAGGGCGACCACACCGATCCTCGGCTTCTTGGAGTCCTGCACGGACTGCTTTATGCGCTTTAGAATGTAATCCTTCCACTCCTGCTTTTGAATGTCTAGTGTGTCCCCGATGCCCACATTTATCGTGTGGTAGCTCTGCAGCTTTATGAACTCCTCCGGCCTTCCCCACAGTATCTTTCCGGTGAACCGCAGCTTGCTTGCCCCCTTGTCGAGCTCCACCTTCTCGACGCTGATCTTGACGATGACCTCTTTTTGCTCCCCGACGTCCCCCTCGCTGGGCTTGAACCTTCTGTAGCTCTTTGACTCGATGTTGTCGCCTGCAGCGACGATCCTCTCGATAAGGTAGAGGTCGTCGAATGAATCGGGGCGAAGCCTCATCGTGCTTGTCGACTCGAATAGCTTGAGTAAGTGCATACCTTCACCAGATCATTTTGCAGGCCTAAACCATTTCTCATACTCTTTGTGGAGGCCTATGAAATAAATAATCTTGTTATTCTTAAGGCATTTGTAAACAAGCCTGTATTGTCCTACATCCTCAACAAAAAATTGCAGCCCGTGCTTTAGGTGCCTACCTGGCAGTTCGTTCTCCATCTTCTTTATCCGCTTTAACATCCTATACCTTATGGACTTATCAAGAGCTAGAAGCTGGTCTTCCGCCTCACCTTCAAAAGATATGTTGAAGTTCATAGCTTGACTCCGGCTTTCTTTGCAACCTCACTAAGAGGCACTAGCCTTCTTTTACCAGATTTGATCTCTTTCTCTATCTGCCTTATTTTTGCGGCGACGAGCTTCCTTTCCAATTCGCTCTTGGGAATGTACTCCTTGCCCAGCTCCAGTATGCCAGCGCGTATCGCATCGGATTTTGTTTTGTAAAATCCCCTCTTTACCAGTTCCTCGAGTATTACCGCAACGGCCCCCTCCAGCCTCACTAAAGTCTCCATTATATCAATATCAAATTGGTATCTTTTTGATATATAAGCTTATCTCTTCTTTTGGAGATTGGAAAATGCGAAACGAGTTAAAAGCTTTAGATGCAAGAAAGTATCATGTTCATCGTATCACTCACCATAATCTCGACGCTCATCAGCCTTGTCACAAACGCGTACTCGGTAGTCAATGCGCTCCTTGTGCAGTACGGCTACTTCGCCATATTCGCGCTCATGACAATGGAGTATGCATCGCTTCCGGTTCCGAGCGAGGTGGTCTTGCCGCTCATAGGATTCTTTGCCGCAAAGGGGGACTTCAGCTTCCTCAATGCGCTTGCGACAGTGGTGGCTGCAGGAATACTTGGGATGGCAATCGACTACTACATCGCTTACTTTGTAGGCAAGGATATCATATACAGGCATGCGGAGAGGTTCCACATAAGCAGGAAGAGAATCGAGGAGTTCGACGAATGGTTCAATAGAAACGGCGCCTTTGCCGTCTTCATCGCAAGGCTAATACCAGTCGCACGTGGGCTGATAAGCCTGCCCGCAGGATTTGCAAAGATGAGGAAGACCACCTTCTTTTTGTACTCGACCGCCGGCGCGCTGATATGGGACGTTGTCCTGATGCTTTTTGGGTACTATGGCCTTGCCTCAAACAGCGTTAGCGTCGTGATAAGCGCAGTCGCAGTGTTTGCGGTTGCCATATACGTCATTTACAAGATCAGCACAGCCAAACTTAAGAAAAGGTGATTACTTCTTTGGCAGCTTTGGGGCCTTCTCCTCCTTGTAGGTTATCGTGTGGCCCTTCACGATCTTGATTATCTGGTCGATAGCCTTCCTTATGTCGCCCTCGGTCTTTGCGCCGGTGCAGATGATCTTCCCGTTCTTGAATAGAAGAAGCGCGGTCTTTGGCTCCTTTATCTTGCAGATTGCGCCAGGGAACTGCTCCGGCTCGTAGTCGATGTCGGAAGAGGCCCTTGCTATCCCGTAGAGGTCGAGGTCTATGCCCAGATCAGAGCTTGCGACTATGTTCTCAACCCTGAAGACTGGACGAGGGATCTGCTTGCCACTTTTTGCCATTTAATCACGTTTATATACTCAGGATAGCTATTTATATATATTTGAGGTTTATAAAGTATTGTAATTACACAACGTGAGCATATGGCACCAAGATCGCACGGATTATTCATGGGAAGGACAAGGCACCTGGCAAGGCACCACCAGCCGGGCAAGCTTGGACTCACCACGCTGATCAAGAACTTCAAGGTAGGGGACATGGTTGCGATTGTCCCTAAGGGAAGCTTCCCGGACATCCCGCACCCAAGGTACAGGGGAAAGATCGGGAAGATCATCGAGAAGAGGGGAACAGCCTATATCGTCAGGATTCCGGTCTCAAAGTCGACCGTTAGGAAGATAATAGTCCCTCAAAGACACCTTGAAAAGCCAAGAAAGTAGTTCTATTTTTAAATTACTTCTTTGCTAAGCCCCAGGCAAGTAGGTCTGATCCATCTAATCATCCTCAAATTCAGTGCTCTCATATAAATCTCCTGCTCGAAGACATCTTTATTGTTTAGCGAGAGAACCTTATTTCAAGATAGCACAAGAACTGTAATAACGCAAAGTGTTAAATAGTTTAACTGTTCAACTGTTTAATATGGAAGAATTGGTAAAGATGTCCGGGAAAGGACAATTAGTCGTACCTAAAAGCATCAGAAAAAAGGGCAGGTTTAAGGCGAGCGATAGGTTTATTGCGCTTGAGATAAAAGGGGGCGTTGTATTCAAAAAGGCCAGCATACCGAAGATTAGCAGGGATGTTCTACTTCAAATAATGAAAAGTGAAGAGGATATTAAGAAGGGCAGAATAAGAAAGGTAAGTGAATTTATTAAGGAACTTGACTAATAAAAATGCTGTGCCTCATCTTTGTGCAGCACTGTTAACAGTTCTACCTTTTGAGCTTTATCGTCTATTTTGTACCATACTCTAAACGGACCTATTCGCAGCTGCCAAATTTTGTGTAGTCTGCCACCAAGCGGCTTTCCTAATTTTGGATTTTGTTCTAAAATATTTTTCATTGAATTTAACCAGGCTCTCCTTTCTCCGTGTCTTTTTTCAAATATCTTTTCGAAATTTCTTGCAGAATAAACAGTATACGCCATATGGAAAATTTAGAGATTTTAGAATAAAGACCCTCTGAAATTTTACTCAAAATTCCGAAAGGTTTTAAAAATGCGGCTTTCCGTACGGCCTTGTGAACAGATAGAACCTGCTCTCCCCCTTCAGCTCAACGATTATCCTGTCGGTCAGCAGCTTGACGGGATCCTGGAGAAGCGAGACCCTTGCGGAGATGTCCGCGAAGCTCTCAAATGGCTTCTCCTCCCTTGCCTTGATTATCCCCTGAAGGTGCTTCTTTCCGACGCCGGGAAGGAGCTCAAGCGAGTGCTCCCTTATGTTGATCGGGCCCGCCCTGTTGAAGACGTCGACGAACTTTGGCTCGTTGCCCTTCACTATCTGCGAGACCGCCTTTGGCAGCTCGTTTCTTGCGCCCTCCGTTAGCTCGCTGTAGTTGAGCCTTAACTTGATAAGTGCGATCTTGTCTCGCTCCGCCTTTCCGATGTAGACCCTCTCGCCTACCTTCAGCACTGCTCCGAGCTTTGGCACCGCTTCAAGGAGCGTGAACTTGTTCTCGCCAAGCAGTATCGCCGTCGGCTCTGACTTTGCGGCGCCGGACTTTCCAGTAGGAAGATAGTCGAGAACAACAGCGTGTTCCTCCAATTCCTCTTTTCTCTCTAATTCCATGGACAGCGCCCAAAATGTGCAAAACCGTTACTTCTTGTACTTGGCGACGACCTCAAGTACCTTCTTTATGACATCGGCCTCGAACGTCTTTTTCTCAATTAGCAGCACGTTCTTTAGCTGGACCTCGTTGGCCGGCATGACATCGATGACCTTGATTATCGCCTTCTTGCTTATCCCCACGTCCTCAAGATCCGCGGCGAACTTCTTTGCCTTGTCCAGATCCATTGAGGCGAACTTCTTTGCGTGGTCGTATGCAATCTGCTGCTCGTATCCCAGCTCCCCGGCCTTCTTTCGCTCCTCTAGTATATCAAGTGACTCCGCTACCGTGACCGGATTGCCTGAAATGTGATCTTTTCCTATCATCAATACACCTTATGGTTAAATAGGCAAAGTTAATTATTAAACCTTTCCCTACTAACTATTATCGGTGCTGGTTTGGACGCGAAAGAGGCCTACTCAAGGACGCTTGCCGAGATGAAAAAGCACATATCCGGAAAGACCGACACGATAGAGCTGCTCTTTATCGCAATCGTTGCAAACGGGCATGCTCTGCTTGAGGGAGTGCCTGGAGTCGCAAAGACGACCATGACAAAGGCTCTTGCATCCACGATCCAGGCTGACTTCAAGAGGATCCAGGGGACCCCGGACCTTGAGCCAAAGGACATCGTGGGGTACACCTACCTTGACGACAACAACTCCCCCGCCTTCAAGAAGGGGCCGATATTCACAAACATCCTGCTTATCGACGAGCTCAACCGTTCGCCGCCGAAGACGATGAGCGCGCTTCTTGAGACCCTTGAGGAGCGGCAGGTAACGGCGGGAGGGGTTGACATGCAGCTTCCGAGGCCATTCACCGCATTTGCCACCCAGAACCCACTGAGGATCGAGGGGACAGAGCCGCTGCCGAAGGTGCTTGCGGACAGGTTCATAATGAAGATCGACGTCGACTACCCGAGCGAGGAGGAGGAGAAGGAGATGCTTCGGATCAAGGAGCGGGAGGAGAAGAGCATAGTCAGCAAGATAATCAGCACGCAGGACATAATCGAGTACCAGCAGCAGGCAAAGCTGATCAAGATGCCTGATGATGTCGCAAACTACATCACTGGAATAGTCAACGCCACGCGAACCGACATCCACGTGGTCATGGGCGCCAGCCCAAGGGCGGACATCGCGCTCATGATGTGCGGGAAGGCAAAGGCGCTGATCGAGGGAAGGACCGAGGTCACAAGGGAGGACATCAAGTTCCTTGCAAAGCCGGTTCTCAGCCACAGGATTGCGGTCAGGGCAACTGGAGGAGTCGGAGTGAGGGGAATTGTCGACGGAATACTTGCGACCCTTGGATGAAGAGCCAAATTTTTAGATGCAGAGAAAATCCTAGCCTAGTGCGATTGATTGGGTGATGGTGCCGGTGTTGCCAAGATTGTCCGTGACCTTTGCGGTTATGGTGCATAGGTTAGAGCCCGCACAGGCGTTCACATTAGAGTAAGTGTGCGAATTTGTTGAGCTTGTGGTGCCGTCGCCCCAGTTCCAAGAGGTTGAAATCGACCTCGCCCCCGTATTGACATCATTGTAGTGGACGGAAGGGGTTACTGAAAGTCCGTGCTGCCCTGATGACTGCCAAGTAAGCTGTATCGGGTAATTGGATATGGTGCCGCCCCCAGAGGAAGATGATGAAAGAGTGATTGAGCGAGAGATTGTTGCCGTATTCCCCAAGTTGTCTTTGAAGGTTCCGGTTATTGTGCATGTGCTTGTGGCGCCGCATGCTGAAGCGCTCTGGTAGGCATGTGAAGAACCTGAAGATGTGCCGTCGCCCCAGCTCCATGAAGCGGTTACAGAGGTTGCACCGACGTTGGGGTCGTTAAACTGAACGTTAGGCTTTACAAAAAGACCTACCTGCCCTGATGACTGCCAAGTCAGCTGTATAGGCTGAACGGTACCGCCACCTGAAGATGAAGATGAACTAAGGGTCACAGACTGCGAAATTGTCCCGGTGTTGCCAAGGTTGTCAGTAAAGGTTCCCTTAATAGTGCAAATGTTTGTTGCCCCGCAAGCCAGTACGCTTGAGTATGTATGCGATGCTGAAGAGCTTGTGGTGCCGTCGCCCCAGTTCCAAGAGGATGATACTGAAGTGGCCCCAGCATTTGGGTCGTTGAACTGTACATTGGGCCTTACAAGAAGCCCTGCTTGACCTGATGACTGCCAAGTCAGCTGTATAGGCTGTCCTGTGATAGGTGTAGGGAAGGGTTGACCGCCTCCAGTAACTTGCTGGGGAGCTCCTGCTGAATTTACTTGATATTCCTGCTGGCTGGTGCCTATTGCGCCAACATTGTCAGTTATCGTCACCGTTACAAGATACTCGCCAGGTGCTGGGTATGTGTGGCTGTCGGTCGTTGAGGTTGTTTGATCACCCCAAGACCAGAGAATCGAGACGCTGGTTGCACCAGGATTTGAGTCGTGGAAAGTTGAGCTCGCTTGAACACTGAGCCCTGAACCGGATAATACAGGTGTTGAAACACCTATTTGCTGCAGGTTCTGGGAAGAGATTGTTATCGGGGCTGTTGCGACTCCCGTATTCCCGTAGCTATCCCTTACTGTCAAGGTCACTGTATACGTCTTAGGTTGGCTGTATGTGTGCTGTACCGAGGTTCCAAAAGAGTCAGATGTGCCGTCGCCCCAGTTCCAATCGATAGAAGTTATCGCAGCCCCCTGCGTGTTATCGCTTATGGATGGAGAAGGGGTCACTGTAAAGCCGCTGCCACTTATAGTATATCTAAATGAAACCGGTATTGCCTGCGACTGGCCAGGCTGTATCGAACCGCCGTTGCTTAGTGAGGCAGTAGTTGAAGAGGTTCCCGTATTTCCCAGATTGTCTTTAGACTTCACGGTTATTGTGCAGATTCCACTGGCCCCGCAGGCATTAGGGCCTGAATAGGTGTGTGTTCCGGAACTGCTTTGCGTGTTGTCCCCCCAATCCCAGGTGATTGTTACTGAAGTCGCACCTGTATTTGGATCGACAAATGTGACTGGTGCAGTGACCTTAAGTCCTGATACCGAAGCGGATACCGAGGTCCTTATTGGATTGCCTGAAACAGTCTGGCCGCCCCCACTACCCTGCGAAGTACTTGAAACGGAAATTGTGGTGGCGCTATTTTGCGACACGTCGACCTCTTCGCTTGTGCTGCTGCTTTGGCCAACGCTATCGTAGACAGTGACAGATACGGAATACCTGTTAGGGCTGCTGTAAACGTGCTGAGGATACTGCCCGGATGTTGTTGGGGAGCCGTCGCCCCAGTTCCATACAATCTGAGTTATCCTTGCATTCTGATTTGAATCTATGATAGAACCTGATGCCGTGACAAGCATTCCATTCCCGCCAGTGCTGAGGCTAAATGAGATTGTGGGAGGGACCGAGGTGCAGGAAGGGCAGTATGCCTGCGAGGCATATGAAATTGAGACCGTCTGCGCCCCGTTTGGGTTTACGGATACGGATCTTGTAACTGTGGCTGTTTGCCCCAGAGAATCTGTCGCCCGCATTTTTATCGTATATCCTCCACCGCGCGCATAAACATGCTGGGGGTAGAGCCCATAGGTCGTGCCCGTGCCATCTCCCCAGTCCCACGTTACCGAGGAATAGGAAATGGTTCCGCCAAGATTGCTATCGCTTATGCTTCCGCTTGCCGTTACCGTCAATCCCCCACCGCTCACCTGCGGGCTGAATGTTGCGGTTGGGGGGACCGCATTCAAATTAGACTGGGCTGAGAGAGAATTGAGGCTTAACACAAGCACTAATGCGATAAGCGTAATAGGAATTGCCAAAGACCCTTTATTCATGATATGATGAAGCATTTTTCCTTTATATATATTACTACTTATTCGTTTGGGGAGTTTTACCCGCTTAGCAGCTGGATCTCTGTCCAGTTCTCCCTTGCAACGTTAGTGTATGTTCTGCCTATATAGATCCATAAGATCTTTCCAGACACATTTATCTCCGCGCTGGAGAGTTCCGGGATACTCTTTTGGGCCACAAACGAGTTGTCTGAGTATATTGCAAGGGCCGCTTTGCTGTTTCCGTTTTTGTCTGGTGAGGTGATGTTCTTGAGGAAAACGTTGAATTCTCCAGAGCTGAGATTCTGACCGACGTGAATTATATTTAACGGAGGAGGGACAAAATGGGTGCCCGGCGGCACTTCAGGCACCGAAAATGTCGCGAATGCAGTATTTTTATCGCCCAGAGTATCCACAACGGTGAGGACTACGGTGTAGTTGTTTGGCCGGCTGTAAGTATGGGTATAGGAAACTGCTGCAAGAGTGGTGTTGCCGTCGCCCCAGTTTATGGCGGTCCTGCTCCAATCAATATTGGCATTGCTTGCAGTTGTTATATTTGCGCTTATCTTTACGCGGTATCCGCTGATTACGGGGGTGTCCATCCCGATTTTTGGCGGAGTGGAGGGTGCAGTAAGATTTACATTTAGTCTGTAACTCGACTTTCTATCGCAGGAGTCATAGACAACTATCTGAATGGGATAGCTGCCAGAACGGAGATAGGTATGCGTGTAATCAGTGAGGATTGTGGTGTTGCCGTCTCCCCAGTTGATTGTCCCTCCAATCACTGATGGCCCCAAAGTCCCCACAAGCTCCACAGAATAGCCCATTATCTTTGAGGGCTTGAGTAGCAACGTTGGCGGTATGCTAGGACAGATTGCCGAGTACTGAAGTTGCGGAGCAGATTGGCCAGAGACAAATACGGTTTTACTGACAGTATTGCTGTTGCCAAATGAGTCAAGGGCGGTAACGCTTATGGGATAGCTTCCCACTTCTGAGTATGTGTGGGACGCCTGAACAAAACCATTGGTGATGTTTCCGTCACCCCAATTTATGTAGACCTGGGTAATTTTTGCTCCGGCAATATCCTGGCTTGGGAAAGGATTCGCCGTGCCGTTTACATTAACTTCGAATCCATTTGTGCGCGTATAGAAAATTACTGAGGGAGCGGGAATCCGTCCATTCGTTTTTGGCTGCAGGCTAAACTTTAGGCTCGTTGAATCTTTAGCCCCGGAGGTATCGTATGCAGTGATGTTTATCGTGTAGTTTTGGTATTTGGAATAGGTGTGATTGGTATTATACAGAGGGGTCGTGGTGCCGTCGCCCCAGTTTATGGTTGAGGCGCTAAGATTTAATCTGGAAACCTTGTCCACAACCGCATTGTATGCAATGCTTATGTTGAGACCGGATTGATGAACTGATTCGAGCGATATTGTGGGCTTGAGGTGAGACGGCAGACTTACAGGACTTATAGACTTGTTTCCAAAAGGATTTAAAAAAAGCGATAGGACAACTATCAC
>JAGWHA010000028.1 GCA_028867095.1 Microcaldota archaeon | reverse complement strand
CTCTCGACAGGGTTGCACTGCCACTATTCGGCGCGACCCCATCCCTTTTTTAAGGCTTGCATACGCATCCAATCTTACAATTTTAATTCGGGGGAATTAATGGGTAAGCGGGGGTTCAGTCTCTACGACGTAGAGCAATTTATGAGGGAAGCGGGTGCGCAGCAGGTAACCGAGGACGCAGTTGTCGACCTTGAGAAGGAGCTTGAGAGGCTCACGGAGAAGCTTGCTGACCATGCGCTAAGGTACGCAAAGCACGCGGGAAGAAGGAAGCTGATCAAGAAGTCTGACATCCTGCTCACAAAGCACGGGCTGATCTAGAGAAGCCCCGCAAAGTAGAGCGCAAAGGCAAGTATAACAAAGAAAGCCTCAAATCCTATCAAGTAGTTTGCGACCTGGTACTCCTTCATTCGCCCAAGATTCATGATTACGTGAGTCAGGCTGTACACCTTATCCCCGTACTTGGACTTGAATGTGCCATCCTTTTGCCTTATCCCAAGGTCGGTAACCTTGAATCTTCCCTTCAGGTGCAAAAAGAACTCGATTATCCATGGTATGAATATTATTATTCCAAACGCCTCTGCGTTTCCCACTGCCATTATCGCGACAAGCACCCCGCCGATGCAGTAAGTGAAGCTGTCCCCAGGGATGATCTTTGCGATGTACTTGTTGAAGGGCCAGAATGCGAGCAGCGTGGCGAAGAGAAGGGCGGATAGAAGCGCGCCGATGTATGACCCAAAGAATGTCGTGTAGAGCAGAAGGCCAAAGCTTGCGACAATCGCCATTCCGGGCTGCAGTCCATCGAATCCGCCCAGAAGGTTGAATGCATTTGAGACAAAGATTACCGCAAGAGGAAGTATTATTATCGGGTAGACAAGTCCGAGGTTCACAACCCCGAGAAATGGAAGCGTGACTGTGCTTATTCCCGCGTTTATCGCCATAAGCGGTATTGCGCCGATGACAGTTAGAAGCGGCTTCTGCCACTGCCTGAGGCCCACCTTGAATCTCTTGAGGTCGGTTCCGACCACTCTTTTTGTCCCAACATTTATGTCGTCAAGGAATCCCACGAAAGTAATCAGCATTATCGAGAGCGCAACAGCCATCAGCTGCGAGACACTTAGTAGAGGAACGAATGCGAATGTCCCCCCGAAGATGTAAGTCATCAGCCCGATGATCAGGCCGAATGCCACTGCGACCCCGCCCGCGCTTGGGAGCTTGAGGACCTTTGACTTGTTGTGGTCCTCGTCTATTATTCCGGCACCGTAGAAGTAATCGATCAGGAACTTGGTTGCGTAGAAGGTCACTATGAATGAGATTATTGCGGGGATCAAGACTGTCAGGTAGGAATGGTACGGAAAGGGTAGCATGGTTTAGGATAGCCAGCTCAGTAATAAAAAACTATCATCGAATGAATTACACATAATGTTTATAATGTTTTAAGGCATTAGTTAAACGCCCTGATTGCTAAAGTAAAGTTGGTTGGTGCTAACATGATTGATTACCCTAGGATAGATAGGAAGTGGCAGGAGGAGTGGGCAAATGCGAAGATATTCGAGGCCGAGCCGGACGGGAGAAAATCCTACCTTGTCACCGCCGCATTTCCCTATGTCAACACGGCGCTCCACATAGGGCATTTGAGGACCTACGGAACCGCTGACATCCTTGCAAGGTACAAGAGGATGCAGGGGTACAACGTGCTCTTTCCCATGGGATTCCACGCGACAGGGACACCGATACTCGCATTCGCGAAGAGGATCGCAAACAAGGACGCTGACCTGATCCACGAGCTTGGGATCTTCCACATTCCGCCTGAGGAGATAGCGAAGATGACGGATCCCGAGTACATCGCAAGCTACTTTGTAAAGGACGTCGAGACAGGGATGAGGAGGGGAGGGCTTAGCATAGACTGGAGGAGGAAGTTCGTCTCCACGGAGCCGTTCTTTAGCAAGTTCATCGAGTGGCAGTTTGGGATACTCAACAAAAAGGGATACCTTGTAAAGGGAAAGCACCCTGTCGGCTGGTGCCCAAACGAGAAGGGCGCGGTCGGGATGCACGACACAAAGCACGACGTGGAGCCGGAGATCGAGGAGGAGGTCGCGATAAAGTTCAAGGTTGACGGCGAGGATGCGAGCCTGATCTGCAGCACATACAGGCCTGAGACAATCGACGGCGCAACTAACGTTTTTGTGAAGCCGGAGGCGAGATACGTCCTCTGCAGGATTGAGGGGCAGAATTATTACATCGCGCGCGCCGCCGCGAGCGTGCTAAACTACCAGATGCCGGTGGAGGTCATAAGCGAGATCGGGGGCGCAGAGCTGCTGAAGAAGAAGTGCATAAACCCGTTCAACGGAGAGAGGCTCCCGATCTTCCCGGGCTATTTCGTCAAGGAGGCTCTTGGAACAGGGGTCGTGATGAGCGTTCCTGCGCATGCGCCGTTCGACTATGCCGCGCTTGAGAAGCTCAAGGCAAGCGGATACGACATGCAGGGGATAAAGTACAAGAAGATAATAGACGTGCAGATTGGGAGGTCGCTGAGCGATGTCTCTGTCGGGGAATCCGCACCGGTCCACCTGGACATCCCCGCCCTTGCGTATCTTGAGGTCCTTCACACTGACGTGAATGCGATAAATGACATGCTCGAGTTCGCGACAAAGCTCCAGTACAGGGAGGAATCCCACTGGGGTAAGATGCTTGTCAAGGGATACGAGGGAATGAGCGAGCCAGAGGCAAGGGACAAGATAAAGAAGAAGCTGATTGACGAGAAGAACGCAATGATGATTTACATAATCCAGAACGCGCCTGTGCACTGCAGGTGCGGCTACGATGTCGTCGTGAAGGTGATGGACGACCAGTGGTTCCTAAACTACGGCGACGAGAAGTGGAAGGCGATCGTCAAGGACTGGTTCAAGGACATGAGGATCCTGCCGGACAAGGTGAACAACGGGTTCAACGCCGCAATTGATTGGATAAACCTCAGGGCCGTGGCAAGGTCGCAGGGGCTTGGCACAAAGTTCCCGCTCGACAAAAACTTCATAATAGAGTCCCTCTCGGACTCCACGATCTACATGTCATTTTACACGATACTTCACTTGATAAGAAACATCCCGATAGAAAAGCTCACTCCGGAGTTCTTCGACTTTGTCTACCTAGGAAAGGGGGAGGCGGATGCAATCGCAAAGTCCACAGGGATAGACTTTGAGATAGTCAGGAAGTGCAGGGACTCCTTCACGTACTGGTACCAGTACACCTCAAGGCACTCGGGGCCAGATCTGATATTCAACCACCTCACCATGCAGATCTTCAACCACGTCGCCATCTTCGACCATGAGTACTGGCCAAAGCAGGTCGTGGTCAACGGGATGGTGATGTACGAGGGCGAGAAGATGAGCAAGAGCCTCGGCAACATAATCCCGCTCACCGACGCGGTTGAGAGGGTGGGCGTCGATCCGCTAAGGATCGTGGAGCTGACCAGCGCGGACCTATTCAGCGACTCGGAGTACAGCGAGAGCGCGATAAACGGGATAAAGGAGAGACTAGATTACCTAAACGACATTGTGGAGAAGATCGATGAGTACGAATCGGGCGAGCTCACGCACATAGACTACTGGCTCTACTCAAAGCTCAACCGGAAGATCGAGGCGGTCACAACAGCGATGGAGTCACTTGAGCTCAGGGACTACTCAACTCAGGCGCTCTACAACTCCATAATAGAGCTGAAGAAGTACTTTGAGAGGGGAGGGGCGAACGGGATGGTGATAAAGGAGTATCTGCAGAAGCTCGTGCTTCTCCTCCAGCCTGTCGCGCCGCACATCTCTGAGGAGTTCTGGCACAGGCTCGGGAACGACACGTTCGTCTCCAAGGAGAAGTGGCCGAACGCGGACAGGGAGATGATAAACGACAAGATAGAGGAGGGAGAGGAGCTTGTCGCGCTGCTTCTCGAGGACGTCAAGAAGGCCGCCGAGCTCGTCGGGAAGAAGAACGAGGGAAAGAGGATGAAGAGCATAACTCTTGTAGTGGCAAATGAGTGGAAGAGGAGCGCGGTGAACCAGCTCATCCAGACAAAGAGCACCGGGGCCGTGATCGCAAAGCTAAGGGAGGAGGGAGTCAACCCTGAGAGCGCCGCGAAGTACGTAGGCAAGCTGGCAAAGGAGATGAACAGGCTCTCGCAAGTCAAGATAAGCGAGGAGGAGGAGTACAAGCTGCTTACCGAATCA
The DNA here is from genome assembly GCA_028867095.1 of Microcaldota archaeon. The sequence continues at coordinate 5,669 of JAGWHA010000028.1, read as the reverse complement.
AAGGAGTACTTCGGCAAGGCGCTCGGCGCTGAGATAATAGTTGAAAGAGAAAAGGAATCTAAGTCCGCAAGGGCGGAGAGAGCCGCGCCGCTGAAGCCGAGCATAGAGATCTCATTCTGATCGCGGCCTGAGGTACTTTACGTACACCTGAAAGAAGCTCCTAAAGGTTTCTTTGTATCTATCGACCATGAACCTTTCTAGTTTAATCTTATTGTTGAAGTCGAAAGCTTCAAGGGAGGACATATAGGATTCACGGCGCGTTTTTCTAATAATTAGAGGGAAGTAATTGCTCTTGATCAATATCACATTAACCAAAAACCTGCCAACCCTTCCGTTGCCATCTGAAAACGGATGTATGCGCTCGAATCTGCCGTGAAAGTGCGATGCGAGCTGAAGAGGGTGCATTCTACCAACCGCACCTTTGTAGAAAGAAATTAGGGCCTCCATCTCATTAGGGACCTTTTCCGGGGCCGAAGTGTGGATGCGCCTGCCAATGATGTAATTAGGCACTTTTTTGTATCCGGTTCGCTCATCTATGTCCTTCATGAGGATCTTGTGCATTTTTATTATGTCCTTATGGCTTATGTCAAATCTCTTCCTTATCACCATGTCCATTACAGATCTAGAATTTTTGGTTTCGTAGATCTCGCGCAGCTCTTTCCCCTTTATCGAGCTGTTTTCGTTAATCACTATGTTTACATCCTTAAGCGTCAAGGAATTTCCCTCTATTGCGTTTGAGTCATAGGTGAAATTGACCGTGAATCTATCTAGCATGTCTTTGAGGTCTGGCTTTGAGAGTTTTTTGATCAAATGCTTATAGTCGACCCTCATCTCCTCAATTTTTGTAATGACATCGGTGGTAAATACGCGATCAGCAGTAAAACTTGAGAGGGCAAATTTGACATATGCGGCTTTCTCCTTTGAGGAAAAATAATCTTCTAGTGAAGAGGTGTTTTTGCTGCTAACCAGCCTGTAAAATTTCTTTGTCGTTCCATCTGGAAGCCTTATCGATTTAGTGGCATACCGATATTTTTTCCCCTTTATGACCTTGGTGGAGATATAAGACATAATATTAGTTATCCCCCACAGATATTTAAGTTTTACTATTATGTGGGGGATATCAAAAATAATGACCCTGGTTAGGCGATTAAGCTAAAGGAAACTACTTCTTTATCTGCCTGAGCACATTATTGAAATTGTACTTTGTCTGGTAGTTATATTTCCACAAGGAATGCTCGTTTATCCCTACTTTGCCTTTGGCTTTCCCATTATGAATGCTCCAGCCTTGCTGTCTCCAAGGAGCCATACCAATGTGCCGATCACTATCAAGGCAACTCCTCCCCAGATCAGGGTTGGGCTTATTCCAAGGTAGAAGTCCCCGTAGAGCCAGATTGCGGTTCCGATCAGCGAGAGCGCAACTCCCGCAATCACCATCTTCCCCACTTTCTTGTCGTTTAGCAGCTTGACGTCCGCAAAAAGCCAGATCAGCCATCCTACAGCCACTGCGATTGCGCCAGTGATTATGTAGTTAGGGCCTGCGGCATAGTCACCATAGAGCCATGCGACCGTTCCGATTAGGATCAGCGCTACTCCAATTATCGTTAGCCTTGTCGGCATCGCCTTCATCATTGCAAGCAGTATTATCGCAATGACAGCGATAAGGCCCATCAGCCCGTAGGCATAGGTGCCGAGGGATCCTGAGGAGCTCGTGTGTGATCCGGTGTAAGTGCAAAGAGACCCTGTCCCATAGCAGTTCCAGTAGGTAGGGGCGTTGTTTGAAACGTAAGTTCCTGAAGGGCAGGTGGAGCAGTCTGGATATCCGGAGCTTCCAGAGCCATAGCCGTACTGTGCTGAAACCAGCATAGGAGATGCCGCAAAGAGCATCATCGCAAGCGCAGCCAGGATATTGCATATTTTTGCCATTTCCCTTACCCTTTTCCTAACTTTTCCTTTGATGCTGAAGTTTTTAATACCATCGCCCGCTGCTTCGGCAATCCGGTATGGGCTATAGCAAGGTATAAAAGAACCGATTTGGAATAGAACGTATCCAAAAAAGGATGAATTTATGGCAAACCAGACGGCAATAATAGGGGGAATAGTGGTAGTAATAATAGTAATAGCAGCCATAGTGCTCTACAGCGGCAATGGCTCGGCAGTCACATACCAGACAACGACAGTCCAGCCAACACCGACGACCACAGTAATGCCGACGGGATCAAATGGCACAGCAGGTGGAAACGCAAACGGCACCTCAACCAAAGGCACAGGCAAAACAAATAGCACCACAACCAAAGGCACAAACAGCACGAGCGTCACTTCTGTGACGGAGACATTCAACATCGTTGAGAACGAGTTCAGCATAACGCCTTCGGCAATAACGGTGCTATCCGGGGACAGGATTGTCTTCAATGTCACAAACGCAGGCCACCAGACGCACAACATAATGTTTGTCTCTGGAATAACTGGCGGGATACCTTCGCTCAGGGCAGGACAGGTGCAGCTCTTCACATTCACTGCGCCGGCTCCTGGAGTGTACACGTACCAGTCCAATTTCGGGGCTGACACAGGCTACAACATGAGCGGAACCCTGACAGTGAAGTAAGGCTTGAAACTACGGTATGCCTCCCTTGGGGCATGCCCTTTTTTTATTTTTCTTTGTTCTTCCAGCCCAGCCGAAATGGTTTAAATATGTTCTCATTCAATAAAATAGGGTAAAGGAATTCTTCGTTATCGGTGTGTTTATGGGTAAATTTCCAATAGCTGACGAGCAGTTAGCAAGAATAGTTGTGTGCAGGAAGTGCAAGACAAGGAACAAGGCTGGCGCAAAGATGTGCCGAAAGTGCGGTTCCGTTTACCTTAGGCCCAAGAGCAGGGAGCTGCGGGTCAAGAAGTGATTTTTAGAAGAAAGTTGATCCAATGGTAGAACTAAACGACGTAGAAAAGCTAATGGTCAAGACCCTAACGGAGCTTGGCGCGACAAAGATGGAGACGCTGAAGACGGCTGACGATGTGATGAAGAAGAGCAATCGGCCAAAGAGCATGGTCACAAACACCCTGACAAACCTTGTCAACAAGGGAGTGATAAAGAGGGTCGTAAGAGAGAAGTCATCCGGTTACTTCGTAATCTCCGCATAATTGGTTGATGATTTGAGCGAGCTCGATTCCGTAGATTTCATGGTGAAGTACGGCACGTGGATCTCGATAAAGAAGATGAGCATCAACGAGAAGACAAAGCCCGAGGAGGTGGTGATGCACCTCGCATCGATCAGGACCACAATCGACCGCAAGGCCTTCGAGCTGCTCGGGATCGATGTAAAGTCCCTGGACGATCTCGCGGCGACATTCACCGCTGGAAAGAGGAAGAACTACGGAGCGCTTGGCGAGATACTTGCGGACTTTGGTAAGAGGGACACCAAGGAGGCAGTAGAGAAGGCAATCAACGGGAAGGAAGAGCTCAAGACAATCGCATCCACTTACTTATTCAGAAGCATAGTGAAGGGACTAGGCTTTGACTTTGACGTTAACCCGGAGGTCCTCCAGAAGGCATATCCTGAGCTGAAGATCCCGAAGCCCCCAGGAAGGCAGAGGAAGGGTTAAGCGGCACGGCGGGGAGTTAGGCTAGTCTGGTAGGCTTTCAGCTTTGGGAGTTGAAGACCCGAGTTCAAATCTCGGACTCCCCATTTCTATTTTGTGCTCATTGTTTCCCGGGATTATTGTGACCTCCGTCTTGTCCCTGATCCTAATCCCCAGCAGGTTAGGAATTTGGTGGGATTACGCCTATATTTATAAAGTGCCAATCCCAATCCACATCATGGAGGTACCTGTGAAAGCGGAGATAAAGCAGGCAATTGACAAGGCGGAGATAAGCATAATACTTGACGCATACGAGGACATCTTCTCCGATTTCGACCCAAGGCCGTATAGCGAGCGAGCGCTTTCCGAAGACTTCCTGGTAGAGGCCAGAAAAAGGGTCAGGGACAAGAAAATTGGCATAGAGCTTCATTTCCTTATACCGGGCAAAATCAGGGATGCGACAAGCGAAGCGCTGATAACGAACCGGTTGAAGGACCATTTCAAGAGGCAGCATAGAAAGATAAACGAGGAGTTTTCAAGGAAGAACAGGTTTGCCATCGCACTTATGGTCTTTGGCTTGATTGTCGGCCTTGCAGCTGCACTGCTGATCTCCTTTGCAAATCTAGGAATGGTGGGGGACAACACTGTTGGCATAGTCTTCACAATAGTGAGCTGGTACTCGATATGGACCGGGTTGGATAGGTTACTGTTCAAATCACACGATGAGACCGCGGACAGAGAGTTTTTCAGGAAGATGGCAAGTGCAAAGATAATATTTACGCCTTATTGATAACGGACAGCCTGTGGAATTCGTTCAGCAGGTAGGCTATGGGCAGCTTTATAAATTGTTACGGCCAAGCTTGATTATGCATTCCCCGTTCCAGTCCTACGAAGAGAAGGCAGAGAGCATAATAGAGCACAATAACTACATGGTTATCGGAACAAGCAGCAGGAAGGGAAGGCCCTGGGCCGCTGCGGTATTCTACGTCTATGACTACAAGGGAAATTTCTACTTCCTCTCCGCCGTGGATTCGCTCCACATTAAAAACGGGGTGGAAAATCCCTTCCTGTCGCTTGTCATATTCGACTCGGGCCAGCCGCTTGGAACCTCAGACAGCGTGCAGGTCGAGGGGACGCTGTCCCCTGTGAAAAAATCAGAGATCAAGAAGGTCATAACGCTTTACTGCAAGAAGCTCTTCCCTCGCTCTGAACTCTCCCCTTTTGAGCGCTACAACCCAAATAACTACTCAGGGGCATCCGAGTTCCAGTTCTTTAAAGTCACGGTGGCGAATGCTTATACTTCTGGGCCAGATAGGAGAGTGGCGGTCAAACTCCGCAGATGAAATGGCAGGGGGCAGCAATCGAAGCTCGGCCGGCGTGCCGGTGCAGCTTCGTCAAATGCACGGTTTTGCGCTGCACCATAAAAGGCTTTGAGGAAAGTGATTGTAGGTGATTGGATGGCTAAGAAGAATAAGGGGAGGAAAGCCGAATTAATTGGGCGGCCATTTTTCCCGGAATTTGGGGGGCTTTGGAGCAGGAGTCTTTTTGACGAGCCCGCGGCTCGTTTCGGCTTTCTCTCGAGCACAATGCCGCGCCTTGACATGGTCGATGAGGGGGATTCCCTCCAAATAACCGCGGATCTGCCCGGGATCAGAAAGGAGGACATAAAGGTCAATGTCACCGAAAACAGCCTTGCGATCTCCGCAAAGACAAGGAAGGAGAGCGAGGAGAGGGGAAAGAACTATTACTACAATGAAAGATCCTCATCCGGATACTACAGGAGGGTCTCCCTTCCCGCAAATGTCGACCCGAAATCGGTGAAGGCCAAATTCGAGAACGGCTCGCTGCTGGTAACTTTGAAAAAGAAGGCGGAGTCGGGAAATGATGTCTCCATAGAGTAGTTTTCATTCAGGGAAATTCGGCGGGAAGGGGCATTTACTTTCCATCGAATTCTTTGCGCATCTTCATCTGCCTGCGCTTCCTGTTGTAGCCAAGCGAGAAGTCGTGAGTTGCGTCCCTGATCCTTCTTAGTAGGAGCATCATCTTGCTGTTGTTGTCAAATCTCCTTGGGAAGATCTCCTCCGGCAGATATATCT
>JAGWHA010000027.1 GCA_028867095.1 Microcaldota archaeon | reverse complement strand
CATATGAAAATATCTGACATATATCACATGGATATCTACAGTGATTCCGGACAATATCTTGGCGACGTCCAGGATGTAATAGTCGATCTGGAAAGAGGAGAACTCAGCAGGTTGCTGACAGTACCATGGAAGAATGCGAAGGGAGACGTAAAGGTTGTCCTCAGGCAGAAGAGCATCCTCTACAAGAACGTGAAGAACGTGGGGGACGTGGTTCTGGTTTCGTCATTGCCGGGTGCAAAGGCTGATGACATCTCAAGGGAAGAAGCGACGGATCTTTCAAGATAGGTTTTGTTTTAAGCAGGGGTTAGACTCCCCTTCTATTTTATTTACCCTTTAGCGAAAGCCGGATTCACTCAGTTATCGGCTTTGGTAGCCTCACGCCCCGCTGCGCGTTGTATCCTCCCTGATAGGCGTTCTCGACCCTGCTTGTCGCCTTGACAAAGACGATGTGCGCAAAGCGCACCATCGGCCTGAGCCTTATCTTGTATGGAGAGTTGTTTATTACCTCAAGGGTTATGGTCCCCTTGAATCCCGCATCGATTATTGTGGGCGGCATCGAGAGCCCGTGCCTTGCCCATGTGCTTCTAAGCTCAACAAAGCCGACCACGTCATCAGGCATGCTGATGAACTCGTTTGTTGAGAGAAGGACCTGCTCCTTCCCCTTGATTATTATCTCCTTGACCCCCCTCTCGACCTGGAAGGCGGACTCTATGGTGTCCTTGTCGTTTGGCTCCATTATAAATTCGTCCCCCATCTGCTTGTGCCTGCCGACCTCGTCGGCGAGCCTGAAGTCAACCCCATTCTCGCGTACAATCGTCTCTGCAAACGGATCGATGATGAGCCTCTTGCTCTTTATCATGTTCATTAGATCGAAGTCGGATAATATCATTTAACCCCCAATCAGTATGTTATTAATAAATAGCGAGCAATAAAGATTAAAGCCTATCAGTCAGGTTAGGCGCTCCCATCGTCTAGTCCGGTCAAGGACGTGGGGCTTTCAACCCTAAAACTCGGGTTCAAATCCCGATGGGAGCAAATATGTAGAACCTAGGCCAGGCGATCCGATGCAAGAGCCCTCAAAAGGTAGTACAACCAATCTCAGTCCCCCGTACCTAAGGTTCCTTGCAGGTTACCTCCCTTACTTTAAGGGGTATGTCAGTACCTAATCGCCCAATCCAGGTCATGAGGTTAAAATAAATTTACCTTAGCCTGTTTGCCTTCCTAAAGTCCCCGTGGAACTCCGCTCCAGCGCGGTAGAGCATAAGCACCCCGGTTATCGCAAACACCACTATTATCGTAATCGACGCGACCATCAGCGAAAGAGATCTGAATTCGGGAGGGTTGGAGTATGCTATATTTGCGAACGCGAAAGCCCCGATTACAAAGACGATCCACATCACAAGCGACGCGAATCCTATCTCGTAGTATCTGTGCCCGAAGATCGCGTTGAGGAAGGTGTACATCAGCAGGAGTATCCCTCCGAGGCTGAAGAGGACCATCAGCGACGCGAATCCCGGCACAAGCGTGACTGGGAGCGCGAAGAGCACGGCCCCTATCCCGATCCCTACCAGGAATATGCCTATGTTTCTCGAGTGCACCGCATGCTCCTTTGCGCTCATCATGGACGTGGTGCTAAAGTGCTTTACCCCAACGCTTGCCATTATCAGGCCGAGCCCTATTGCAAAGAGAATCCCCCACATAAACAGCACACCCGGGACGTTACCCATAAAGTCCTGGGCTAGAAGCGTCGTGAATACAAACCCTGTCGCGTAGATTATGGCGAACATGACCATGAGGAGCCCTATTGTCCTTCGGTTCTGGGCCACCCAAAAACGCCTCACGTGCTCCCTTGCATGTCTTACCACAATTCCACCAATAGTGCTGGGCATTATTAATTTAAAATCCTTCCTAGAGGATCAAAAGTATCGGGTTTCCAAAGAGAAGGGCAGCGACAATCCCAATGAGCGTGGGAAAGGCGAGCGGGATCGCATTCTTGTAGACGGGCAGCTTCCTCTTGGCCCCCCTGAGCCTTAAGACCATCTCCTTAGTTGCAACCCTCCCAAACTTCTTGTAGCGCCTGCCAAAGTATGCCTCCTCCTTCCTGCCCATAAGCTCAATAGCGATAAAGTCCTCCGCCTCAAGCTCTTTTGGGTAGACCCATTTCACCATCTGCTCCTTCATCGCCCCCTCGTAGATGATGGCCACAACCGAGGGTATTCCAATCAGCACCACGATCGCCCACGCAATAAGGTTGAATCCGAACGAGTACGTCACAAATAGAAGGAGCGCCCCGTAGGCAAGCAGCATGATTGCAGCCTTAATCGCGGTATTTGGCCTGATTTTTATGAGAGGCTCAAGCCTCTTTCCCCTCCTCATTTTGGCTATGCAGTACGCCGGGACCAGTACAATCGCGGCTATGCCGGCCGCCACGAAAACCGAGAGCATAAACGGCAGCCCGAGCTGCCCGACTGCCTGGAGAAGAGGAGCGGGCTGGAGCGGCATGATGAGTGAAATGGCCACAAATTCAAATCCGTCACCGAGCCCCATCTGCCCTATCTTGTAGAGCAGATAGGAGAGGGCTCCCACGACTGAGGCCACAAGCACGCTGTAGACTATCTGCTGCACATCCCCCAGGGCCAGGGTGAACACGGCCCCGATTGCGACGCTGCCAAAGGCAAAAACATTCGGAATATTCCTCCTGTTGAAAATATCATAGGCGGCAAAGACTATGCCGATGGCGAGCAGGGCTGCGATTCTGAGCAGACCGACGTCAAAAGCAGGAAAAGGCATCTAACCAAACATACTTTGTTGCACAAAAGATTTAAATATCATCATCTTCCCAATCTAATCAAGGAGAAGCTATGCAATACCGACTATGGCAGTTCTATGTACATAGGTGCGTGGTCAGCGTAGCTACAAAGTTCTTTATTGGAGGCAACATGAATATCTCATTGTTGCCTGCAATCGCATAAGGGTTTTCTGTCTTCAGTTTTGGTGGTGCCCTATGCGAGGAATATATAGAGAATATATCAAGAATTCAATAAAATCCCTAATTAGAACCAGGAAGGAGCAGATCATCCTGGCCGAGATCGGCTTCGACGAGATATCCACGGCGACAAGCTTCGTGGAGTACCTCTATGGGAAGTACGGGTTCTCGCGATCGTGCATCTGGTACAACCTAAAGAAGCTTAAGCACAAGGGAGTGCTTGATTTTGCTGAAAAGTGCGAGTCGGAGGTAAACAAGCCTCTGTTCCTGACCAAGGAGGGAGTTGGGACTCTGAGGGCCATTCTATCACGAGGAGTTGCGGCGCAGGGAGTGGCGCCGAAACCCTCAGGGTTTGGCGGCGTGGTGAGCCCGTCCTAAGTCACAGATAGCTTTTTAAGCCTGAATATCTTAGTAAGAGTGATATTTATGGCAAAGAAAAGCACAACCAAGAACGTAAGCGTAAGCGACGAGGTAAAGAAGGCGGTGAGCGACAAGGCATCACGAAACATTGTGGCTGCACTCGCAATAATCATCGGAATCCTGCTCCTTTTGTCAAACCTGACTGGAATCATCCTCTCAGTTGTGGGATTGGTCCTGATCTACTTCGGACTAAAGCTCTTCGGGTACAGCATACCGATGCCGAAGATGTAATCAGATCTTTGCTCCCTCGACGGCAAGCAGAACTCTCTTAGTGGCAACTCCGTAGGCGTAGCCTCCCAGTTTGCCCCTCGATGCGACAACCCTATGGCAGGGGATCAGGAAGGGGAGGGGGTTCTTGTTCATTATATTGCCAACAGCGCGATATGCCCTTGGCCGCCCACTCATCGCCGCAAGCTGCTTGTAGGAGATGGTCGATCCGCGCCTTATCTCAAAGGTGTTCAGCAGCACCCGCTTCTCAAAGTCAGTAAGGCCATAGAGCCCAAGGCCCTTTTTGAGCACGCTCTTTAGAATCTCCATTATGACACGCATACAATTGGGACGCAGAGTTTTAAATCCTAAATGCGCTTATCCTACCATGCCCGATCAGCAATACATCTGGTTTGACGGAAAGTTTCAGAAGTTCGAGGACGTCAAGGTCCACATACTGACCCACTCGCTTCAGTACGGCAGCGGAATCTTCGAGGGGATAAGGTCGTATGAGACCAAGGGCAACGCAGCGGTGTTTAGGCTAAGAGAGCACGTCGACAGGTTCTTCAAGAGCGCAGAGGTCTATATGATCCCGCTCCAGTACAGCCGCGAGCAGATCCACGACGCAATACTTGAGACGCTAAAGAAGAACAGGCTCAAGACCGCATACATCAGGCCGTTTGGGTTCTACAACGACCAGAGGATTGGCCTTGACGTCACCGGAAAGAAGACAAGCATCTCGATTGCGGCAATCCCCTTCGGCAACTACTTTGCGGGAAAGGAGAAGGGAGTGAGGTGCAAGATCTCCTCCTGGCATAAGATAAACTCGCTGATACTCCCCCCGCAGGCAAAGGCGAGCGGAAACTACCTCAACTCAATTATATCATCAATCGACGCGAAGGTCGCAGGCTTCGATGAGGCGATTCTCCTCTCGGGAAACGGATACGTGGCGGAGGGACCCGGAGAGAACATCTTTGCGGTGAGCGGAAACACGCTGGTAACCCCTTCAAGAGACGCGGACATACTTCTTGGCATAACGAGGGACTCGGTGATAAAGATTGCAGAGAGCATGGGGATCAAGGTTGTGGAGAGGCAGATGCACCGCGAGGAGTTCTACACCGCAGACGAGCTCTTCTTCACAGGGACAGCGGCAGAGATAACGCACATCTCCGAGGTCGACGGCAGGGCGATAAACGGGGCAAAGATGGGCCCAATCACAAAGATGCTCTCCTCCAGGTTCTCTGGCGTAATCACCGGAAAAGACAAGGAGTTCTCAGAGTGGCTTACAAACATATACTAGTGGAATTATGGATAGCGAAACAACAGAGTGGATAGAGATAATAGTCTGGTTTGCGCTGCCGATAATATTTCTGGGAGCGATAGCAGGGTACGAGTATGTCTCAGGCAACCTTCTTGTTGCTGCAATATTCGCGATTCTCTTCATCGCGGTGGTTGCAAGGAGGATAATCATAACGCGCAAGGAGGTTGAGCCGATATTCGACGCGGAGATGCAGCTTGAGAAGGGAAAAGGCGAAACGAAGGAGCAGGATGCGCCTAAAGAAGCTTCAGGGCCGCAGTGAACTTGTCTATCTCCTCGCTCTTCCAAGGCCCTATGCCCAGGGCGGTCTTTGTGTCGGGAGGAAGCTGGGTCATTCCCCTGTCAGAGATAAGAGCGCACGGTATGCCCTTGTACTTGAATGCCTGGAACAGCTTAACCATCGTCTCAACGCTGTCGACCTTTAGGACAATCTTCTTCTGTCCCGCCTCAAGCCAGCGCTCAACAACCTTCTTGTCTTTCTCTACCGCGTCCATGTAGCTTGAGAGCGAGGCATGCGCGCATTGGGCGGCGAGCTTGCCCTTGCCCATCTCTATGTCCGTGCGGATAACGATGACCTGTTTTATCTCGTCTTCCGCCGCAGTCTTTGCCATATCAGAATTGTGGGAACCAAACTTTTTATTACCGCCAGTATGCGAAATTCCTCAATCAACGAAGTGCAAAGAAGCATTATTAAATAGCAAAGCACGAAGGATTTCACCGTGATACAATGGCGAAACAAAAAACATTTGATTTCGGTGAAGAGCTGATAGGTTCTCGATCGAAGTTCCAGGTGGATTCCTCCACTTCGATGGCAGGCGTGCTCAAGAATACCAAAAGATCGGATCTTCTCGATTAGAAAAATCCACAGAACTCATTGTTTTATTGCGTAAAAAACGCTGGATAAATAACGCTTATAAACCGATAAAACAAGATTATACTGGTTAACATGCCAACAACAAATAGTATCTCAAAGATCTATGACAGCGCGATACAGGCGAATGTTACGGGCAATAAGCTTGCAGTTGTTAAGAACGATGAGTTTTCGTTCGGCAAGATGCACACCGAGCTTCTAAGGACACCTATGAGCATCATAAGCGAGCCGAAAGAGGAGATTGGAAGCTTCCTGCAGGATTTGATCGGAGCCTCAAGGGGGTCCCAGACCAAAATCTCGAGGGGGAAGATCACAAGGACTGACATAAGCCTTGACAATGTAGAGACTTACATTACTACTACAAAGAAGGCATTAAGGCAAACTCCGACGGAACCAGGAATTTTCCCTGGGGTTAAGAGTTCAGCTACAGTACGAAAGGAGATTAATGAGGCACTTGCACATGACATAGAGTACACTGAGGCAGAAATGTATGTTATGGACGCTATAAAGAATGCAAGAAACTTCACAACGGAAGCGGTTGATCTCATAGTAAATGTTGCTTCACATATGCGAAAGTTCGCAGTAGTGGAGTTCGAGAGGATTGCACTTGAGATGAAACTTCCAGGTGTTGCATCAAAATTCCACAAATTACATGCATCAATGAACAAGGGCTCAAAGTAAAGGAGCCCCCCCTTTCTTTTTTCACACTCTTTATATATTTTAAAACCACTATTCTTCATGTGGTTTCTTGTTTGATCCGAGGCAGCTGATTTCACGTCTGATAAGCGCCTACTACAAGGACGCGACAGACCTCTATCCTAGGCACATCGAGAAGCGAGAGTTCAGCTTCGGCACATTTGATTCGAAGGTGGCCGGAAGGCACTTTGCCTTCGATAGCGAGAAGAAGTTTACCGAGTACCTAACCTCTGCAGCGCCTCTCTACGTCTCCTGCTCGCAGGCATACTATCGCTTCCCAGCCGCAAGGCCGATGGAGGCAAAGATCCTCCTCGGAGCAGAGATGGTATTTGATATCGACGCGACCGACATGAATCTGCCCTGCCAAAAGGAGCACGGCAAGAAATGGGTCTGCGGAATCTGCTTCGATGCGGTCAAGGCAGAGACGATAAAGCTGATTGAGGAGTTTCTCGTCCCGGATTTCGGGTTCACGGAGAAGGAGATTGCGATAAACTTCAGCGGCAACAGGGGATACCACCTCCACATCAACTCGAAGAGCGTCCTGAAGCTCGACAATTACGCAAGGCGGGAGATAAGCGAGTACATTGCGGGGACGGGAATAAATTTCGAGGAGTTCTTCCCGACAGTTGGAGTCGAGGGAACAAGGCTGAAGAAGCTGATGGGCCCAAGGCCAACGGACAAGGGATGGCAGGGAAAGATTGCCAACAACTTTCTAAACAGTCTAAATCAGGGAGTTGAGAGTCTCGGGGGGCTCGGCATGACTCCCATCCAGGCAAAGCAGCTCTACGAGAAGAGGGCGCTGGTTGAGCTTGGGATAAGAAGCGGCAATTGGGATATGGTCTTCATAAAGAAGAAGGAAGAATTCTGGAAGGGCGTAATCGCAAAGCAGGCGATAATGCAGGGAGACAAGATTGACAAGAACGTCACCGCTGATCCGACACACCTTCTCAGGCTGCCAAACTCAATCCATGGCGACACGGGACTGCTCGCAAAGAAAGTCGGGACAAAATCGAGTATGGAAAAGTTCGAGCCGATGAGAGAGGGCATCGCATTTAGGAAGGGCGAGGCAAAAATCCACGTCTCAAACTCCCCACAACTAACAATCAATGGAGAGATTTACGGCCCATATGCCGACGAGGACGTTATACTTCCAATCTACGCAGCTGCGTATCTTCACCTTAAAGGGGTGGGCGTGATTAAGGGATACAGGAGCTCTGCAAAAGCGTAATCCTACTTCTGGCATCGGCGCAAAACGATTGATAAGTCAAATATATAAACCGTGCAAGCCCACTCCGCTTGATAAAATGTCCCATGCTGTCAAAAATGATTCGACGCCTGCTCAAAAGGAGATAGAGGCAGCGCTGCTAAGGTTGGCTCAATTAAATTTCCGTTCAAGCAACATAGTCGTAGAGATGAAATACTTCGGAGATTGGGGCTATCCAAACCAGCTCATAAAAGTTCTGGGGGGATATCTTGGCACAACAACAAGGTCTGACGTGATAGATATAGGAAAGAGGGGCGTGACACTCTCAAGGCTTGAGGTTGGCTGCTTTAGCCAGCAGATACTTGGCAGCTACGAGCTAAGCTGGGAGAAGATAGAACATCTGATAAGGACAGAGCCCGGAACATTCAGGGATGGGCCTGTTGTGATTTCAAAGAAGGACCTCCACAAGCTCCTTGAGCTTAGGGGCAAATACGTGGAGGGAAGCAGAGAGGAGGAAAGCCTTAGGCGCTTATAGAAGACGGCCTGATTGTGCCACAAATAAGCAATCCTTTTATAATCTTTCAACAGAATATATTTTGTACTTTTCAGATATTTTTCACACATTTAGAAGAACGCATCGGTGCATAAGATGGGCGCATACAAATACATAAAACAGAGCTTTGAGCAGAGCTACAAGGAGAGAGGGGATGAGCTCAAGCAGAGAATCTCCGCCTGGAGAAGGGAGGGTGCGGTAGTCAAGATTAACGGTCCGACAAACATCGCAAGGGCAAGGGAGCTCGGATATAAGGCAAAGCCAGGAGTCGTCGTAGCAAGAATCAAGATTTCAAAGGGGCTCTCAAAGAGGCCAAAGCCGGTGAGGGGAAGAAAGCCATCAAAGACAGGAAGATTTTACGCTTATGCAAAGTCACTTCAGTCAAGGGCGGAGGAGAAGGCCGCAAGGAAGTTTGACAACTGCGAACTGCTAAATTCCTACTATGTCGGGGAGGACGGAGAGTACAAATTCTTCGAGGCGATCCTGGTTGACAGGACGGCACCGACCGTGCTCAGCGACAAGCAGCTATCCCAGGTCATCTCCCAGAAGAGCAGGGTCTACAGGGGGCTCTCAAGCTCAGGAAGAAAGCACAGGGGAATAAGGATTAGGGGCTTTGGGACAAACCAGAACAGGCCAAGCGTAAGGGCGGGAAGGAGAAACATCTACCGCAACTAGATGCTGCCATGCGAGCGCGCATAATCGTAAAGGGCAAGGTCCAGGGCGTCGGTTTTAGAAATTTCGTAAGGGTTACTGCAAAGTACAGCAACCTCAGGGGCCTAGTTCGAAACCTAAGCGACGGTAGCGTCGAGATATTCGCGGATGGCAGCGAGGAGAACATCGCAAAGATGGTCAACATAATAAAGACAAACATTGGGATAACGGTTCCCGCAAGAATCGACAATGTGGACCTCTATCACGAGGGCTCGGATAATTTCAGGCCCGCATGGAAGGATTATATGGACAAGTTCTCAATAGATCGAAAGAGCAGTGATTGATTGTATAGCGCATCAGTAAAACTGGAGCTTGGGAAGGAGGCAAAGGAGTACTTCGTGCTGCTTGACAAGAAATTAAACTACAAAAGAAGCAAAGTGTCTGTCAAACTAAGCAAGAACACGCTGATCATACAAGTGCGGGCGAACGATCCTGTCGCACTTGTAGCCTCGATAAACAGCGTCCTAAAACAGATTCGAATAATAGGCAATGCCGAAAAACTTTTCGATTAAGGAAGAACTAAATTCTTTAACCGCCTCAACAATTTAGGTCTCTGGATGGCAACAAAACAGAAACTAACCGCAAAGCAGTCCCTAGAGCAGGGTAAGTGTGTAGAGTGCGGCAAGGATCTAAACGACATCTACGCTGAAAAGAAGGAGACCAAGTTGGGACTTTTCTGCGCCGATGACTACTACCAACAGCTAGGGGACCATATAGAAAAGAACCCGCTCGGGAGCATGCTCCTCAAGCATAAAAGATAAGCAAAAAACAGGCGGAAAAATCGATTTCTTTCGCAGTTCCACTATTAGCGATATGCTTATAAATATAAGTCGACTAATTAATTCGAATACTCTCAGTTTTAATGCTCTACTTTACGGTTAAAGTGAGTTAAGAAGTGTTTACTATGAGACGAGGCTCTATGGAA
>JAGWHA010000083.1 GCA_028867095.1 Microcaldota archaeon | reverse complement strand
GGGGTCGGGCTTGCCTTGGAGGAGATCTTAAGGTGCCTCTCTTCGAAGTGCACGTTGAATCCGTCGTCGCACCTCAGGACGCCGAGCTGCGGGAAGCTGCATCCAGACATATCGTCGATCCCAGGGACGTTTATCAGGCGCATGAACATGCCGGAATCTACAAGGTCGATCTCCCTCTTCCTTAGAGATGCTAGCAGGTTCTGCTTGAAGCCCTCCTCTGGTTCCTTGTATACTACAAGTTCGAGCTTCTCCTTCCTTGTCTGCCTCACCTCCACGATCATGTTCTGTTTTTCTTCGCAGAGGGCGTATCCCCTGCGGCTCTGGAGCAGGGAGAACTGGGGAAAATCCGATGAGAGCGTCTGTGCTATTGACTTGATCTTCTCTATGTGCCTTGGAAGTGCTTGGGAATCCATCGCAAATTCCTTCTGCACAGGGTGACTTTAAACTTTGCCACGTGTTCGTTTCTTAGTAATTATTCCGTTTTAAACGATAATGTGGTCTGACTATTTAAAGCACAAAAACTGGATTATTGGCAGTGGTGAAATGGCAAGGAAGGTAACAAAGGACGATTTGATAATGAATACGAAAGAGGGCTGCCATCTTGGAGTCTTGATGGAAACGAAGGAGAACGGAGAGACAAAAAGGGACCTTATTTTCGGGAAACTGCAAAGGAATTACGATGACAAAAATGACGCGATAAATTTCAAGACATATCTGGTCCTGGATCTAAAGGAGTTTGAGATAAAGGAGATAAAGCGCGATGGCGGGCAGTTTAGCGGCCTAAAGCCGGAGAATTTCGTAATAGGCAAGCAGCTCCTCCATACACTGGGAGGGGAGAGTAAAACGATCGAGCTCCTTGACGCCCTTGGATTCAAATTCAGCATAAGCAAGTACAAGGAATACCTAAATACCGCAAAAAGGATGAAAAAAGAAGCCGATGAGAGGGAGAAGGAGGAGGAACGCGAGACAAAGAGAAAGTTGAAGCAGGCAAGGGTTGAGAGGCTTAGAGGAGCAGGGATTTACCACCCGAATTTGGAGAAGATCAGGTCAGGGATAATCAAGATAGGAACCGGCCTTGCGCTTGCTGGCGGGTTATATCTCACGGGCCTCTCACCTTGGGCCTTAAACAACATAGGGATTTTCAGGGACAAGATCAGTGAGAAAACGCACCTCTCACTAAAGGAAGGATCGCAATTTGTAGGGCTTACTTCGTTAGGGAATTGGGTGGCTTCGGTGGGATATCTTGGCGTTTCGCGCCTTATAAACTATCACACCGGAATCACCTCGCACTTATCTGACCAGGTATGGATAGCGGTGCACACGCCTGCGCTCTTTGCGTTCGAGGCACTATGCCTTGCGCCAGTAGTTTCGCTCGGGGTTGTAGGAAGCTATAGGGGAATAAATGCGCTGCATGCGATCTATCAGGAACGCAAGGAGAGGGAGGAAGCTCAGCGCAGGCTTGAATCTGTGAGGCAGGCTTTCTGCCCTGCGGACTCTGAGTCTTACTACCAGGTGTAGAGAGCTTAAATTGCTTTGTTGCGAAGAGTAATCATGCCAACGAAGCTAAGCCCAGAGATCTGCTACATCGCGGGGATGATGAACAAGACAAAGCAGGATGAGCGCAGCGCTGTCGGGATAAGGACTACCTTGGACGATGTCATTGAGATGTTCGTCGAGGTCGCGCTCAAGCTTGGCGTTGACACGAAGAAGATAGTCATAGAGGACGTTGAGGGCGTGAGGCACGTCTACTTCTACAACTCGAAGATTGCAAAGCACGCCC
>JAGWHA010000026.1 GCA_028867095.1 Microcaldota archaeon | reverse complement strand
AGTCATAGTGGGAGTGTGCATGCGAGTCTAGGACTCTCCAAACTGCACCTAGAAGTCAAATTGAGGTATCAAGGGCACATATTCGGCCCTAGCGCACCATTTACCCTCAAAAAAGAACGTTACTTTAAGCCCCCTACCCGTACTCCCCATTGTTTTAATTAGGTAGATGTTTATTTGAAATTTTATCTACCTAACTAATTTAGGTAGATGTGTTTATATCTTAGAATTCTTATTCGCTTTATGGCTAACTGCAGATTCGTATTTTTCGCCCTTAAAATCGCCACTGACGGCCCACTTCGAAAGTGCGCCACTTTGGCTGGGAAGGCCGTTACCTTTTGGGGCTTGGGCCGTTTCGCCTTCCGCAATACTATTATTGCTGTCTAGATATATACGCCTTCAGAGGAGTTTGACAGGTGTCTATATCCTCATTTCAGTTTGTTCCTCCATTTTCGCAGCAGTATTATCTCCTCCGCATCCTGGTAGTGCTTCATCGTAAGTATCGCGGCGAAGATGACCACGGATATGATGACTATGACGGTCAGCGCATAGTTGAGCAGCGTTATCAGCGCCTCGGTTATCTGCAGCTTTCCTGTGTTCAGCGTGACCAGCGTCACCACCGCTATCGCGATGTCAAAGAACAGGGAGATGAAAGCCACCTTCTCAAGGCCCTTTTTTAGCTTTTCGACCTTGATGAGCTCCTTTGGCACCTGCTTCTTCTCGAATTCCATGGATGGTTATTGCCCAGATGTTATAAATAACTTTTACGACCGATCGTCTACGATGATAAAGCGGCTTTCCGGCAAGAGGGTATTCCCGATAGGCCTTGGCACTTGGGGGATGGGAGGGTGGATGCTTCCGGACACAGGGGACGACAGGTCCCAGATTGACGCGATAAGGTTTGCGCTTCAAAGCGGAATAAACGCTATCGACACAGCCGAGCTCTACGGCCGGGGGCATGCCGAGGAGCTTGTCGCGCAGGCCATCAAGGGATCGGACCGTGAATCCATCCACATAACCTCTAAGGTTTGGCCGACCCACCTGAGCAGAAAAGGGATAATGAACGCGGTCACAAAAAGCCTAGAGAGGCTGCAGACAAAGTACCTCGACCTCTACCTGATACACTTCCCAAATCCTGTGGCGAACATGAAGGAGGCAATCGGCACGATGGAGGAGCTGGTGGACATCGGGAAGATAAGGAGTTTTGGGGTCAGCAACTTCCTGGTCGGGGACATGATCAAGGCCCTTGAGGCTGCAAAGAAGTACGAGATTGAGGCCAACCAGATAGAGTACAATGTGCTTGACAAGGGCCCGGAGAGGGAGCTGATTCCCTTCTGCGAGAAAAACAAGGTGAAGGTCATCTCATACACCCCCCTTGCAAAGGGTTCGGTTGCAAAGTCCGGGGAGCTCCTCGAGGTCGCAGAGAGATACGGAAAGACCCCCATCCAGGTCGCCCTAAACTATCTGCTGAGGAACTCCCTCCCGATTCCCATGTCCGCTGACCGGGGCCACATTACCGAGATAATTGGGGGAGCAGGCTGGAAGCTGAAGGATGCGGATTACGAATTCCTCAGAAAGCTCTAGCCTACGATGAGCCGCGTATGGTCCTGTTTATGGACTCGAGGGTCTTCCTGTTTTTTGAGATCCTCGTGTTTATCCTCTCGAGCCTCTTCCTCCTCGCGTTCATCCTTAACCTAAGGCTGTTTAACCTGTCCTTTCTGAAGATCCTTGTGATTATGCTCGACTCGTTGTACTTGAGCTCAAGCGCCAGCCCCTCCATCCTCTTGTTCTCCACACTTGCCCTCGACTCGAACTTCTTTATCCTGGAGTCGATCTGCATTATCATCAGCTTGTAGTACCTTCCTATCGAGTCGAGGTTCTTTGCCTTGAAAGTAAGCCCCGTCAGCAGCGTGGACGCAAGGTCCGCGCCAAGCTTTGTGTTGTAGAAGTACGCAAGCCCCTCGATTATCCTTATGTATCCCCTGACCTCTGCCTTGCTCATGTTCTTCGTGTTCGCGATCAGGTTGTGTATGCAGAATATCTCGTACTCAGCGTTGCCAAGAAGCCTGTGCATGTTGGACGCGTGGTCGTCTATTAGGTCCATGAGGCCCTTGTCGTGCTTCACCTTTGTCCTCCAGCTCTCCTGCACGACGTTCCTGAGCGCAATGTTCTCCATGTTCGCGGCCTTGCCCCCCATCCTCTGGCTGTCCTTGAAGGCAACAGGCCTGTCGGCAACCGGCTGCTTTTCGCTTGTTTGATTTAGTACTACCATTGCTTCGCCTACGATCCTATGAACAGCATCTGCCCCTTGTCATCGAGCCTGAAGAACCCAATCCTCTCAAACTGGACTATCTCGCCCTGCCTCACATTCTGCGTGTAGCCTTCCGCAAGTCCGGAAATCTGGGCCAGGCTGTCCTTGTTGAATTCTCCGTCGATGAGCAGCTTGCCAGGTATCACGAGTTTTGCTGATATATAATTACCCTCACTTACCCATTGGACTGTCTTTGTTCCTTTTTGGTCGCCTCCAATGAACTTGCAGGTGATGTCGCCCTTCAAGTTGCTTACTTCTACATTAAATAAGTCTTTAAACCTTATCTTGTCCCCGACGGCGAGCGCCTCTGAATCCTTCCTGCTTATGTAGAGTGTGTTACCGACGTCATATTCCCTGAACTCTGCATCATTTTCAGGAAGCAGACTCATCCTTACCATGGTCCGTTTGCCCCCTTCTATCTTCACCTTAACTGGGTCTTCTACGAAAAAGAGCCTTTTTGCAATTTTATCAACGGCCTTTCTGTTCTCGTCAAGCAGCATGCTTATGTCCATCTTTCCGTCCGTCTTGCTCATTCCGGATCGCAGCACGAACTTGCGGATCGCCTCCGGCACTATGCCTCTCCGCCTAAGCGCGGAGATCGTCACAAGCCTGGGGTCATCGTACCCCCAAAGCTCCCCCTTTGCGATCAGCTTGTTTAGCTCCCTCTTGTGGGTTATGTTGTCTACTATGACCAGCCTGGACTCGCTATGTATCCTTGGCTCTCCCAGCTTTAGCGCCCTAAGTATCATCCTTGCAAGCTCATCCCGAAGCTCGAACTCCTTTGACCTGATCACGTCCGTGACCCCGTGCATCGAGTCCATTATCGGCGTGTTGAGGTCGTATGTTGGCCACACGATATACCTCTCGCCCTGCCTGTAGTGCGCACCCCTCTTGATCCTAAGTATAACAGGATCCCTCAGCGCGGTGTTCTGCGACTTCATATCCCCCCTGAACCTGATCGCCACCTTCCCCTCGTCGTATTTTCCACCCAGCATGTCCTCGAATATGCGCAGGTTCTCCCCGCTTGCCCTTGCCCTGTGCTCGCACTCTATTCCGGCGAACCTGTTCTTGCTCACAAGCTCCGCCTCGCACTCGCACGCGTAGGCGTTCCCCTGGCCAAGCAGCTCTCTTGCATGCCCGTAAATCAGCTCAATGTTGTCGCTTGCGTAGTACTCATCGTCAAAGCGTATCCCCAGCCATGCAAGGTCCTCCTTCATTGCGTCAACGTATTCCTGCCTGTCCTTCTCCGGGTTCGTGTCGTCAAAGTAGAGGAAGATCTTCCCCTCGTAGATCTTTGCGAACTCGCTTGCCATCAGCGCAGCCTTCGCATGGCCGATGTGCATGTAGCCGTTTGGCGCTGGCGCATACCTTGTTGCGAAATCTCCCTTGATTGCGCCTTCAAGCACAAACTTTGGGACAGACTCCTTTGCCTTGATCTGCTGCGCCTTCTCGAATTCCTCGCGATGCTCCTCAAATTCCCTTTCAAGCGAGGCCCTGTCCAGCTTTCCCACCTCGGAGACGATCCGTGCAATCTCGGACATCAATCCCTTCATGTCCGACTTCGTCTCGGGGAACTCGGAGATCACCTTCCCAAAAACAGACTTTTCATTGGCCTTTCCGTATTCCAGCGCATTCTTTACCGAATATTTTCTTATTGCAGATAATATCTGTTCTCCAAGCATCAGCCACCACCAAGCTGCGTAATGCTAAGGTTGCCGAAGATCATGCCGTTGGACGTCAGCAGCGCCGATATCCTGAGCGGGACCTGCGAATTGATCGGTTTTAGGGCAGTGAAAAGCTCCAGGTTTCGAAGGTTCTGCGGAATCGGGAGGGAGACTCTCTGGCCCTGCACTGCAAACATCACGTTGCTGGGCAACTCCAGGTTTGTCTGGCCTTTGTAGGAGAGGCATGCCGAAGAGTTCGTGCCGATGTTTGTGCTCAGATAGTTTGCAAGTTGGTAAGAGTTTAATTTGCCTGTGTATACTGTGAAGGTTGTCTGGTTTGGCTGGAATGAGTTGCTTACATTATTGTTTGCCTCAAGGTTTGAGAGCATCAGCGAGACGTTGTACACAGTCGAATTGGTGAGGCCTAAGGAGTTGCATTTTATGAATATTGACATCGTTGGTCCGTATCCGGTCACCATCGCGTTTGCGTTTCCCGACCCATAGACTGTCTGCGGCGCAACCGTGGTCGTGGTCCCGGATGAGCCCAGATTCGACCCGTTGTTGCCGAAAGAGGCGTAGGAGGCTATGAATATCGCGGCGACGAACACGGCGCTCAGAATCTGAATCAATTTCTTAATATCCATCCCAATCACAAAGCATTTTAATCTGTTCCACTAAATAAGTATAAAGCAGTTATACGCAGTTTGCTTATATAAATTGTATACCCTACTATAGAAATTAATTGTGATACCATGAGCTTAAAAGACGGAGATTTTGTAAAGATCGAATACACGGCATGGAGGGCTGCGGACAAGCAGATAGTCTACACCACTGACGAGAAGAAGGCGAAGGAGAGCGGCGTCTACTACGAGAACTCGAAGTACGGCCCGCAGCTTGTGGTTATCGGAAGGAGCGGGATAATCAAGGGACTCTACGAGACCCTGAAGGGGATGAATGTCGCAGAGCTAAAGAAGGTCGAGCTCGAGCCTACGCAGACGTTTGGCGAGAGGGACAACAACCTGGTAAGGGTAATGCCGATTGCGGACTTTCGGGCAAGGAACATGGAGCCGTACCCGGGGATGCAGCTTGACCTTGACGGGGTTATAGCAACCGTCAAGAGCGTCAACTCAGGAAGGGTCATGGTTGATGCAAACCACCCGCTCGCAGGCGAGAAGCTGATCTACGAGGTGAAGGTCGTCTCAAAGGTCGAGAAGGAGGAGGACAAGGTAAAGGAACTAGCGGATTCGTTCTCGCTAAAGTCCAAGTCGATCAAGATAGACGGAAAGAACGTCGTTGTCGAGGTCGGAACGGACGTCGAGAAGAACTCCGACTACTTTGTCAACAAGTCAACGTTTGTCAACAACCTTCTAAGGGACATGGAAAATGTCGAGAAGGTCGAGATAAGGGAGGAGTACTCAAGGGAAAAGAAGGACAAGAAAGAGAATAAGGCCGAGTAGAGACTCCTACGAGCTCTGCCGCCGTCTTAGCCACTATTGCCATTATCCTTTCAAGCCGCCTCTTTCTGCGGAATCTACCTTTGACTGAACGTTATGTTCTTTATTCCAAAGATCAATCCTGAGGCCGAGCTGTTCCCAACGCCCGGCGGCGAGTAGAACAGTATCTGCGTAGTCCCGGGGCTTAGGCTCAGGGGGACAGCAAATTCATTGGAGTTAAGGGAGAGGTTGAACCTGTATGTTGCAGGGCTTTGGGAGAGGACCGTCACGGAAAGCGGAATGGAGGGGCTGCGGTAATACGCGATGGCGCCAAAGCTCATCGTGAGGTTGGTCCTGTTTCTGGGAGCGAATACGCTTATCCCCCTGACGTTGCCACCCCACCAGTAGGTGTTCGAGCTGTTGTCGCAGAACGCTCCAGAGCCGCATCCCGGGGCCCAAGTTCCCAGTGATGGGTATCCTATCACCGACCTGTTTGTGCTCTTCGAAAGCGCATCGCGCGTGGAGAATATAGTGGTCAGGTTATCCGAGTAGTACGGATCCCCAAATATGCTTTGCATCTTCCCTTCCAAAACAGTCAAGTTCTGCGGGCTGTATGCCTGCCTTATTATCGGTATGTAGCCCACGTCGTATTTTGAGAGCCAGTAGAGCGTAACGTTTGTGTAATTCTCCGAAACCGGCGAGGTGTAGACAAAATTGAGCCCCCTTTGAAGGAAGCTCCCGTAGATCGAGAGCGGTATCTCAAGCGACTGCAGCTGCTGGGTGTAGTTTACCCTGGAGGTGTATCCCCCGATTATCGGCTTTGCGAACGCGGTCTGCAAGTACATCGACATCCCAGTGTATAGCTGGGGGTGGAAGACCGTCGGGTTCTCGCCGATGTTCTGTATCGTCGGCAGGATCATCACCGTGAAGTTGGATGCCTGGTGAAGCATCTGGTACCCAGGCGAAATCGCTATGTTGAAGAAGTAGGAGCTGATGAAGCCACCAGATACCGGTATCCCGTTGTATTCGACCAGCATCAGCGCCACTATCGCGATCGCGGCGTACCTCTCAAGGCGCTTGATCTTTATCCTGCCCTTGTACACCTCAATTAGTCCCCTGAATCCCATAGCAGCAATCACTGCAAGCCCGAGAGTCACTATCAGCTCGAACCTCGCAGGCTCCCTGACAAGGTTGATTATCGGCATTTGCGTGAATGCCGGATATATTCCGGGTACGGAGTCCTGGCCGGGAGAGGAATAGCTGCCGACTTGCACATACGGGCCCATCGATAGATAGGCGAAGAAGAGCGTCACAATCAGCCAGGGCAGTATGCCTGCGAATCCGTTCTTCCTGTCCTTCCAGACCCCTATGGCAACAAGCGCTAGGGCAGCATATCCGATGTATGCCACCCTCTCGGTCGGGTTCACCGAGTAGATCGAGTCGTAGGAAGCGCTCGCCCAGCTGAAGAAGTTGTTGTATGGGCTGGGCAAAAAGAAGGAGAGAAGAGGGTTGCTGGATATCATGTAGGATTTGAGCGAGTTGTTCTGGTTTGCCGCGGCAAGCGCCCCATGCGCTATCCCGTTTGCTATCGGAACCAGAAACGGCGAGCTAACCAGCGCCGCCACGGCAACTATTATCAGCGAGTTCTTCAGGAATGCGAAGTTGATGATCCGCATTAGCGCCTCCCTGCTTCTTGAGACGTAGACAAGCAAAAACAGCGCCACAAACATCAGGGTTATGATCCCCTGCTCCGGGTCCCCCCAAAAGAGCAGCAGCGCAAGAGCAATCCCTGCGTATATCGCGTGCCTTGCGCGCTCTTCCTCGATCATCTTAAGGAGCAGAAGCACAAAGAGCGGCAGGAACTGTATGCTGTCCCAGTTCAGATGCCCTACCCCCGCATGCATTAGGTGGAATGGGCTGAATGCGAAGACGATTCCCGCGATGAATGCGGCGTACCTGTTCTTCACTATATGGTCCGCGAGCAAAAACATGAAGAGCCCGCTTAGCGCAAAGTCGAGGAAGAAGAGGACATTGTAGCTGAATGCAAGCCCCAGGGCCTGGAACGGAAGCGAGAAGATCGCGGCGATTGGGGAGAGCGTCTCTGTGACAAGGTTTGCCCCTATCGGTGCGTAAAGCAGGTTTGTTGCGTAAGGGGACGCGTGGAGCGCAAAGATCGCGTAGTTGACCCACCAGAGGGTCCAGAGGTTCTGGAAGACATCACCGCTGCCAGAGAATACGGAATTTGGGACTCCGCCGGCAACAGTGTCGGTCGGGTGCAATGTTACCGGCCAAAACAGGATCAGAGAAATCGCAAGATACGCGAGGGCTATCAGCAGATAGAATCTCAGGTTGCTCTCGCTTGCCATGTAACCAAATCAGCTTGGAATGCTAAAAATAAGAAGGCTCACTCGCCGAGGCTCAGCGCGTAGGTCCCGTTGACCTTGATCTCAAGCTTCTTTGCGATGTTTGACTTCTCGGAGTTGAGCACCACGATGTACCCGTGCCACTTTCCAGTGAGCTCGGTCGATCCGCAAACCGGGCAGACGTCCCCCTGGGCGATTATGAGTCTACATTTTTTGCAAGCCTTGTCCATTATCTCCTACCCTTGTTTCCCTTTCTCCTCCTGTTGTCGTCGCGCTTCTCCCTAGGCTTCTCGTTTAGCCACTCCGGCTTCCCTAGCCCCTCAGGGCGCATCGTGAGCGCGATCTTTGAGTCCTTGACGCTGTTCTTTATGCTGATTGTGGAGACCTTCGCGTAGACCGTGTCCCCCTTCTTGAGCGTCTTCCCTGTGTTTCGTGATGTGAAGACCCCCGTCTTTCTGTCGTAGTTGATGAAGTCGCTTGTTATCTGCGAAAGGTGTACTAGTCCGTCCAGCGGGCCGATCCTAACAAAGCTTCCGAACTCGACGAGTTCTGAAACCTCCCCTATCACTACCTCCTCGACCTCGAGCGTGAATGTGAGGACGTCGAATATGACGTCGTGGTGCGTGTTTGGGTCTCCCGGAAGTATGAATCCGTCGCTTATGTCCCTGACGTTAAAAACCGCCAAAATGACTCCGAGGTCCTTGTCTATGACCCTCTCGTACTTGCTTCTCAGCACCTGCGCTGCCGCATCCTCCATGTCCGAGCCGAAGTAGGCGGGTGGAACGCTGAGAGTGTCTTTTATAGTGTGTACATAATACAAAGTCTCACCTAGAGTAAGTAGAACAAGAATACTATGGAAAGATTAAGAATAAATACCTGTCCCCAAACGTTTCTTAATGATACAAATCCACTCAAGGGGGTTCATCAAATTACCAAGAGATTTCGCTCTTACCTAAGCATCCCACCCATCCGAAGGCTCTGCCCTACCTGCGGATTAATGCACTAATAAAAAATTAGAAAAAATTCGGACATTTTATATACCGACAAGAACAATAACAGAGGATGTCTGTATGTAAGCTATATATATTTATACTATATATAAATAATTATGTCAAAATTGATAGTGGTGTCTGATATGGTGTATCAGGAGCTTGAGAAGGCCAAGGGTAAGAATTTATCATTCTCCAAGATAATTGCCATTCTGATCGAATCCTACAAAAAGTCCTCCGACACCCGTAAGTATGCCGGATCGCTCAAAAACGTAAAGGTTGACGCTTGGATTAAGGAAGTTGAGGAAGGAAGGAGGAAGGGTTTCAAGCGCAGCTTCGGGTGATAACATGGTGGTTTTAGACACGAGCATACTGATACATTATCTTCATGGCAACGAACGAATAGTAAGCATCGTCGATAGCTATCTGTCGAGCGAAAAGGTGTCCATAACCTGCATAAACGAGTATGAGTTGCTTAAGGGATCCAATTTGGCAGACCTAGAACTGCTCAACGGATTCATAGCAACATTCAATGTTTACTGGATGACTCCACGCTCTGTAGAATTTGCATCGGGCATATACAAGAAATTGAAGGGCAGGGGGAAGTTGATAGACGATGCCGACATCCTGATTGCAGGGATAACATTTGCCAACGGAGAGATTTTGCTTACCTCAGACAAAGATTTCGAACAAATTGGATCAAAGCAAATAAAGTTCCTATCTGCTTCTTCAGCGTAGCATACCGCTCCTTGCAAGGCTTACCGCCTTTGCTCCAATGGATTTGAGCTTTCCCTTGAGCTCGACGTCGTTTGTGCACACGATGCAGTCCCACTTTTTAACGTTTGCAAGTATCCAGCTGTCAACGTATCCCTCCCCCTTCAGGACTGTGACTAGGTGCTTTTTTATCAGCGCAAGCCCTATCTTCGCCTGCACCTTCTGCTTCTTTCGGCTCCCAGACATCTCGGCCAGCTCCCTAACCACCCCCTGCGAGACCGCAATCTTGTACTCCGGAAAGCTCTCCTTAAGCCTCTCGAAGGGGTCAATCTTGTTTGCGAGCCCGAAGAGTATCGAGCTCGTGTCTATTATTGCCAGTTTCATTGCATAAACTCACAATCAAAAATATTTATAGTTATGAGTCTGGCTAATTGTTTGTTTAAATGGACATTCTCTCAGCCCTAAATAGCGCCGCATTCCAGATGGCTAGCCTGGTTGCCAGCCCTGCCCTAAACCTTTTCATGCAGTACTTTGCCGATAGCTTCTACGTCGTTCTTGCAGCCATGATCATCTATCTCTATGTAAAAAAGGACAAAAATCTCTTTGCATTCACCTTTGCCATGGTTGCCCTTGTGATAATCGGGGAGGTAATAAAGCTG
>JAGWHA010000025.1 GCA_028867095.1 Microcaldota archaeon | reverse complement strand
AACTACGAGGCGGAATTCCTACTCAACAACAAGCTTGGCGAGCAAATCTAAAGTGATGAAATGAAGATAACAAAAGAACTTATGGCATACTGCCCCTACTGCAACAAGCACACGGAGCACACGGTTACGAAGATACAAGCTTCAAAGCCAGCGAACCCGAGCAGGGGAATGAGCGTGAGCAACAGAAGGCACAACAGAAAGATCAGGGGATACGTAGGAAAGGTCAAGGCTAAGACCCCTGTAAAGAAGCTCGGCAAGAAGCAGAAGGCAATTCTGCAGTGCAAGGAGTGCAAGAAGTCGATAGAGCGGGTCTTCGGCAACAAGACCAAGAAGAAGCTTGAGATCAAGCGCTGAATTACATGATAATACCAAAGCCAATGCCTGAAGTTGGCGAACTTGTCCTGATAAGGGTAAAGAAGGTGATGCCCTTTGGCGCATACTGCGAGCTGATCGAGTACGGCAACCACGATGCGTACATCCCGATAAAGGAGGTCGCCTCGGGCTGGATAAAGAACATCCACGAATTCGTAAAGGAGGGCCACAAGGGAGTCGGAAAGATAGTCTACATAGACAGGGAGAAGAAGGCAATCGACATCTCGCTAAAGAAGGTCACAAAGAAGGAGGAGAAGGACAAGGTCAACGACGCAAACCTCGAGAAGAGGGCCGAGAACCTGTTCACGCAGGCGGTGGCGGCAGCGGACCTCAAGGAGAAGACGCAGGAGATAATCGCCGAGGTCGCAAAGAAGTACAAGACCTACACGGAGATAATAAACACGTTTGTGGAGGGCAAGGACGCCTTTGAGGGGATGAAGGTCAACCCGAAGTTCACAATCGCAATCAAAGAAATCGTCGCAAAGAACATCAAGCCGAAGATATACCAGGTGGCATACATCGCGGAGGTCACGGTATACGACACAAAGCAGGGAATCTTGCTCATCAAAAAAGCGTTCAAGGAGGTCGAGAAGCTCGGAATCTCAATCAACTACCTCGGTGCGCCAAGGTACAAGCTGCTGTCCGAGGACTCAAGCTATCCAAAGGCAGAGGAGCGGATAAAGAATGCGAACACGATACTCGAAAAGGTGCTTGTTAACAGCACAATCAACCTAAAGAAGGACAAGGTATAGGCCCATGCGAAACACGAAGATCTACTGCAACAAGTCGGTGAAGCCAAAGAACCCGGTACTTCTAGTCGGGCTTCCCGGAATCGGAAACGTCGGGAGCCTCGTCGGGGAGCACGTGAAGAACGAGCTCAAGGCAAACAAGTTTGCAACCCTATACTCCCCGCATTTCCCGCACCAGGTCATGATGCTAAAGTCGGGGGGGATCAGGCTGGTCAGCAACAGGTTCTACCACTGGAAGAACCCCTCAAAGGACAAGAAGGCATCAGACCTAATCGTTCTTGTGGGGGATTTCCAGGCGATGTCCCCTGAGGGGCAGTATGAGATCAACGAGAAGATAGTCGAGTTCTACAAGAAGCTGGGGGGAAAGATGATCTACACCGTCGGCGGCTACAACACCAGCAACCAGTACATCAAGGAGCCAAGGGTCTTCGCGGTCACCACCGACAGGTCGACGATCCCACAGCTAAAGAGCAAGGGTGTGATATTCGGCCAGGCCTCGGGAATGATCTGGGGGTCGGCAGGCCTGCTGCTCGCATTCGCAAAGAAGCACAAGCTCACGGGGACGTGCATAATGGGGGAGACAGGCATGCTTGAGGTTGACGCCCACGCCGCAAAGGCGGTCCTGGACATCCTTGTCAAGGAGCTCGGCCTCAAGATCGACCTAGACAACATGGAGAAGATAAGCCAGGAGACGCAGAAGATTATGAAGGCGATGGAGGAGGCCATGCAAAGGGAGAGCCAGGGGAACAAGGAGAACTTCACCTACATCAGATAGTCTATCCCTATTAAAATCCAGACTGCCCAATGTATTCCATGCGAGTGTAGTCTAGCCTGGTAGGACATGGCCTTCCCAAGGCTATAACCCGGGTTCAAATCCCGGCACTCGCACCATTTCTTTTCGAAGGAAAGGTCACAAAACCACAAACACGCTTGTTTTAAACGCCCGATAAATCACCCTTTTAAAGCGGGAAAACCGAATACTTATGTGGAAACAATGGAATACGCCAAAGTCACATTGGATAAGAGTGCATTGCCAAGGGTAATCGAGAAAACGCTCGCTATAGTAAACGAGGGCAAGGCGCCCTCAGAGAAAGTCGACGGAGTGGGCATCAAGTCCTTACTTAGGATTGTCGATGGCCAGATAAAGTTTGTCTCAAAGGCCACAACGCCTCATGAAAAGGCCCAAGAGAGCAAGTTACACCAGGCCGTTATCACCGCAGAGCAACAGATTTTCAAAGAAGAGCTGATAGGACTGGCAAGGGATGCCGCGACTATGTTTGAAAAGAACGCGCAGATAATGAAGACCTACGAAAACTACGCAAAGGTTTTTTCCTATTAGATTATAAGCAGAAGCATCAGGCTCGCCGCCCATCCTGCGACAGAGCAGAGGAAGTTTGTGGTGAACTTGTTCCCCACCCCCTGTTCCTCCCAGTATCCGACAACAGAGTCCACAAGGTTCCCGATTAGGCCTGCGATTATCACAACCACGAGCAGAACGCCGTAGTTGGCGATATTTACCATTGTGATCCCAATCAGAAGCGATCCTAGGAGTCCAGCCCCTATCCCAAACGCCGTTATCCCCCCGGACGTGCCCTGCCTGACCTTCTTTAGTGTCATGAGCATGATCGGCTTTGCGCCCAGAACCCCTATCTCGCTTGAGAACTTGTCGGCAGTTATGGCCGCGACGCTAGCAACATACGAGACTATTATGAAGCTATTTGGCATTATCGAGCCGTTCGAGTTGAAATAGTAGAGCACCGTAATGAGCAGCGGAACGATGCCGTTCGCAACCACGTTGTTCCAGCTCCTGTACTTTTGGTAGACCCCTATCATCTTCTTTCTGCGGCTCCCTATCCAGGTCACGATTCCAGAGAGCACAAGAAACCAGAGCATTATCACAAGGAAGAACGGCCCCAATCCTCCGCCGAAGAACAAGATCCCAATTCCTAAGGCGATTGCGGCGAGTATTCCGTACCTATCCAAAGTCAAAAAGTTGAGCATAGTATCTTTCCATTTTTATGAAATATTCCACTAAAAACATACGTTTTTAAATCTTAAATCCGCCAATATACCTACGGGTTCTCTACTGTAGGAAGGGTTAAACTGGTCGCCTTGCCAGTCCGTGCAAACGGATTGGCCTCTTCCTAATATTCCACATCCTACTGTCATCTCCGACCCTAAATTTCATTAACTTCATTTATCTCTACTTATATATTCTTTACGTTGGGAAATGCACTGTTTTTCGAAGGGTTAATATTCCTATTTCACCCATATACATCTACATCATTTTCTAGAGGGGGTTGAAATGGCAAAGGAGAAAGGGGTAAAAAGCATTGAGGATCTTCCAGGCATCGGTCCGACATCGGCTCAAAAACTGATCACCGCTGGCTACGACACCCTTGACAAGGTCGCCTCAGCCCTTGCCGGGGAGCTTGCCGACACCACCGGGATTTCTGTCGAGGTCGCAAAGAAGGCGATCGAGGGGGCAAAGCAGGCTACCACACTGGAGTTCCGGACCGGAACAGAGGCATACGAGACTGCCAAGTCGCTTGGCAGGATAAGCACCGGCTCAAAGAGCTTTGACGACCTAATAGGCGGAGGGGTGGAGGTAAAGGCAATAACCGAGGCTTACGGGCGGTTCGCCTCGGGAAAGTCGCAGATAGGTTTCACGCTCACGGTCAACACGCAGCTGCCAGTGTCCAAAGGGGGCCTGGACGGAGCCGTCTTGTTCATCGATACCGAAGGCACATTCAGCCCGGAGAGGATCGAGGCGATAGCAAAGGCCGCAGACCTAGACCCAAAGAAGGTGCTTGAGAACATCTTCCTGGTGAGGGCGCAGACAACAGAGCAGCAGATACTCGCTGCGGAGAGAGCCGACAAGCTGATCAAGGAGAAGAACATCAAGCTTATTGTGGTCGACTCGCTCACATCGCTCTTCAGGGCGGAGTTCTTGGGGAGGGGAACGCTAAACGAGAGGCAGCAGAAGCTCAACGCGCACATCCACAGGCTCCAGATGCTTGCCGACACCCACAACATAGCAGTTTACATCACAAACCAGGTCATGGACAACCCAGGAATCCTGTTTGGAGACCCGACAACCCCAATCGGCGGGAACATCCTTGCGCACGCAGCAAAGACAAGGCTGTATATGAGAAAGGGAAAGGAGGACAAGAGGATCGTCAGGCTGGTCGATTCCCCAAGCATGCCGGAAGGGGAGGCTGTCATAAAGATAACCACGGATGGAATAAGGGACTAGTGTTTCAATGCTCTTTTTAATCGGAATGGGACTAAGCCACAGGGAAATCCCCAGAAATGCGATTGAGGCGGCCGCAAGCGCCGATGAAGTGCTAATCGACCAGTACACAAACTTCATAACAGATGAGGACATCGCAGCCATCGGAGAGGACCTGGGCGTGAGCCTAATTTTGCTGAACCGGTCAGACCTTGAGGAGAATGCAAAGCTCATGGTGGAGCGCGCAAAGACAAAAAAGATAGCAATACTAGTCTCCGGCGACCCGCTGATTGCCACCACCCACCACACTATACTCGACCTTGCGCACAAGATGGGGGTGGAGTACAGGGTTTACCACGCAGCCTCCATATTCTCTGCCGCAATAGGGGAGAGCGGACTGGACGTCTACAAATTCGGGCCCACGACAACGCTCGCCTTCTGGAGCGACAACTACAAGCCAATCTCTTACATCGAAGTGATAAAGAAGAATCTGGAGGCAGGGGAGCACACAATGTGCCTCCTTGACTACCACTACGCAGAAAAGAGGAGGATGAGGCTTGCGGAGGCCATCTCCTTGCTGCACGGGGCGGACAGGCAGAGAAACTACAACATCCTAAAGCATGATACGAAGGTACTTGTTCTCGGAGACATCGGAAAGGAGACACAGAAGATTGCCTATCTTGAGATTGCGAAGATCGGGAAAGAGGAACTAAGGATGTTTGAGGGAAAGATCGTGACAATCATAATCCCCGCAAAACTAAATTTTGCGGAGGAGGAAGCGCTGCTCAAGTTTTCTTCACTCCCTCCTTCCAGTACCTGAGCGTGTAGGCGAGCGAGGAGAACCCGAAGAGCTGCACGAACCAGATGTTCACAAGCCTAGAGAATATCGTAATCACGGACGCGAGGCCGAGCGTTATCCCGAAGCCTCCGAAGAAAGCAACAAGGAATCCGAGCAGGGTCGCATCAGTAACCCCTATGTTCCCAGGAAGGCCAGTCACCATCCCGAGCATCGTGGATATCGAGGAGATGAATATTATCGTGGGCAGATAGGCGTATCCCACGTTGATTCCGAAGGCGAGCATCACAAAGTAGAGGCTCAGCCCGCTTATGACCATCGCGGGGATAGTGTATATCATCGAGTAGAAGTAAACCCCTTTCCCGAGCAGCTTGTTGTGTATGAAATACTTGTCGCCCACCTCAAAGAGCTTCTTGAACAGGGCGTACTTCCTCAGCCTTGTGCTGAATATCGAGTACGCCGCCTTGTTGTAGAGGAAGATGAACGGTATGAGCAGCAGAAGGCTCGCCACTATGGAAACGAGCACGTACTGCTTTACCAAAAGCGCAGAGGCGACGGCCACAATCGAAAAACCGGCGAAGTCGGTAAAGATGTCGGCCACCACCGCAGGGAAGGTCTTGCTGAACTTCACGTTGGTAAGCCTGTTTATCGTATATGAGACAATCGCCCTGCCCCATCTTCCAGGCGTTATGTCCATCGAGTACATCGAGAGGTATATCATGAAGTTCTTGCTGCGGTCTATCTTTACGCCAAGCCTCTTGGTGTACATCTCCCACTTCGGGAATCGCACCGCGTATCCAGCAAATACGATTATAACGGCAATTAGGTAGTAGAAGAGATTGATAGACTCGACGCTCCGAACGAAAGTGTCAATGCCCTCGTTCAGTATCGCAAACGCCGCAATCGCGATGAAGACGACAAAGCTTAGCAGCATTATGAGTATGAGTATCTTCTCGTATCCTCTGATGCGCTCGCGGTAGTCGGAACTCTTCTTTATGTCTCCAAGTCCAAACGATGCCCCACGGGATTTCTTTGCCATCAGATCACTTCTCAAAATTTATTATTCTCCTGTTTGCAGCTTCCTCATTTGCGCACAGAAGCACCACTCTGCTGTGCTCGTGGTAATCCGCAACCAAGTATCCCGCGCGCTGCGCGATCTTCTGCGCGAACTCAATCACCTCCTCCTTCCTTGGCATGTGCTCGTAGGTGAGGTGCCTGTCCTCTCCTCTTGCTCCCCCCACAAAAACAAAACCCTTGACCTCAACATAATCCGGCTTACCTTTTGCTACAAGCTCCGCGTAGCCATCGACATCAGTCATGTTTATCCCGCGAACCAGCGTGAGCCTAAAGACCCTGCGCGTTCGCAGCGTCGAAAAGACCTTTAGGAACTCCTGGAAGCTTTGCCAGGCATTGAGCGTCTTCGCCCTGGCGAGCTGCTCGTAGACCGCAGGGTTTGGGGCCTGTATCGAGACGTAGAGCTGCGTTGGCATCACGGTCAGCTTTTTTAGCGCCTGCAGCATCGTCCCGTTGGTCACAAGGAAGGTGCTGATCTTCCTTCTGTGGAACGCGTCGAGAAGCTTGCCCATCAGCGGATAGAACATCGGCTCGCCAGTCAGGCTGAGCGCGACGTGCGCGGGGTCGTTTGCCTCTTTCCATCTCTTCAAGTCCGTCTTTGGATTCTCCTTGTATCCAGAGACCAGTTTCCTTTGCTCATCAATTAGCCCCTCGACAATCGAGTCCGGGTCGTCCCAGTTCCCAAGTGCGTTGAGCTCGTTCCAGTTTATCCCAATCTCCTCCGGGATTATCCTCCAGCAGAAGCTGCAGGCCAGGTTGCAACCGATTGCCGGCGTTGACTGCATGCACCTCCAGCTCTGTATCCCGTAGAACTGGTGCTTGTAGCATGTCGCTCCCTCAAGCCGCATGCTGTCTGCTGTGTAAAAACAGGTCTTTATCGCAGAGTGCCTTCCCACAAAGTGGTATCCCTGCCTAGCCATCATTGTCTTAAGCTCCTGGGGAACGTGTGGCTCTCCCTGCGCCTGAACCATGCTAGTTTCCTGTCCCATCTAAGCGCCTTGGTAGTAATAGAAAATAGGAATATTATAAACTTGCTGGGGCCTATCGCTTTACAGCCTTGACGAGAACGGAGCTAAGAACAGGAACCCCCTGCCCACTCTTCTTTGCCCACATCATCGTTCCGCTGTCCTTTACTCCCGCCTCCTCAAGAAGCACGTCCAATCCGTCCCTGTCAATTGCGAAAACGCCATCCAAATACAAAGGGTTGTGGACTCCAAAAAGTTTTCCGTGCCCCAGCTCCACAAATTCCCTTCCCTTGCCGATCAGCAGGTCTGTGTGGTGCACGGTGAAGAGAATATCCCCCCCTTTTCTTACAACTCTTGCAAGCTCCCCCACCGCCTTGGGCGCATACTGCCCGATGAAATCAATCCCATGAAAGCTAAATGCCTTCTCAAACGCCCCTTCCCTGAAAGGGAGGTACGCCGCATCCGCCTGAACATAGTCCGATCCCTTATTTCTGCCTGCGCCTATCTTCACAGCCTCCCATGCCACGTCTATCCCGACGTACCAGCTGTCCTTGTCGCGCAGCTTTAGAAAACGCCCGCTTCCAGACGCCACATCGAGTACCGGCCAGCGTTTTGTGGAAGAGAGCCTGACATAGTGGCCCGTCGACTTTGTGCATCCCCCCTCAGGATCGCGCCTCCAGAGGTGCTCCCACACCTGCCTCCTGTTAAGCGCTTCCTGCCGATTCTCCTCGACAATCTCTGTTAGGATCCTGTCAAGCTCGGTTCTGCGCTTCGGACTTCTCTTCATAACCAAACTTCGCTCAGGGTATTTTTAAGCGTATCCGAGCTTTCGTATAAAACCCGCTTCTCAATCTTATTTATATCTTGATAGCGATTGATTCTTTAGGATTCGATGTCGCTTGCACTGGAGCTCAAAGGCCAAAAAATATACGCCGCAGACCCTCCTACAAAAGATGCACTCGTGAAGAGCAGCTACGGCAAGATCTTAAAAGGGAAGCTGGAGCTAATTCCAGAGGAGGCCCTCTATCTTATGGACGTGAGGAACGCAGAGTGCAGATCGAGCAAGAAAGAGGTGACATTCACGCAGCTTGCAGGCAAGTTCTCAAGCAAGAAGCTAATGTCAAGGTACTTTGCATACAAGGACTGGAGGGACAGGGGCCTGATACTTCGCACTCCCAACACGAGTTATCTTCCGCCCCACGCAACCCCAATCAAGAGATATCCTGGAGGGAGAATCAGGCTGCCACGCTACAAACTCAAAGGGACCTTCTTCCAGCACGATCTCATGTCAGTGATCGAGGACGACGAGAATGGAAAGCACCTCTACGAAAACTATTGGCTCGGCCAGTACGGGACATACAAGGCGGCAGAGCGGGGAAGGCTCAACAAGCTCGACGCCTATGAGACTCTGTTCCTAGTGGAAAAGGGACGGCTCGCACTAAGAAACTCGACGAAGGCGAAGGTGATAAGCAGCGCGAGAAGGAGGAGGTCCGATTTCCTAAAGCTATACGAGGTCTACAAGGATTTCAGGAATCACGGATACGTGGTAAAGACAGGATTCAAGTTCGGCACCCATTTTAGGGTCTACTTCCCGGGGGCAAAGCCGATCAAAGACGAGAACTGGGTCCACTCAAAGCACGTGATACACGTCTTCCCAAAAGAGTCAAAGCTCCTGATTTCCGAATGGGCCAGGGCGATACGCGTTGCACATTCAGTGCGAAAGACTTTCATACTCGCAATCCCCGGCAAGGCCGCCGCAAAGGGAGGCAAAATAGATTTCCTGCTCTACCACAGAAAGGGCGGTGACACCGAGAGCCCAGAAAAATCCCCTCCTAAGTTTGCACTGCTCTCCCTCGGAGAGGAAGAGTACATAGGCGGCAGCGAGCTCTCAGGGGCCATAAGGGGAGCGCAGGCAAAGAAGCTCGAGCTCGTCCTTGCGATTGCCGACAGGGAGACTGCGGTCACTTACTACCGTGTCAAGAGGATAGAGCTGCCCGGAAGCAGGCATGACTACTATGAGATAGACTGGATGCAGCCGTAAGCTAAAAAATAATCGGGCCCCTCGCCGCCTTTGGCGAAGGGCAAAGCCAATCTTACTTCAGGTCGATTACGATTCCTCCAGTCTTCGAAGCCACGAAGTTGAAGATCAGGATTCCTATATACGCAGAGACGAATGTGACAATCACATTCGTTATCAGCGAGGTCACTATCTTCACTGCGCCGACTGCGAAGTCGTGTCCGGTGCCCAGAGCGGTAATCACACCGATGATCAGCGTCATCACAACCCCGATCAAGGTGACGATCTTCGCGTAGCTCATAGGGTCCACGCGCTTTAGCGCCATGGGCTTTTTGGAGATGTTAACCACTATCCCCCCAACGTTCTTGACAAAGAAGTTGAAGAGTACCGCATATATCGCAGCGCCTACCGCCCCTATAATCAGGAAAAGTATCGGCAGGCCGATCAGCGCAAAGCCGGAGACAAGCCCCAAAACCGCGCCTCCTGTCCCCGCCATCGCACTGCTAAGCAGAGATGGCAGTGCGAATGTGGCTATGATCCCAAGCACAAGCCCGGCAATCAAAGCGCCGATCGCCACAATCTTCACGTAGGACGCAACGTCAATCTTATTGACGTTTGTCGGCTTTCCTGAGATGTTAAACTTGACCCCTCCTATCGCCTCTGCAATCACATTGTATATTGCGGCGCCAATCACCGAGAAGATAAACCCAAGTATCGCCCCCCCGATTATCCCGAGTATCGGAAGCCCTATCAGAACCGCGCCCCCCAGGGCCCCTCCCACAGAGGCAGGGAACAGAGCCGTTCCAAGTACGGCAAACATAGCATCCAGTACCAGCGCGGCGACCAGCCCGTAGATCGCCCCCAGGGCGGCATAAATCTTCCCAATCGACATCAGGTCGATCCTTCTTAAGGTCTGCATATCATCTCTCTAATGGCTCATTCAAGATTTATATAAGCTCCCAAAACCGTAAAAAAAGCGCAAAATTTTCTCTCGAGGTAAAATTCCACTAATCCGAAAAACTTTATAAATCTATAAGAAGTATCCTACTCAGGCGAGCATATGAAAATATCTGACATATATCACATGGATATCTACAGTGATTCCGGACAATATCTTGGCGACGTCCAGGATGTAATAGTCGATCTGGAAAGAGGAGAACTCAGCAGGTTGCTGACAGTACCATGGAAGAATG